>JBEBBA010000080.1:0-15652 GCA_041158585.1 Actinomycetota bacterium
AGATCGACATGGCAGGCATCTCTCGCATCGAGGGCATCTCTCGAATTGAAATCAAGCCGCAGGTTCACGAGTGGCGTTTGCCAAACGGTCGTTCGGTTCTGATTCTCAGTGAGGGACGTCTAATGAACCTCGGCAACGCAACCGGCCACCCATCATTCGTTATGAGCAACTCGTTCTCTAACCAGGTTCTAGCCCAGATCGAGCTGTACTCAAAGCGCGACGAATACGAGCTAGGTGTTTACGTCTTGCCGAAGGCCCTCGACGAGCAGGTTGCACGCCTGCACCTCAAGGCTCTGGGTGTCGAACTCACCGAGCTAACCAACGACCAAGCTAGATACATTGGCGTTCCGGTTAGTGGCCCGTATAAAGTCGATCACTACAGGTACTAGGAGCAGCCAATGAAGAAAGTTCTAGTAGTCGAAGATGACTTCGAACTCAACGAGTCGCTCGTTGAGTGGCTCGAGGCGGCCGGTTACACAGCAACCGGCGTGCTCGAGGGTGGACTCGCGTTCCCGACTTTCTTACAGCTCCAACCAGACCTTGTTCTTCTAGACGTGATGCTCCCCGGCGTCAGCGGCATCGAAATCGCTCAGAAGATTCGCCAGGCACACGGCACCCCGATCATCATGCTCACCGCTCTGAGCGAGTCTGATGACATCGTCCGCGGGCTCGAAGCGGGTGCTGACGACTATGTGAAGAAGCCTTTCGACACCACCGAATTGATGGCCAGAATCAAGGCTCGTTTGCGCGATACCAAGCCTGCTGGTTCCGAAATCATTACGCTCGGCCCAATCACCATCGACGTTCCAGGCCACGAGGTTCGCAAAGACGGAGTTCGACTTCAGCTCACCCCACTCGAGTTCAACCTGCTGCAAACTCTCGCAGCGAACCCGGGTGAAGTTTTCAGTCGCGAAGACCTCCTGGTGAAGGTTTGGGGTTACCAGTTCAAGGCCGACGACAAGTTCAAGCCAGACACCCGTTTGGTCAATGTTCACGTTCAGCGTCTTCGTTCAAAGATCGAAGAGGACGCCGACAGCCCGCAGTTCGTGCTAACCGAACGAGGAATCGGCTACAAGGCCGGTCCTGCTTAATTGACCAGACTCTTAAGAGGGCTGTTCGGTTTCTTCCAGCGCTCGCTTCAAGCCCGGTGGGTCGCAGCAACGGTGATCCTAAGTGGTGGCGCACTCGTCTCGGTGGGTGGCTTTCTAAGCTATTCGATCGGCGCTGGCCTTTTCGAAACCCGGCAACAACAGATCCTGATTGAGGCTGAGCGCGCTGTTGTAGATGTGCAGAACACGTTCACGGCCTCGAGTTCGACCGACACAGTGACCATGCAGAGCCTCATGAACACCGTGGTTCCGAACCTGGAGACCAAGACTACAAACGCGAGTCGCCTTGTGGCTCTGCTTCGCAGCCCCGGCCAGGCAAATAACCAGTACCTTCAGTCACCAGTCTCGCTGGGTCTGGACACCGGAATCGTGCCCGAGAGCCTTCGAGAAGAAGTTAGAAATTACGAGTCCAAGCTGGTTTACCAGTCTGTGCCGCTGGTCGTCGGGGGAGTAACTCACCCTGGGCTAATCGTCGGTTCACACATCGAGATTCCGATAGCTGGTTCTTACGAGCTCTACCTGGTTTACGACCTTGGTAGCGCGCAACAAACACTCGACTTCGTGCAGCAGACTTTGGTTTTCGGTGGCCTGATCTTGATTCTTCTCATCGGTGCGGTTTCGTTTTATGTGACCGGACGTATCGTGAGTCCCGTTCGCAAGGCAGCCGAGGTTTCGAGCCAGCTTGCAGCGGGCGATCTAGAGCCGCGACTCGAAGTTGACGGAAACGACATCATCGCCGCTCTCGGTGCGTCGTTCAACACAATGGCCGACAGCATGAAGGGCAAAATCGATGAGCTGTCAAAGCTGTCGCAGATGCAGCAGCGCTTTGTGTCCGACGTCTCGCATGAACTTCGAACCCCGCTCACAACAATCAAGCTGAGTGCAGAGTTGCTCCAGGCCAGGCGTGATGAGCTGAGCCCTTCGGCTCTTCGCAATCTCGATAAGCTCACCGGCCAGATCACACGCTTCGAGGACCTCCTGGCCGACCTGCTCGAAATTTCACGCTTCGATGCCAAGTCTGTGAATGCCGATTTTGAAGTCGAAGACTTAAACGGTGTAGTTGGCCTGGCTCTCGCACACATCCAACCGCTGGCGGACGCCAAGGGATCTGTACTGCAGGTCAACATTCCAAATGGCCCGGTAGAGGCGGAGTTTGACCCACGTCGAATCGAACGCGTATTGCGCAACTTGCTCTCCAACGCTTTAGAGCACGGTGAGGGTAAGCCGGTTTCAGTTTCGGTGGCGCAAAATGAGACGGCCGTCGCGGTAACAGTGACCGACCACGGAGTCGGTATGACCCAAACCCAGGTATCTCGAGTCTTCGACCGCTTCTGGCGCGCAGACCCCGCTCGCCAGCGAACCACTGGCGGAACAGGCCTAGGGTTGTCAATCGCGCAGGCCGACACCTCGCTGCACAACGGTTGGCTCCAAGTTGTTTCTAAGCCAAACAAGGGCACGACTTTCAGGCTGACGCTGCCGAGGCGTCAATCGGTGCTATTCACCCAATCTCCTCTCCCATTGGCGGTGCCCGATGAGAAGGCTTAGGTTTGCTGCAGCGCTCGCTGCGCTTTTGGCTCTAACGGGTTGCGCCACGATTCCGCAGAACTCTCCGGTTCGGGTAGGCCCAGACGTCACCTCTGGGCTGAACAGCGACGAGGTTTATTACTCGCAAACCGGCCCTTATGAAGGAGCTTCTCAGGAGGCCGTTCTTTCCGGGTTCTTGAACTCCGGTAACGGCCCACAGAACGATTACGCCGTAGCGCGTGAATATCTCACGAAGTCGTTTGCGACGAAGTGGCAGCCAAATGAGGAAGTTCTGATTCAGGAGGGCACACCTGAGATCTACAAGGTCACCGAGCGCGAGTATCGCGTCACAGTAGGTGTCACCGCATCAATTGACGCCGATGGCCGTTACTCCGACCTCCCAGCTGGCTCTACCCGAACATCGACTTTCAAGTTTGTTCTGGTAGGTGGGCAGTGGCGCATTTCGGAAGCGCCAAATAAAACTCTGGTAATCAGCCCAAACTTCCGGGTGTTGTTTAGGGCATACTCACTCTATTTCTTCGATCCGAGCCTCAGCTACCTCGTGCCAGAGGTGAGGTGGTTCCCTTCCAGAGCTTCCACCGGTACTCGACTTTTGAACGCATTGCTTAAGGGTCCGAGCGATTGGCTCAAACCTGCAGTAGTAAATGTGATCCCAGCGGGCACACGCCTAAACATCAACTCGGTCACCGTTGTCAACGGGGTTGCTCAAGTTGACCTCAGCTCGGCCGCTCTGCGAGTGCCCGATGCTCGTCGACCGCAGATGAAAGCGCAAATCTCGGCAACGCTCGAGCAACTTGTTGACGTAACCAGCGTGGAAATCTCGATTGAGCGCACACCGCAACAGATTTCCAACTTCGCCGATGGGCTTCCACCGGTTCCCGGCACCTCACCGATAGCTTTGACATCCACAGGGCTGGTGCGGCTAAACCTCAGCGGTGCTCAAGCCATTTCTGGAACCGAGCCAAAGGTCGGCCGCCTTCGTCCAACCGATTTTGCGATTTCTCATCAGGAATCTCATGTCGCACTTCTGAACGCCTCGGGCGTGTATCTCTTCGATCTTCAAGAGTTCAACGACCAGGGTCGTTTGATTGACGGCAGGCCAAACCAACTCGCCCCAAGTTTCGACCCGCAGGGTGCGCTCTGGACGCTCACGGCGGCTGCGCGCTCGCCGTTTGTTGTGACCGGCAACGAGCGAACCGTCTTGCGAAACAACTGGGTGCCGGATGGTGTTCCCTTGTCTTTCTCGGTTTCGGGCGAGGGAGCTCGAGTCGCAGTGGTTTATCAGGTGGGCGAAACCCGACTGACTTATGTCTACCCGATCGAGCGCGACCGCAAGGCTCGCGTGATCGCTCTGGGTGAGCCACTCAGGGTCACCAGCGCCCCAGACAACGTATCAACTGTCTCTTGGGCAGACAGCACCACTCTCGCCCTGCTAGCCCCCTCAGCACAGGGAGGGTTCATTCCCTGCCTCGTAACCGTCGGTGGCCGATTGACCGTGGCTCGTTCGATCGAGGCGGCAAAGTCGGTTGTGGTCAACGGAACCGGCCAAATGTTCGTTCTTCAGCCAAACGGCAACGTGGTTCAGGCTCGAGGTTCGAGTTGGTCAACCATCGCCCAGTCGGTGCTTGCCATGCACCTCGCCGGCAACTAGTTTTCAACAACCCCCGTTTTCGGCCCTGCCATGTAGCAGAATCACCCGATGAACTTACTCGACACCTTGTTGCCAAGCCTCTGTGTGGGTTGCAACAAACTGGGCCCGATTATCTGCCCCAACTGCAGAAGCGGGCTCGAACCCAGACTTCGCAAGGTTGATCGCGGGGTGATTGGTATAGCCGCACTCGACTACGAGGACGTGGTCATGAAGACCATCAACGCCTTCAAAGAGCGTGGCCGCTCCGCTCTCCTAAGCGAATTCAACACCGCCTTGGATTTGCTTCCGGTTCCACCAGGTGCCGTTCTAGTCGGCTTGCCGTCTTCGGCCTCGGCAACCAGACGCAGGGGCTTCGTGCCTGCTGAGCTGTTAGCCGAGCGATTGGCTCGAAGGCGTGGGGCTAAGGCCCGATCCGCGTTGGTCTTCTCTCGGAAGGTTTCCGACCAAAGTTCGCTAGCGCGCGCCGATCGAGAGTCAAATCTGGCCGGCTCTATGCTCGCCCGCCCCATCGACGAACTCGTCGTGCTCGTTGACGACGTGGTAACCACCGGCGCCTCGATTCGTGAGGCAGAGAGGGCCATGAAAGCCGCGGGTAATCAAGTCCTCGGGTTCCTCACGATTGCTGAAACTTTATTGAAAACCGATTGATTGCCAGCCAAAAAGGTTTATGGTTGCGTCACGGGTTGCAAAACCCCATGAGAGTCGGAGGACAACATGGAAGTACGAATTTCCGCCAAAAACCTGACCGTCTCGGAGCGCTTTCGCGACTATGTTGACGAACGTGCAGCAAAGGTTGACCACCTTTTGCACAAAGCGACCGAACTTCTCGTGAAAGTAACCCGAATAGATCATTCGCGCACCTCAGGCACCGAAGATCAGGTGGAGCTCACCGTTTACGGTGGGGGTCAGGTGATTCGAGCCGAGGCTCACGCCCAAGACAAGTTCGCAGCCTTCGACATTGCCCACGGCAAACTACTTGAGCGCCTGCGCAGAGCGAGCGACAAGCGCAAAGTGCACCGCGGCCAGCACGGTAGCCACGGAGTCTCAGAGCTAACCTCGAGCGACTTTGCCGAGCTAGACGTCACTCCTGCACCTGCCGAACTCCTGCTCGGCATCGCGCCTGAAGAGTCGCCGGTTGACCTAGGCGAGAGCCCGGTAGTCATTCGCCGCAAGGAGTTCCACGCCGAGCCGATGACCGCTGAACAAGCGATCGACGCTATGGAACTGATTGGTCACGACTTCTACTTGTTCCACGATGTTGCCACCAACCGAGCCAGCGTTGTCTATAAGCGCAGGGGCTGGAACTACGGTGTAATCGCTCTGGTCTAACGCCAGCGTTTAGGATTGAAGCTAAGACAAAAACCGTTTGGAGTTGTGCCTTGGCATCAGTCATCAACAAGCTTCTACGCGCCGGTGAAGGCCGCGTTCTAGCAAAGCTTCGCAACTACGTCAGTGCTGTAAACGCCCTCGAAGAGGACTTCAAGCAGCTAAGCGATGACGAACTCCGTGGCGAGACAGCTGCGCTCCGCGAGCGTTATGCGGCTGGCGAAACTCTAGACGACCTGCTGCCAGAGGCATTTGCTGCAGTCCGTGAGGCCTCGGTGCGCACCCTAGGCATGCGCCACTTCGACGTTCAGATCATGGGTGGAGCCGCTCTCCACCTCGGCAACATTGCCGAAATGAAGACCGGTGAAGGTAAAACCCTTGTCGCCACCCTTCCGGCTTACCTAAACGCCATCGCAGGGCGCGGTGTCCACGTGGTTACCACCAACGACTACCTAGCGAGCTACCAGAGTGAGCTCATGAGTCGCGTTTTCCGCGCACTCGGCATGACCACTGGTTGCATTCTCAGCGGCCAGGAACCAGCCGCTCGTCGTGAAGAATACCTAGCCGACATCACTTACGGCACCAACAACGAGTTTGGCTTCGACTACCTGCGCGACAACATGGTCTGGACCAAGAGCGACCTCGTTCAGCGCGGTCACTTCTACGCAATTGTTGACGAGGTGGACTCGATTCTGATCGACGAAGCCCGAACCCCGCTCATCATCTCGGGCCCTGCCTCGGGCGATGCCAACCGCTGGTTCGCCGAATTTGCCAAGATTGCCGAAAAGCTCGAGCCAGTTATTGACTATGAAGTTGACGAGAAAAAGCGCACCATCGGAATCCTTGAGGCCGGAATCGACAAGGTTGAGGACTATCTAGGTATCTCGAACCTCTACGAGTCGGCGAACACCCCGCTGATCTCGTTCCTGAACAACTCGATCCGCGCCAAGGCTCTCTTCAAGCGCGACAAAGACTACGTCGTAATGGACGGTGAAGTCCTGATCGTTGACGAGCACACCGGACGCATCCTGGCCGGTCGTCGCTACAACGAGGGCATCCACCAGGCAATCGAAGCCAAGGAAGGCGTAGAGGTCAAGGCCGAGAACCAGACTCTCGCTACCGTGACCCTGCAGAACTACTTCCGCCTTTACTCCAAGCTCGCCGGCATGACCGGTACCGCCGAGACTGAGGCTGCCGAGTTCATGAACACCTACAAGCTCGGTGTCGTGCCAATTCCTACTAACAAGCCGATGGTTCGCATCGACCAGCCAGACCTGATCTACAAGAACGAAGAGGTCAAGTTCGCGATGGTCGTCGAAGACATCGCGGAGCGTCACGCTAAAGGCCAGCCGGTTCTAGTCGGAACCACCAGCGTCGAGAAGAGCGAATACCTATCTCGCTTGCTCGCCAAGCGCGGTGTTCGCCACGAAGTCCTAAACGCAAAGAACCATGCCCGTGAGGCGGCAATTGTTGCCCAGGCCGGTCGCCTGAACGCTGTAACCGTAGCCACCAACATGGCCGGCCGCGGTACCGACGTCATGCTCGGCGGTAACGCCGAGTTCCTAGCGGTTGAAGCACTAGGCAAGAAGGGCCTCGACCCAGAAGCGAACCCGGCCGAGTATGAGGCAGTCTGGGCCCAGACCTTCGAAGAAATCAAGGCGAAGGTCGCAGAGGAAGCCGAAAAGGTTCTCGAAGTCGGCGGCCTGTACGTTCTAGGTACCGAACGTCACGAGTCTCGACGCATCGACAACCAGCTTCGCGGTCGCGCAGGTCGCCAGGGCGACGTCGGTGAGTCTCGCTTCTACCTTTCCATGACAGACGACCTGATGCGCTTGTTCAACTCGGGCGCCGCAGCGAACATCATGAACAGCCGAAACATGCCTGATGAGTCGGTTATCGAGTCGAAGATGGTGAGCCGAGCAATTGCCAGCGCGCAATCTCAGGTTGAAGGCCGCAACGCCGAGCAGCGTAAGAACGTCCTCAAGTATGACGACGTCCTAAACCGCCAGCGCGAGGCAATCTACACCGACCGCCGTCACATCCTCGAGGGCGACGACATCGCCGACCGCATCGACACCTTCCTGGAAGCCGTCATCTCAGACGTTGTGTCCAACCACCTGCTCGAGCACGGTGGCGCAGACTGGGATCTAGACGCACTCTGGGCAGAGTTGAAGACCATCTACCCGGTCGGCATCGAGATTTCTGAGGTTCTAGCCGAGGCCGGTAACCGTTCCAAGCTAACCAAGGCTTGGTTGACCAATGAGTTGCTCAGCGACGCCCGCCTCGCCTACAAAAAGCGCGCGGATGAAATCGGCGAAGAGGCTATGCGCGAACTTGAGCGTCGCGTCGTAATGTCGGTCATCGACCGCAAGTGGCGTGAACACCTCTACGAGATGGACTACCTGAAGGAAGGCATCGGCCTTCGTGCTATGGCTCAGCGTGACCCGCTAGTCGAATACCAGCGCGAAGGTTTCGTGATGTTCCAACAGATGATGGGTCAGATTCGCGAAGAGTCGATCATGTATCTGTTCAACATCGAAGTTCAGGTTGAGCCCGCCCCGACAACTACCTCAAACCTCACCTACTCCGCTCCGAGCGAAGACGGCGACGCCGAAGTTGTTGAGCCGGTTCAGAAGGTTCAGCCACCCAAGGCAAGCGGCCAGGGTAGCTCGTTCTTCAAGAACAACTAGAGCACAGTTATCGCGGTGGCCAGCCACCGATGATTTCGGCCTTCAAGGCGAATGGCAACAGCGCGCGTCCTATTGCCGGTAGTCAGCAAAATGACCGCCTGTACTAGGTCGTTTCGGGTGTATTCGTGATGCAGGCGGGTTACCTTGATGTTTGGCCAAGGCTTCTTGATGGAGCTAGAGAAACGATCCCGGGCAATTGTGGTTGAACGTGACTTTATTCGCTGAAAAATCTCCTCGGTAACCAAACCGCCCAACTGATTGACACCCCGAACACCTTCGAGAATTTCGACCACGGCCGGAGCGAGATACTTCAGTTGCTCGACTGGATCTGGTAGTTCGTTGACTTCAATGCGGGATTGCGCTGCTACTTTGCTCATCTTGACCTCATTTCTTGGAAGGTTTCAAAAAGATAAGTGCCGTGTCGATTTTTGTAAATAACTGTCCAAGTTAGTTGTGGATAACTCTTGAAGGTTTGCGAGATGCTGTGAAATCGGCTCATGAGCATCGATGCCCTTTTTGACGACCTCGAAGCTAGGTTCGCTACCCTTCAGGTTCCACCTCCTTCTCTAAGTGAATGCTCAGTTGTGGGTTTCGAACGGGTTCACTTTGGCAAACAGCACTTCGCCGGCTTCATAAGTGGCACATCTATCTGGCAAATAAACCCGTTTGGCACAATCGGCCAGATTCGACTCGAACAAGGCAAGAGCGTGGTGGACGGTCTCACCGTCACCAAACGCCTAAAACCACTCGCGGGAGCATGGTTGCGCGTCTTTACAGTGGGAGGCGAGCATAGAGGCTTCTTGAGTTATACGGTCTCTGGGTTGCTGGTCTTCCACGACCTAGCGATTCCGGTTGCGCAGATCAGGAGCATCCAAATTCACCCTGTGGACAATTTGCTCCCGCCAAAATGATATCTGCCACTATGTGCCAATGCAGAAAGTTCAACGACTAGGGCGAAAAAGAACTACTTGGCTTGCTGTACCTCTTGCTGTTTGTCTCACCGTCGCTGTCTTCGTTCTTTGGCCGACGAGTCCTCAGGTTTCAGTTCTCGTGGCCAACCGAGACATCGCCTCGGGGTCTCAGCTCAAAGAGAGCGACTTCACGCCCGTAGCGATTCCGGTCACCCTGGCAGGCAATCTCTACCCGAGTTCCCTGCCAAAACGCGCAAACCTATTGCACCGGCTGGCCAAGGGGCAGCTTCTGCCGCGAACCTCAATTGCCACCGAGGCTTTCGACGTTCGCCTGCCGACGGTTATCGAAACCAAGCAACCACTCTCCAACAAACTCAGGGTTGGAAGCTCGGTAAACATTTGGGCCACCACGCCAAGTTCGACAGCGACGTCGGATCCTGTTGCTATTGCTCTCGGCTGCGAAATCGCAGGTATCGCCCAAGACACAACGCTAGGCCAGAAGCTCTTTAGCGTAGAGGTCGTGTGTGAACCAGAGTTCTTTCCGCAAATTCTTCGTGCGCAAGCAGGCAATGCGTTAATAGCTTTCGCACTCAACCCCTCCCAGCTTGAACAGTGAGCATTACCGACGCACCGACAACAAGAAGGTCTCTTCGAAGAACCGCACCCACCAATGGCAAAGTCATTGTGGTCTGGGGCACGGCAGGGTCCGGGAAGTCCACAATTGCGCTCAACCTAACCGCAGCGCTGGCCAATAAGGGCGAGCAGGTTCTGCTCATCGACGCCGATACAACAAGCGCGTCGCAAGTTGCTCAACTAGCTCTTGCCGAGTATCCCGCTGGTCTCGCGCCAATGTGCCGCTTCGCTAGGCAAAACCGCCTAAGTCAAGAAACCTTTGGCCAGCAAACGATTCGCCTAAAGGATTCGGGAGCGACCTTCACCCTTCTGCCCGGAATCAATCCGGAGCGCTGGCCCGAAGTGACGCCCCAGAGTGTCGATGCGATTCTCAACTTCTCTATGGGCAACTTCGATCGGGTAGTTATCGATACGGGGTCCAGCGCAGAGTCTCAGCTTCACTCGACCAATAGCCCACAAGGCCGCTTCGAGTTCACACGCTGGCTAATCGCCAGGGCTGACATCCTGCTAACCCCCATTTCAGCCGACCCGGTTTCACTCGATCGATTCATTAGGCAAGTAGGCGATTTGAGGGAGCTCCGAGGCGAGAGACCGGTAGCCCTCGTCATTAATAAGCACCGCACGAAAGCCCTTGGCCCAAATACCAAAAGAGAACTCGCCTCGACCCTTCGAAACTTAGGCGGGTTCAAGATAGCCGCATACCTGCCGGAGGATCTCCGAACCCTGGACGTAAGCCTCCGAAACGGGACAACCGTATTCGGCGTTCGCTCGACCTCACCCTTACGCAAGGCTTTGAAACAATTGGCTCAAAGCAAATACGTCTCTGGCTAAACTCGTCTCGTGGCCACACTTACCGAAGAACTGAAAAGACAGGGTGTCGCATCTAACGCCGACATCGACTGGCTGAACCAGCTCACGGCCGATTGGCAACTCGTCGCCGACCTAGTCTCGGCCGACCTCGTCCTCTGGCTTCCAACCAAAGACGGTGGTTTCATAGCCGCAGGTCATGCCCGCCCAGCAACATCGGTAACCATTTTCTACCGTGACATCAATGGCCAACCACCAGACAAACAACTACTCAAGGTAATCAAAACAGCATTTGACACCGCCAAGTCCAGCGACTTCACCGGCGTCTCTCAATACGAGGGAACCCCAACCCGAGTTGCCGCGATACCGGTCAGGCGCAAAGTCAGCCCGAAAAACCAAGAGATCTTGCCAACCCCCATCGCCGTCATCACCCGCCACGCAAACCTCGGCGAAACCAAAGAGCCAACCCGTCAGCAACTGAGCTTCCGCCAATCAGGCGAGGATCTTCTCGAGATGATGGTCGCGGCAACCTACCCAGATCTAGGCAACCAAACAGGCTCAAAGCGCGGTGCTCCGCGCGCAAACGATGGCTACCTCCGCCTGGATGTCGAAGGCAAAGTCACTTTCGCTAGCCCAAACGCAGTGAGCGCTTTCACCAAGTTCGGTTACCCAACCGAACTAGAGGGTGAAAACCTAACCGAGGTCGTCGCTGGTGTAACCAAAACCAAAATCCGCGGCGATGAAGACCTAGCGGTAGTTCTAGGTGGCTTAGCCCCAAGACGAACAGACGCAGAATCGAAGTCCGCCACCCTTTCGCTTCGTTCGATTCCCATCAGGGTCGAGGGGGAGCGCACTGGCGCAATCCTGCTCTGCCGCGATGTATCCGAACTCCGCCGTCAAGAGCGTGAACTGATCACAAAAGACGCCACCATTCGCGAGATTCACCACCGCGTGAAAAACAATCTGCAAACCGTGGCAAGCCTCCTGCGAATTCAATCGCGCCGAGCCGAAAGTGACGAAACCAAGGACTCACTAGAGCAGGCAATGCGCCGAGTGAGCGCAATCGCCCTCGTCCACGACACTCTTTCCGAAGGTCTCAACCAAGAAGTCAGTTTCGACGAAGTCTTCGAACGTGTGATTCTGCTCGTAGGCGAAGTAGCTGCCAGCCACAACACCACCGTTAGAACCCTCACCGACGGGCGTTTCGGTCAGCTGAAAAGCGAGAAGGCCACCCCTCTGGCAGTCGCACTCACCGAGATCGTAACCAACGCAATCGAGCACGGGCTAAACGAACGATCGGGCAACGTGCTCGTACACGCCGAACGCAAGCAAAAGAAGTTGATCATCACCGTGAGCGACAACGGCAAGGGAATCCCCGGCGGCAAAATCGAGCCAGGGTTGGGTACTCAAATCATTCGCACGCTCATCGAGGGCGAACTTAGAGGAACAATTAATTGGTTTTCGCCTCGCGAAGGCGGAGCCAGAGTGGTTATTGAAATACCGCTTTAGCCAGCGCGTCGAGCACGGGCGTACTTGCGCTTGAGCGACTTACGCTCGTCTTCGCTGAGTCCGCCCCAAACACCAGTGTCCTGGTTTTCTTTGATTGCGTACTCGAGGCAGCTAGTGGCAACAGCGCATTCGCGGCAAACAGCCTTAGCCTGATCGATCTGCTCGACAGCCGGACCCGTGTTACCTACCGGAAAGAAGAGCTCTGGGTCTTCGGTTAGGCAACGTGCTTGGTCTTGCCACTGCAGGTCCATATATTCCTTTTTGGTCGGAGCAAAAATTCTTTAGGCAACTACGCCTTAGGCTGGAATCGAGCGCGAAAAATGAGAGTTCGCAAGAGGATTTCCTTAGATAATCGTTTCACGCCAACCACCTTTTGGCAATACCCAAGTTGAGGATTAAATGAAAAAGCCCATCCAATTGCTCATACTTTTGGCAATAACCGGTTTAGAGGCGCTAGCCCTAACCGCAGCAGGCTTCTTCTACGCGATCGAGGCGATCACCGGCCATGCCCGCCATCTACCAACCCTCGTAGCCTTGACGGTTCTCATCTTTGCCTTTGCCGCATGGGCAAGTGCTGCAGTCAAAGGTTTGGCTGCCCTAAAGTCCTGGGCCCGCTCATCGGCAGTCTTTATTCAAACCGCGATGCTCGCCATCGGCTACTACTCGTTCCAAGGTGAGAGCGCTCGACCAGACATCGCTTGGGCGCTGATCATCCCAGCGCTAGTTGTGCTTGTACTTCTTTTCACGAAGCCGCTGAGCTCCGAATTCAAAAGAGAGTTTTAGAGACCAAGAAGCTTTCTAAGCATCTCGACGTGACCGGTTGCCTTCACGTTGTAGAGAGCGAGGGTGACAACGCCCTTCTCGTCCAAGACAAAAGTCGAACGCAGAACACCCTGGTATTCGCGGCCGTAAAGCTTCTTGGTTCCGTATGCGCCGAAAGCCTTGTGAACACCTAGCTCTGGGTCCGATAGCAAATCAAACTGCAAACCTTGGCCCTTGTGGAACTTTTCGATTTTCGCAATCGAGTCCGGCGAGATTCCAACAACCTCGTAACCAGCTGGCTTGATCCACGTCAGGTTGTCGTTGAAGTCGCAAGCCTCTTTGGTGCAACCAGGAGTAGAGGCGGCTGGGTAGAAGTAAACAATGGCTTTTTTGCCTTGGAGATCAGAGAGCGAAACTTTCTCGCCAAGGTGGTTTTCTAGGGTGAATGCGGGAGCCTTATCGCCAGGCTCGAGTCTCACGTCAGTCATCGTCAACCTTTCTGCTACCCCTATTCTAATTGGCGTTTGTAAGACACTCCAGATGCTGGTATTCTTTTCAATCGTTGCGCTTGCAACACGCACCTCTAGCTCAATCGGCAGAGCAACTGACTCTTAATCAGTGGGTTCTGGGTTCAAGTCCCAGGGGGTGCACGAAATCCCGGTTCCTTCTCACGAGGACCGGGATTTTCTCTTTTAGTGCTCTTCGTCTTCGTCGAATAGATCGGCCATGTAATCGGCTGCGTAACCTCCGGAGTAGCCCATTCCTTCGTAGCCTCCAGGGCCTGAGTGGATGTCACCCTCGCTCATTCCATCGACTTCATCAGATACAGGGGGCTTTGGTTCTACATAGCCAAACAGGAATCCGAGACAACCGCCTGCCACTACTTGGCCTTCACCTTGATCTGAACGGTCTTTGCTCCAAGTGAGAAAGCATGCCCGCGGATCTGGAACTGGGAAGTGTTCTTAATTTTTACCTTCGAAAAGAGAGCCTTGCCCCTCTTATCAACGCGTACTGACTTAACTTGTTTCCACTGCGACCAGCGGCCCTTTATCAGTTCGCGCTGCCAGAGCAGCGCGGTTCGGTAATAGCTGCGGATTGGAGCCGCCGACTTTACCGAAGCATTCGAAGCAGTTCCATCGGCGTTCATGATCGTGCCATAGATGTTGAAGTAAGTGTTTGGGTAAGCCTGGGTCGGCGCCTTTACGTCGATGGAGGGAACATCTTCTACAACTACTTCGGCATAGCCGTCTTCCCACTCCTCAAATGGCACCTGGAGCATGACTTGGACGTTGTCGAATGGGTTCACAAACGCGATCGCGTTTCGCATCTGTTCGTAATGCGTGTAGGTGGGGTCAAGGTATTTACTCATGTCTAGGGCAAAGGCCTTGACTGTCGCGATTCCGTTGATGTCGGTTCTGTCGTTAGTTTGTCCGCAGTAGAAGCCCATCTCGTATTGGGCTCCCCAAAGGCTCACTTGTTGGTTCGCAATTGGAAGCCCGGCTTCTGATACAAGTTTGAATTTGAAGTTGCGCAGGGCGGGCGTCTCGAGCAAGATAACGGGATCCGTACGGTCAACGTAACCGATTATTCCCCCGTACACGTCGAAGCACCGTTCGCCGAGACTTACGTAGAGGCGGTAGTCGCCTGGGTAAACCTGGGCCTTTGCTTCTCCTTTGGAATTAGTCACAACGGTGACTCCCAAGGCGGTGCCACTCGCTGATTGTGAAGTCACCATCAGCTCAACGTCAGGCACTGGCCTGCCAATGACATCAGCGACTCTAACGGTCGCGATAAAGATCGAAGCGGCCTCGCTCGCTACATGTGGCGTGGCTACGAACCCGAGAGTCAGGGCCAAAGCCAAGACGATTCGAATGAACTTGTTTTTCATGATTCCCCCTCAAAAGAACCTAATGCCTTGAATCTAGGGAATGCCACCGACACTAAAGGAAAAGAGCAATTGGCGGGGTAGTGTTCAACAAACGGTACTCGGAAACCGAGTCCATAACGAGGGGGTTCAAATGAAAAAGTGGTTAGCTATAGGCTCAGCATCTCTTGTGGTGTCAGCAGGATTAGTTGCAGCAGGTGTTCAGTGGGCAAACTCTGCCGCAACAACCACAATTTACGGCTGCTTGAAATCCGGAACTCTCACCCAGGTTCAAAAGACTGCTCCTAAGTGCAAGGCCGGAACCACTCCAATCAGCTGGCAATCGCAAGGAATTCAAGGCGTTAAGGGTGCGACTGGTGCTGCTGGTCAAACCGGACCAGCCGGCGAAGCAGGTCCGACTGGCCCTAAAGGCGATCCAGGCCCGGCGGGCCCACCTTCTTCACCTCATTACGAGGTTTATGTAGCTGACAAAGACGGCAATTTTCTTTACCCCATAATGCCCGGCGGACTTTGGATGGCCAAGGTTGGTGAAACTTGGGTTCGCGTTAACCCATACGAACAGGGCACAGGAAACGGGAACCAGCCCGGGCCGGTTGGTAAGGGAATAAGGCTAAGCAACTATGTGGAATGGACTTTTTCGGCACAGCCAATACTAAATTTCAAGTCGAGAGACTGCAGCGGCCAGGCCTATTTGGAAACCCACAAGACGTATTTTCATTGGGGAGACCCAAATGGCGGCATGGAGTTTTGGATGGGGTTGGTGGACACGGAAACCTCGATCACTACGAGTTACGGCGTTGTAGGTGTGATTCCGGGTCACAGCG
>JBEBBA010000081.1:0-32552 GCA_041158585.1 Actinomycetota bacterium
CACCGAGTTGAGCTCGCGAGCCGTCTTAAGGTCGCTACCGAAAGGCTTTTCGATTACGACGCGACGGAACTGATCAGGCTTTGGATCCGCAAGACCAGAGCGCGAAAGCTGCTTGCAAACCAATGGGAAAGCCTTAGGTGGGATTGAAAGGTAGAAGGCGTGGTTGCCGTTTGTGCCTCGCTTTTTGTCTAGAAGTTCGATAGTTTCCTTGAGGCGATCGAAGGCATCATCATCGTCGAACTCACCCTGAACGAACCGAATGCCCTCGCTCAGCTGCTGCCAAACTTCCTCGCTAAACGGGGTTCTTGCGTGGTCGCGAACCGAGTCGTGGACAACCTTGGCGAAGTCCTGGTCAACCCAATCGCGACGAGCAAAACCAATCAGCGCAAAACCCGGTGGCAGGAGCCCGCGGTTTGCCAGGTCGTAGACGGCTGGCATTAGCTTCTTGCGCGAAAGGTCTCCGGTCACGCCGAAAATGATCAAGCCAGACGGGCCGGCGATGCGGTTGAGTCTTCTGTCATCTGGGTCGCGAAGCGGGTTCACACCCGGTCCGAGCTTTGCGGGGCTCATTTTTCTCCTTTAGCGAGCGGCGTCGGCGATGACCTTCAGGCCAGCGGCAACGTCTCCTAGGGTCAGGGTGAGTACTGGACGACCGAGTTCCGCCAGAACGTTGGCGTCACCGGCGGCCTGCGAGGCAATCAATTCACCGAAGGTGAAGTTGCGACCCGGTACGGCGATGTCGTTCTTGGCGCGAGCGACAAGCTGCAGGTAAACACCGAATCGAGGGCCGCCCTTGTGGTACTGACCGGTCGAGTGTAGGAAGCGCGGACCCCAACCGAAAGTCACCGGACGGCCGGTCTTCTTGGCGAATAGGTCACGCAGCTCGGCTGCCTCGGGGGAGGACACCCGGTCTAGGTAAGCGTGAATCGACAGGTAGCCGTCGGACGGCAACTCACTGAGCAACTTGGCCACAGCCGCGGCGGCGTCTTCGACGCCGTTTAGCGAAAGAGCCGAAGAGCGAACCTCGATTGAACCCGAGACGAAAGTAGGTGCTGCCTCTTCGTCGCGCTGTTCAAGCATGGCTCGAGCGGCAATCTTGGCCGACTCCACGTCTGGCTGGTCGAAAGGGTTCACTCCGATTAGTCGGCTGGCAACCACTGTCGCGTATTCCCAGAGGATGAACTGAGCGCCGAGCGGAGCCGAAACTGCCACCTCGTCACCATTGGCAGCCGCCTCCGAACCAACAACACGAGTAATCAAGACATCTTCGAGTCCAATTTCAGGGCTTTCGGTGTCTAGAGCGATCGGGAGGATGCCGCGACCGATCTTTCCGGTTGATTCGGCGATTAGCTGTTCTGCCCAGTCGCCGAAACCGACAATTTCGGTGCCGTCCGAGACGATCCCGACTTTGTCGCGGTAACCGTTTGCGCTAGCGGTTCTAGCCATGGCTGCACCGAGCAAGAGTCCGGGGTTCGTTACCGAGTCTTCGGCAAGAGCCGCTGCGACTGCATTTGCCTCGTCGAGAAGCTTTTGAATGTCGGCTCCCGCTAGGCCCGAAGGAACAAGCCCGAAGGCGGTAAGTGCGCTGTAACGGCCACCTACGGTTGGGTCTGCGTTGAAGATTCGGTAGCCATCTGCCTTAGCTGCCTGCTCCATCGGCGAACCCGGGTCGGTGACAATCACGATGCGTTCGGTCTTGTCGATGCCAGCGTCTGTAAAGGCCTTCTCAAACGTGCGCTTCTGAGAATCAGTCTCGACAGTCGAACCAGACTTGGAGGACACGATGATTGCCGTGCGATGAATGTCGCCGGCTAGCGCGTGACCGATCTGATCGGCATCCGTTGAATCCAGTACAACAAGTTCCACTCCAGCTGTCTGAGTGATTACTTCTGGAGCCAGAGATGAACCACCCATGCCACAGAGCACAAAGCGATTCACTCCCTTGGCTGCGAAATCCTCGCGGAGAGCCATGATGTCGGCAACCAGAGCCTGCGACTCCTTAGCGGAGGTAACCCAACCGAGGCGAATCGAAGACTCAGCCTCGGCATCCTTGCCCCAGAGCGTGAAATCTTTGGCAGCGATTCGACTGGCTACCTGATCAGCAACCAAGTTTTCGATGTTTGCCGCTGCTGCAGCCTGAGCCTTACCGGCTAGCGAGATCTTGATCGACAATTACTTAGCCGCCTCAAGTGCGCCGGCCACCGAGGCCACGAGTTCGTTCCACGAAATGATGAACTTCTCAACACCCTCGCGCTCTAGCAGGTCGGTAACGTCGTCGTAGTCAACACCAACTGCAGAAACCGCAAGTAGCACCATTTTGGCGCTCTCGTAGTTGTTAGTGATCGAATTCGCCGGAACAACTCCGTGGTCGAAAACGGCTTCCATGGTCTTCTCAGGCATCGTGTTTACGAGTTCCGGAGCAACCAGCTCGGTCACGTACAGGGTGTCCGAAAGGTTCGGGTCCTTAACGCCGGTTGAGGCCATCAGAGGGCGCTGCTTGTTGGCGCCCTTCGCGGCTAGGTCTGACCAGAGAGCGTTGTCGAACTCCTGCTCGTAAACCTCGTATGCGAGGCGAGCGTTAGCGAGGGCAGCCTGGCTCTTTAGCGACTTGGCGTCGGCAGTGCCGATAGCCTCAAGGCGCTTGTCGATTTCGGTGTCAACGCGAGATACGAAGAAAGATGCGACGGAGTGAATCTTCGAGATGTCGTGACCGTTTGCTGCGGCCTGCTGGACACCTGCGATGTAAGCGGCGATTACCTCACGGTAGCGAGCGAGCGAGAAAATCAAGGTGACGTTGACGCTGATACCCTCGGCAATTACCTGAGTGATGGCCGAGAGGCCCGCCTTGGTAGCCGGAATCTTGATCATGACGTTTTCACGGTTGACCTTGGCAAACAGTTCCTTTGCCTGCTTTACGGTTCCGGCGGTGTCGTTGGCTAGACCCGGCTCAACCTCGATCGAAACGCGACCGTCGAAACCGTTGGACTTTGCGTACACCTCGGCGAAAATGTCGCATGCGTCAGCAACGTCGCGAGTGGTTAGCTCGACAATCGCCTGCTCAGTCGAAACACCGGCGGCGGCTAGCTCGGCAACCTGGGCCTCGTAACCTTCACCCTTGGAAAGGGCTCCGGCGAAAATGGTCGGGTTGGTGGTTACACCAGAAACAGAACGGCTGCTGATGAGCTCCTTTAGTCCACCCGAGACGATGCGTGAACGCGAAAGGTCGTCGAGCCAGATGCTTACGCCGTTAGCGGCGAGTTGAGCTAGGGGAGTAGTCATGCTTGTTTTCTCTCTTCTTCTTTAGAGGTTCTTAAGTACTTCTTTGGCGGCAGCGACTACTGCCTCTGTGGTGATTCCGAACTCGCGGAACAGGGTCTGGTAGTCCGCCGAAGCGCCGTAGTGTTCGATCGAAACGCTCTTGCCGAACGGGCCGACGTACTTCGACCATCCGAGTGCCAAACCAGCCTCTACCGAAACGCGGGCCTGAACCTTTGCCGGCAAAACCTCTTCGCGGTACTCGGCAGGCTGCTCGTCAAACCATTCGAGGCATGGAGCAGAAACGACTCGGGTAGCGACGCCGGCGGCTTCTAGCTGCTCGCGAGCGGCAACAGCCAACTGGACCTCGGATCCGGTAGCGATGAGGATCAGCTTTGGCTTACCGTTCGCAGCATCAATCAGCGTGTAAGCGCCCTTGGCGGTGTTCGATGCGTCGGCAAAGCCTTCGCCGCGCTGCAGAACTGGAATGTTCTGACGGGTCAGTGCGATACCGGCTGGTCCCTGGCGGCGCTCGAGAATCGTCTTCCAGGCGTATGCGGTTTCGTTAGCGTCGCCCGGGCGCACGATGTCCAAGTTTGGAATCGCACGAAGGGTTGCCAACTGTTCGATTGGCTGGTGGGTAGGCCCGTCTTCGCCAAGCGCAACCGAGTCGTGGGTCCAGACGAAAATCGAAGGCACAGCCATCAGTGCGGCGAGGCGAACTGCCGGGCGCATGTAATCGCTGAAGATCAGGAAGGTTCCGCCGAATGCGCGGGTGTTGCCGTGCAGGACGATACCGTTCAGAATCGCACCCATAGCGTGCTCGCGAATACCGAAGTGAAGAACCCGGCCGTACTTGTTACCGGTCCACTCGTGTGTTGACCACTCCGAAGGAATGAAAGAAGGTGCGCCTTCGATGGTGGTTAGGTTCGACTCGGCAAGGTCGGCAGAGCCACCCCAAAGTTCGGGCATGACCTTGGCGATTGCGTTGATTACCTTGCCCGAAGCCGAGCGGGTGGAAACCTCTGTTCCAGACTCCCAGACAGGAAGAACCGACTCGAGTTCGGCAGGGACATCGCCGGCCACAACACGGTCGAGAAGCTTCTTCTGCTCCGGGTTAGCGCTCGCCCAGTCATCGAATGCTGACTGCCAGACCTTGCGGTTTTCGTCTGCAAACTTCTGGTAGCCGCGGGTGTGAGCCAAAACCTCAGGTGCGACCTCGAAGCTCTGCTCAGGGTCAAAACCGAGAGCGTTCTTGAGTCCGGCTAGCTCTTCGGCGCCAAGTTTGGCTCCGTGAATCTTTCCGCTGTTCTGCTTGGTTGGCGAAGGCCAGCCGATGATCGTACGCAGGCGAATCAGCGAAGGCTTGTCGGTTACAGCCTTGGCTGCCTCAATCGCGTTGTAAAGCTCTTCCAGGTCCTCGACGTAGTTGCCGGTCTTCTTCCAATCAACAGTCTGAACGTGCCAGCCGTAAGACTCGTAGCGAGCCGATACATCTTCGGTGAACGAAATGTCGGTGTCGTCTTCGATCGAGATCTGGTTGCTGTCGTAGATGACCACGAGGTTGCCGAGCTTCTGGTGACCGGCAAGCGAAGCAGCTTCTGAGGTGACGCCCTCCTGCATGTCGCCGTCACCGGCGATTACATAAACGAAGTGGTCGAATGGGCTAGTGCCAGTAGCGGCGTTTGGGTCGTACAAGCCACGCTCGAAGCGGGCTGCGTAGGCAAAGCCGGTCGCCGAGGCGAGACCCTGGCCAAGCGGGCCGGTAGTGATTTCAACACCCTTGGTGTGACCAAACTCAGGGTGACCAGGCGTTGCCGATCCCCAGGTGCGAAGAGCCTTGATGTCTTCTAGTTCCAAGCCGTAGCCGTGCAGGAACAGCTGGTTGTAAATGGTTAGCGAAGAGTGACCAACCGAAAGGATGAAGCGGTCGCGACCGAGCCAGCGGTCGTCGCTCGGGTCGTGGCGCATCACCTTGTTGAAGAGCAGATAGGCAACCGGAGCGAGGCTGATTGCGGTGCCAGGGTGGCCGTTGCCGACCTTTTCGACGGCGTCGGCCGCGAGTACTCGAGCCGTATCTACAGCCTTGGAATCAAGTTCAGACCACTGGAATGCTGACAAGGCAGCTCCTTATTTCTTGGCGCGCGAAAAGGCGCGGTTTCTATTTTGTTGAGGCAACATCGCCGAGAGAAAAGTGGCTTAGCCACGCTTTTGAGTCTACACCTTGACCGCTTCGAACCTCGGGGGAATAACTGCCTGTGTCACTCATTTAGACTTAACCGAAGATGACCGAAAAAAACCGCACTAACTTGCGCCTGGTGGCAAAAACCAAGGCTTACTTTGCGCTAACCAAGCCACGCGTCATCGAACTTCTTCTGATTACCACCGTGCCAACCATGATTTTGGCGAACAAGGCTCTGCCTTCGCTCTGGTTGGTTCTGGCCACACTTGTGGGTGGCGCACTTTCGGCAGGTTCAGCTAACGCGTTCAACTGCTACATCGACGCCGACATCGACAAAATCATGGGACGCACCAAAAACCGTCCGCTAGTGACCGGTGAGCTTTCGAAGCGAGAGGCGCTAGTTTTCGCGTACGTAATCGGCGCTCTTTCAGTCGCCTGGCTTTGGATCACTACGAACTTCTTGGCGGCCATGCTGTCGCTCAGTGCGATTCTCTTTTACGTACTGGTTTACACGCTTCTGCTGAAGCGACGCACGCCTCAAAACATCGTCTGGGGTGGCGCTGCGGGAGCAATGCCGGCACTGATCGGTTGGGCAGCCGTCACCGGTGAGCTAAGCGTCGCGGCCTGGCTGCTGTTCCTCGTCATCTTCCTCTGGACCCCGCCCCATTACTGGCCACTGTCGATGCGCTACAAAGACGATTACGCAGCGGCGGGGGTTCCGATGCTCCCGGTGGTTCGCTCGCCCCAGGTCGTCGGCGTTCAAATTGTGCTCTACTCCTGGGCGCTGGTCGTCTCGACCCTGCTGCTAATCCCAGCTGCCCAGCTCGGTTGGATTTACACGGTTACCGCGGTGGCATCCGGCGCTTGGTTCCTCTTCGAGGCGACCCTGCTTTACACCGCGAGTAAGTCTGGAACCGTGAAAACCCCGATGCGACTCTTCCACGGTTCGATCACTTACCTGACCGTGTTGTTCATCGCGATTGCGGTAGATCCGCTATTCAACTTCCCGATTTTTTAGTTCCTCAAGTCGAGCCAGCGCTTCGACGCGTTCGAGCGCGTGATCCACAATTGGCGCTGGGTAGCCTTCGGAGAGACTCGAAAGTAGCAACCAAGGTTCGTGCACTTCAGGCCCGGGAATATTCCGCAACTCAGGAATGAACTTTCGAACGTAGTTGCCCTCGGGATCGAACTTGTAACCCTGCATCACAGGGTTGAACACTCGGTAGTAGGGGGAGGCGTCGGTGCCACAACCTGCAGTCCACTGCCAACCGTGAGAGTTAGACGCAACATCGAAGTCGGTGAGGTGTTTCTCAAACCAGTCAGCGCCATGCTGCCACTCGATGTGCAAATCCTTTACGAGGAAAGACGCGACAATCATGCGAACCCGGTTGTGCATCCAGCCGGTGGTCAAAAGCTGCCTCATGCCGGCATCGACCATCGGGTAGCCCGTCTGGCCAAACTTCCACGCCTCAAACTTCGCTTCGTCAAAGTCGTATCGCAGCTTGGCAAAGCGCGGCTCGTAATACTCGCTTACGGTGTGCGGGTTATGAAACAAGACATCGGCATAGAACTCGCGCCAGGCCAGTTCTTTCATAAAAGTGACCTCGCCTGGCGAATCGCCGAGCTCCGCAAGAAGTGTTCGCGGGTGTACCTCGCCGTGAGCGAGTGCGTGCGACAGATGCGATGTTCCGCTGAGGTCGGCTCGGTTACGATCCTCGTTGTAGCCGAGCAAGGCGCGATCTTTGAACCTTTCGAACGTGCGCAGAGCGAAGTCCTCGCCAACCTGGATGGCCCGATACTCCGGCAGAGCGCTGCCTCCCGCGCTCTGCCAATTCACACCCGCGAGACGGGGTACTGGTTTTGACCAACCAATTGCGAACCAGGCTTTGAAAAATGGCGTGTAAACGCGGTACGGAGTACCGTCTGGCTTGGCAACCTGACCGGGCGAGACCGCATAGTTTCCGGGCCCGACCACCAGGCGAATGCCATGTGCGGCGAGAGCCTGTTCTGCAGCCTGCTGTTCGGCGATTCCGTCCGGATCAAAGCGCCTCGAGGTAAAAACCGCTTCAACGCCGAGGTCTTTGGCGGCTCTAACCAAATCTGCCACGACGGTCAACTGACCGTCGAGCTTCTCGTTGAGGCTGTGCCAACTGGCAACCAGAGAGTTGCGGCGTTCACCTTCGAGCCCATCCAGAGCGCTTTGCAGCACTACGGGAGCCACCTCGGTTCCCGCTGCCACCAGCGCGGGGTGATCTGCGGTTCGCAGGTCACGTTGAAACCAAAAGAGATTGACCACTGAGCTAAACCTTGCGCACTGCCGAGTGCTGAGCGGCAAAAAGTGCGATGAGAATAGTCGAGCCGAGGATGTGAATGATCACAAGTTCCGCCGGCACTCCAAGCCTTGACTGAAGTACACCAACGAAGGCCTGAATTGCCAGCGCGATGAAAAGTGCGACATTCCACTTGACCAAAGTGCCATTAGCTCGAACAAGGTAAAGCTGGACGGCCACCAAACCAATAGTGATGTAACCGGGCCAGGAGTGGAAGTGTTGCCAGAGGTCGAGAGGTAGTCCGTTTCGCGGAGTGTCCGCATCGCCCGCATGCGGTCCCGCGCCGGTGACGATTACGCCGGCAATAATCGAAAGCGTGCCAAAAACGGCGATGAGCCAGGCGATCAGGCGGCTAAAGCCACCCGCAGGCGAGACGACCGGCTTGTAGAAGCTCCAAACAAACTTTGCCGCGATCCAGATGAGAACGGCAGAGACCAGGTAGTGAGCTCCTACAATCCAGGAATTGAGGCCGGTTAGTACAGTCAGGCCACCGAGCAGGGCCTGTGCGACAACGCCTAGGAACAGGGTGACTGCGAACTTGCGCAGCACAGTCTTCCAAAACAGAATGACGGCCCAAATACCGATTGCGGCTAAGACAAATGTGAGAAGTCGGTTGCCAAACTCGATGACACCGTGGATGCCCATCTCTGGAACCGTGGTGATTGACTCTTCGGTGCACTTTGGCCAGGTTGGACAACCCAGACCCGAACCCGTCAGACGCACAATGGCCCCGGTCACAACAATCAGCATTTGCGAAACAAGCGATGCCCAAACGGCGATTTTGCGCAAGGGAGGCCTTTCTTTGGTCCTTTACCGACATGGCTTCGTCAAGGTAAAATCAAACGGTCGGAGCTTTTCGCTCACTTCAATACTTACACGATGGCGCGTTGGAATAATCCCGCGCCTGAGCGGTTTGCCCTATACGAATAGAGAGGATGCGTCTTGTCAGACATCATCATCGATCGCCCCGAATTGGATTCGTTAGGAAACTACGAGTTCGGTTGGTCAGACAGCGATAAAGCGGGTCAGAGCGCAAAGCGCGGCATCAACGAAGAAGTCGTTCGCGACATTTCGGGTAAGAAGAGCGAACCAGACTGGATGCTCGAGACGCGCCTAAAGGGCTATAACTACTTCATGAAGAAGCCGATGCCGAACTGGGGTTCGGACCTCAGCGGAATCGATTTCGACAACATCAAGTACTTCGTTCGTTCGACCGAGAAGCAGGCCGCCAGCTGGGAAGACCTGCCAGACGACATCAAGAATACCTACGAGAAGCTAGGAATCCCTGAGGCCGAGCGTTCGCGTCTGGTTTCTGGCGTCGCCGCTCAGTACGAGTCCGAGGTTGTTTACCACCAGATTCAGGAAGAACTCGAGGCACAGGGTGTCATCTTCCTTGACACCGACACCGCTCTCAAGGAACACCCTGAGATTTTCCAGGAATACTTCGGCACCGTGATTCCAGCGGGCGACAACAAGTTCGCCGCGTTGAACACCGCTGTTTGGTCTGGCGGTTCGTTCGTTTACGTGCCAAAGGGTGTTCACGTGGAGATCCCGCTACAGGCGTACTTCCGAATCAACACCGAGAACATGGGCCAGTTCGAACGGACCCTGATTATTGCCGACGAGGGTTCCTACGTTCACTACATCGAGGGTTGCACCGCTCCGATTTACAACTCGGACTCGCTTCACTCGGCAGTTGTGGAAATCATCGTGAAGAAGAACGCTCGCGTTCGCTACACCACAATCCAGAACTGGTCCACCAACGTTTACAACCTCGTCACCAAGCGCGCTATTGCACACGAGGGAGCAACCATGGAGTGGGTCGATGGCAACATCGGATCCAAGGTAACCATGAAGTACCCGGCGATCATTTTGGCGGGGGAGCACGCCAGAGGCGAGACCCTGTCGGTGGCTTTCGCGGGTGCGGGTCAGCACCAGGACGCCGGAGCGAAGATGATTCACCTCGCTCCATACACCTCGTCTTCGATTGTCTCCAAGTCGATTGCCCGTGGCGGTGGCCGCACCTCATACCGCGGCGAGATCCGCGTGAACCCAGGGGCGCACCACTCGGCAAACACTGTTCGCTGTGACGCGCTTCTGGTTGACACCATCTCGCGTTCCGATACCTACCCGGCCGTCGATGTCCGCGAGGACGACGTCTCGATGGGTCACGAAGCAACTGTTTCGCGCGTCAGCGACGAGCAGTTGTTCTACCTGCAATCGCGCGGCCTTGCCGAAGACGAAGCAATGGCAATGATCGTCCGAGGATTCATTGAGCCGATCGCCAAGGAACTACCGATGGAATACGCTCTCGAGCTGAACAAGCTAATCGAGATGCAGATGGAAGGGGCTGTCGGTTAGTGGAGCAGCACAGCCACGGAGCAGGCGTACCGCTCCAGATACGTTCAGAACGCCCTAGATCGGCTTCGGTTGCCGACTTTGAGCCAATCACCATCAGAGACGAGCAGTGGCGTTACCTGCCGGTAGAGCGCCTTATGGGACTCGACGCGGACGCGTTGAGCGAGTACATCGGCGACCTGCAATTCGACGGCCCAACCTCGATCACCACATCGTGGATTAAAGCCGATCACCCGTTGTTTGGCGCCGCCGGACTTCCTGAGGATCGCACCTCGGCTGCCGCCTGGGAATCCGCAGAAGCCGCTTACCTGATTAGCGTCCCCGCCGGCGCTGACGAAAAGGCTTTCTTGACAGTAAAGTCAACCGACGTAACTCCTGCAGCCCTGCACATTGTGGTCGAGTCGAAACTGCACGCAAAGGGCACGGTCGTAATCGACCACCGCGGCAAGGGCGTTCTCGCCGAGAACATCGAAATCGTGGTTGGCGACGAGAGCGACCTAACGGTAATCAGCATCCAGGACTGGGAGTCCGGTTCGGTCCACACCTCGGCGCAATTTGCCAAACTTGGACGCAACGCGCACCTGAAGCACATCGTGGTTAGCCTCGGTGGCGATACCGTCCGAGTAACCCCGTCGGTTTACTTCGATGGCCCCGGTGCATCGGTTGACCTCTACGGTGTTTATTTCGCTGATTCGAACCAGCACCTCGAACACCGACCATTCGTTGACCACTCGCAACCAAACTGCACCTCCCGGGTTACTTACAAGGGCGCGCTCCAGGGTGACAAAGCCCACACCGTATGGGTTGGCGACGTTCTAATCCGTAAGGAAGCAGAAGGCACCGACACCTACGAGCTGAACCGCAACCTGTTGCTCACGGACGGTGCGCGCGCCGACAGCGTCCCGAACCTTGAAATCGAGACCGGTCAGATTGAGGGTGCTGGACACGCCAGCGCATCTGGTCGCTTCGACGACGAGCACCTGTTTTACCTGCAGGCTCGAGGAATCAACGAGCTCGAAGCACGCCGTCTAGTCGTTAAAGGCTTCCTAAACGAAATCGTCCAGCAAATCGGCATCGAAGAGCTCGAAGACCGTCTAAACAAGTCAATCGAAGAAGAGCTGAAGAGGAGCGTCAAGTAATGGCTCATCAAATTTGCGCCGTAGAAGACATCAAACCGGGGCGAGCTATTCGCGTCCTGATCGATGGCCATGCAATCGCCATCGCACGCACCAAGTCGGGCGACGTAAAGGCAATCGATGACAAGTGCTCCCACGGTGAGATTTCACTAAGCGAAGGCTTCGTTGACAACGAGACCATCGAGTGCTGGGCACACGGTGCCAAATTCTCGCTCGAAACCGGAGCTCCGCTATCGCTACCCGCATACGAACCGGTAGCCGTTTACGACGTCTTCATTGAAGACGGCATCATCTTCCTCGAATACGACAAGGCCTAAAGAAAGAAACCATGGCAACTCTAGAAATCAAGAACCTCCACGTTTCGGTGGAAACCGATCAGGGCACGAAGTCGATTCTCAAGGGCGTTGACCTCGTCATTCGCTCGGGCGAAACCCACGCAATCATGGGCCCAAACGGTTCAGGCAAGTCAACTCTGGCCTACTCGATCGCCGGTCACCCAAAGTACACCGTCACCGATGGTGAGATTCTGCTGGACGGCGAGAACGTCCTAGAGATGAGCGTTGACGAACGAGCTCGTGCGGGTTTGTTCCTGGCTATGCAGTACCCGGTCGAAATCCCGGGTGTCTCGGTCAGCAACTTCCTGCGCACCGCTAAGACCGCAATCGACGGCGAAGCCCCTGCCATTCGAACCTGGATCCAAGAGGTTCGCGGCGCTATGGACTCGCTCAAGATGGATCCTGCTTTCACCGAGCGCAACGTGAACGAAGGCTTCTCGGGTGGCGAGAAGAAGCGTCACGAGATCCTGCAGATGGAACTGCTAAAGCCTAAGTTTGCTGTCCTAGACGAAACCGACTCCGGTCTAGACGTGGATGCCCTCAAGGTTGTCTCCGAAGGCGTGAACCGCGTCAAGGGTGCAACCGGCATGGGTGTTCTACTAATCACCCACTACACCCGAATCCTCAACTACATCAAGCCTGACTTCGTGCACGTGTTCGTTGACGGCAAGATCGCCGAACAGGGTGGGCCAGAGCTAGCCGAGCGCCTAGAAGCCGATGGATACGTAGGTTACACAAATGCCTAAGGAACTCGCTCCGGCCAAATACGACGAAGTCATCGAGGCCCTGAAGGACGTAATCGACCCGGAAATCGGCGTCAACATCGTTGACCTCGGGCTGATCTACGGGCTCGAGGAGTCCGAAGACGACGGCTCGCTACTGATCAACATGACGCTTACCTCGGCAGGTTGCCCACTCACCGACATCCTCGAGGAGCAGACGGCCGATGCACTAGACGGTCACGTCGAAGCGTTCCGGATCAACTGGGTTTGGATGCCGCCGTGGGGTCCTGAGAAGATCACCGAAGACGGTCGCGAGCAAATGCGCGCCATAGGTTTCTCTATCTAAATCAAAAAGAAAAGGCCTCCCGAATGTGGGAGGCCTTTTCTTTTTAGTCTTTTATCGCTTTGCGTTCTTCACCAATGCCCAGGCTGCCGGCAGCAGGGTAGAGGCGATAGCAATCTTGATTGCGTCTCCGACGAGGAACGGCGCAAGCCCAGCAGCAACCGTCGCGAACAGGTCGTTAGGAGCACCGACGGTACCTAAGAAGATAGCAAGCCAAGGCAGACCAAAGGCATAGATGGTTGCGTTACCGGCAACGAATCCGATGGCGACCAGTAGCCACTTCGAACCCCATGAACGTTCGGCGAAGAAGCCGACGACGGCCGCCGCGAAGACGAATCCGACCAGGTAGCCGAGGGTTGGACCAAAAGCCCAACCGGCAACTCCACCGGTGAAAATTGGCAAACCTAGGGCACCTAGGACAACGTAGAGAGCCATTGCGATTGCACCACGGATCGAACCGAGCGCTGCGCCAACGAGAAGAACGGCGAAGGTTTGACCGGTCACCGGCACTGGCCAAAGGGGAATCGCAACCTGGGCTGCCGCAGCGGTCAGAGCTGCGCCCGAGGCGATGAGTGCAATATCGGCGGTGAGACTGCGAGGGATGAAACGATCGACGATCGTTGGACGATTGGCAATAAGTACCGACATCAACACTCCTAAATTCGGTGTACTTCGATTGTAAACTAAGGCTTTTGGAATACCCGAGTTTACGAAAGATGACAGTTGATAAACGTTCGAGACCTTGAGATCCGCATTGGAGCTCGTGTCTTGATGCAAGACGTCACATTTCGAGTGGACAAGGGCGACAAGGTCGGTCTTGTTGGCCGCAACGGCGCTGGAAAAACAACGCTCACGAAGATCCTCGCTGGTGAGGGAGCGCCTACCGCAGGCACTGTCGAAACTTCGGGACTGATCGGCTACCTTCCGCAGGACCCTAGAACAGGTGACCCCGAGGAGTCAGTTCGCGATCGCATTTTGAACGCGCGCCACCTCGGCGAACACCTCAAGGCTATGGCCAAGGCCTCCGAAGACATGGGTTCGATCGAGCAGTCGGTTTACGACGCCGCCATGAAGAAGTACGCCAGTGCCGAAGAACGCTTCATCGCCAACGGTGGTTACGCGGCCGAGGCTGAAGCGGAGTCAATTGCCGGGAACCTCGGCATCAAGCCGCACATTCTCGACCAACAACTCAAGACGCTTTCCGGCGGGCAGCGCCGACGCGTCGAGCTTGCGCGAATTCTGTTTTCTCAAGCAGACACGATGATTCTCGACGAACCGACCAACCACCTAGACGCAGACTCGGTGGTCTGGCTTCGAGACTTCCTCAAGACCTACCAGGGCGGACTCATCGTGATTAGTCACGACGTTGACCTGATCGGAGAGACCGTAAACCGCGTCTTCTACCTTGATGCCATGCGAACCGTCATCGACGTTTACAACATGGGCTGGCACAACTACCTGAAGCAACGCCAAGCCGACGAAGAGCGCAGAAAACGCGAGCGTTCTAATGCCGAGAAGAAGGCCGCGACGCTAACTTTGCAGGCGGCTAAGTTCGGCGCCAAGGCAACCAAGGCCGTTGCCGCACAGCAAATGATCAAGCGAGCCGAACGATTGCTCAGCGGTCTCGAGGAAGTCCGCGAGCAAGATCGCGTCGCGCGAATCCGCTTCCCAGAGCCAGCCCCTTGCGGTCGCACACCGCTGATGGCATCGAACCTGAGTAAGAGTTACGGCTCGCTCGAGATTTTCACTTCGGTGGATTTGGCTATCGACAAGGGCTCGAAGGTTGTCATCATCGGTCTTAACGGTGCCGGCAAAACGACTCTGCTTCGCATCCTCGCCGGAATCGATCAGGCCGACACGGGCGTTATCGAGCCTGGTCACGGACTCAAAATTGGTTACTACGCGCAAGAGCACGAAACGCTTGACGTCTCGAAGAGTGTTCTAGAAAACATGCAGCGCAGTGCACCTCAGCTCGGCGACACCGATGCCCGAAAGGTTTTGGGGTCGTTTCTATTCACCGGCGACGATGTCAACAAGCCTGCCGGGGTGCTCTCCGGTGGCGAAAAGACTCGTCTTGCGCTGGCTGCGCTCGTGGTGTCTTCGGCAAACGTCCTGCTCTTGGACGAGCCGACAAACAACCTCGACCCGGCGAGCCGCGAAGAGATTCTCCATGCGCTCTCAACCTTTACCGGAGCTGTGGTTTTGGTTTCGCACGACGTAGGTGCGGTACTCGCGCTGAACCCAGAAAGGGTCTTGATTTTGCCAGACGGCGACGAAGACCTCTGGAACGAGGGCTACGCCGAGCTCATTTCACTCAGCTAGAGAGCGTCTTCGATTTCCTCATCGGACTTGCGCTTGCGCACCTTGGTTCGAACCCTCCCGTGGTAGCGATCGCGTTCGAGACGAATCATCCAGAACAGAGCAGCGAAAGCCATTACGGCAAATACGATCCACTGAATCGCGTAGCTAAAGTTATTGCCCTCAGAGGTTGCCGGTGACGAGTGCTTTACGAGTTGAGCCTCACCGGTCGGGTCTTGAATTAAGCGCCCATAAACCTTGGTGTAGTAGTTTCCTGCCGGCAACTCGGCTATGACTCGAGGCACTTCGATGTTCGGCACCTGACCAGCCGGTGCTCCCTTGTCAGTGGCTCTCTCGGAAGGTCGGAGCCGCACTTCGATTGTTCTGGGGCGTGATGAAGGCAGCGGATTCAAATCGGGGGAGTCTTGCAGGTTTCCGGTCGGAATCCAACCTCGCGAAACCAGAAGTGTTTCGCCGCTATCGGCTTTGAAGGGAACCAACTGCTCGAAACCGGGCTGCCCGGCATTCGGGCGGTTGCGAACCAGCAGTGACTGTTCGGGCGCAAACGCACCTGAAATCGTCACTGCTCGCCACTCTAGTTCTTCATTCCAAGCCTCTGTGGTGGGGAGCAAAGCCGCTATAGCAACGGGTGGCTGGGCGTAGTTGTTTAGGGTTCGCTCGATTACCACTAACTTTTCGGCCCGGCGATTCAGCTGCCAGTTAGACAAGAACCCGCAAGCAATCGCAAATACGGTCACAACCGCAAGCCAACGTGTCCAAGTTTTCCAAGAGGACTTCCAAAAACTCAAAGCGATTTCACCTCGAGTAGGAATCCTCGAGTTCCCAGGTATTCCTTGAAAAACTCAACATGACCGGGGCAAGAACCCCAAGTTTTGGTGCGGCCATCGGTATGCACTTTTGGGTTGCTCCAGATCACCGCGGTGGTTGCTAGTTCGAGGCAACCAGCTCTCGAGCACTTAGCGCTCACTTGCGTCAATGAAATCCTTAGAAGAAATTTGCAATGGGGTAACTGCCTGCGCCTTAGGAGCTTTGTTACTGCTACCGGTTGCATTCGCTACAACTACTGCGAAATACGGTAACAGGATTGCTCCGGCGAAGAAGACCCATTGAAGCCAACCGGTTACGACAACAGCTAGAAGAATGCAGGCTACGCGAATAAGCATCGCCACCGTGTAGTTGATGAAGCGACGCTTTCTTTCGTCTTCGGGGGAGTGCTCAACCGAAGTTACGCTGGTACGTTTTGCCAAAACAAGCCTCCAAGACCTAAGTTACCGCGAAGCGGTCGCTACTAGACTTAAGGCAACCTTGACGGTGTTCAAAAACTTCCAAGAAAGACCTAAATGACTACTCCGAGAACAATTCTGGTAACCGGTGGAAACCGCGGAATCGGCAAAGCCATCGCCGAAGAATTTGTAGCCCAGGGCCACCGAGTAGCGGTAACAGTTCGAAGCGGAGAAGGCCCTGCCGGCACTCTCAGCGTCATTGCCGATGTCACAGATGCTGCCTCGCTGGATTCAGCATTCGAAACCATCGAAGAAAAACTCGGCCCGGTTGAGGTGCTCGTAGCTAACGCTGGAATCACCCGCGACATGCTGATGCTTCGCATGACCGACGAAGACTTCGAAGAAGTCCTTAACACCAACCTGACGGGGGCTTTCCGTGTAGTCAAGCGAGCAACCAAGGGCATGATGAAGGCTCGCTTCGGTCGCGTGATTTTGATCTCTAGCGTGGTTGGACTGCTCGGCAGCGCGGGTCAGGTGAACTACTCGGCAGCCAAATCTGGCCTTGTGGGTATGGCTCGCTCAATCACCCGCGAACTGGGCTCGCGTGGAATCACCGCGAATGTCGTAGCTCCCGGGTTCATCGAAACCGACATGACCGCCGCCCTCCCAGAGGAGCAGCAGGAGCAATACAAAAAGAACATCCCGGCCGGCCGTTTCGCCACCCCGGTTGAGGTCGCCAAGGTAGTTTCTTGGCTAGCTAGCGACGACGCAGCATACATTTCAGGCGCAGTAATCCCGGTCGATGGCGGCTTGGGAATGGGCCACTAGTAACGATTAGAGGAAAAATGTCTCAGAAGTTTGCAGGAAAGTTCGCCTTCGTTTCGGGTTCGTCCCGCGGTATCGGCGCGGAATTGGTTCAGCTACTTGCCGCCGATGGCGCAACCGTAGCCATCAACTACCGCGACAAAATGGCTCGCGCCGAGAAGGTTGCCGCCGCGATTACCGAAAAAGGCGGCAAGGCCATCGTTGTCGGTGCCGATCTAACCGACTACTCAACCATCGACGCGTTGAAGGCCAAACTCGCCGAAGAATTCGGTCGATTGGACATCCTTGTTCTCAACGCCTCAGGCGGAATGGAAGCCGGAAAGGCCGAGGACTACGCAATGGTCCTAAACCGTGACTCTCAGGTCAACCTGGTCAAAACGCTGCTGCCGCTGATGCCATCCGGCTCGCGCATCGTTTTCGTTACCAGCCACCAGGCGCACTTCATTCGTGAAACCCCAACCATGCCCGAGTACCTACCCGTAGCGCTCAGCAAGCGCGCCGGTGAAGACGCACTTCTAGCCATGATTCCCGAATTCACCGCCGCTGGCATTGAGTTCGTTGTGGTTTCTGGCGACATGATCGAGGGAACCATCACCGCGACTCTGCTTGATCGCCTGAACCCTGGTGCTATCGACGCTCGCAAGGAGGCCGTCGGCAAGCTTTACAACGTAGAGGAATTTGCCGCCGAAATTTTCAAGGCAGCTCACGAGCCAGTGCCAGCCGACAACACAGTTTTGGTCGGCGACACCGACTACTTCACCAAGGGCTAAGGAAGCAACGCGCTCAACGCCCGCAGGTCTTCGCCTTCGAGCACGAGGTCGGCTTGCTGCCTCACGAGGGGCTTGGCGTTGAATGCTACGCCAAGTCCAGCTAACTTCATCATTTCGAGGTCATTCGCTCCATCGCCAACGGCGATGCACTGGCTAGGCGTCAGACCCAATTGCCCAGCCCATTCAGCTAGCGAAGCAGCTTTGTTTGCGCGATCAATCACGGGGCCAACCGTCTTGCCGGTTAGAGCGCCAGCCGAAACCTCGAGGGTGTTTGCCCGGTAAAAATCTAAACCGAGCATTGCGGCTAGCGGCTCGAGGACCTGGATAAAGCCACCCGAAACGGCAGCGGCCTTGCCGCCGGCGCTGTGAATGGCGGAAATCAGTTCGACTGCTCCCGTGGTTAGCTGCACACGAGCTAGAGTCTCGGCGAAAACCGTTTCAGAAACACCCTCGAGCATGGCAACTCTCGCAGCAAGAGATGAGCTGAAGTCGAGTTCACCTGCCATCGCGGCATCGGTAATTGCCTTTACTTCGGCACGTTTACCTGCGGCGTCGGCCAGCAATTCAATAACTTCGTCTCGAATGAGGGTTGAGTCAACATCAAAGACGACCAAAAAAGACGTCACGGAGTAACCAGCACACCCTTACCGACGACAGTGATTCCAGAATCCGTCACGGTGAAGCCGCGATCGATGTCGCGCTGGGTGTCAACACCGATCGAAGCACCGTCGGCAACCACAACTCCCTTGTCGAGAATGGCTCGACGAACGGTTGCGTTGCGACCCACCTGAACGCCGTCGAGAAGTACGGAGTCGGTGACCAGAGCGTTCGAATTAACTTTCACCCAAGGTGAGAGCACCGAACGCTCGACGATACCGCCCGAAACCACCGTTCCCAGCGAAACGATCGAGTCGGTTGTGCGACCCTGATTGCCTTCGCCGTCATGGACGAACTTGGCTGGCGGCAGGTTTATCTGCTGGGTGAAGATTGGCCACTCGGTGTTGTAAAGGTTGAAGACCGGCATGACCGAGATGAGGTCCATGTGCGCTTCGAAGTACGAATCGATGGTTCCCACGTCACGCCAGTAGCTGTGGTCGCGTTCTGTTGAACCAGGGATTTGGTTGAAGGTGAAGTCGTACACGCCAGCGTCGTCGCGGCCGACCATGTAAGGCACGATGTCGCCACCCATGTCGTGGCTCGAGTCTGGCAGAGTGCCGTCGTGCTCAATGGCGTCAATCAGGGCTTGAGCGCTGAAAACGTAGTTACCCATCGAAGCCAAAACTTCGTCAGGGGAGTCGGGTAGCGCCTTCGGGTTAGCTGGCTTTTCTAGAAAGGCTGCAATTTTGGTCGGGTCTGCAGAATCCACTTCAATCACGCCGAACTGGTTGGCCAAAGACATCGGTTGGCGAATTGCCGCTACGGTGACTCCGCGACCCGAGGCGATGTGAGCGTCGATCATTTGATCGAAGTCCATGCGGTAAACGTGATCCGCTCCAACGACTACAACGTAGTCTGGCCGTTCGTCACTCAAGAGGTTCATGCTCTGCAAAATGGCATCGGCGCTACCCGAGAACCAGCGCTTACCAAGACGCTGCTGCGCCGGCACGGAGGCGACGTAAGAACCTAGTAGGGGCGACATACGCCAAGTTTGCGAAATGTGACGGTCAAGCGAGTGTGACTTGTACTGGGTTAGCACGACGATTCGTCGGACACCGGAGTTGATCAGGTTGGATAGCGCGAAGTCGATGAGGCGGTAAGAACCACCGAATGGAACAGCCGGTTTAGCTCGGTCTGCCGTTAGTGGCATCAGGCGCTTACCCTCACCACCGGCTAGCACCATGCCGAAGATTCTCTTGCTACTCATAGCGCTATGTTATTGGCAAAAAGTTCCCTGCTACTAACATTGCGCTATGAGAATCGATTTGATTACGAAAGAATACCCACCCTTTATTTACGGGGGAGCGGGCGTACATGTCGCTGAATTGGTGAAGGTACTTAGATCACACATCGAGGTACAGGTTCGAGCCTTCGGCGAAGCACGTAATGAAATCGATACAAACGCTTACAAACACGGCACCGAATTTGACTCTGCAAACGCAGCGATCCAAACCATGGCTACCGATCTCGCGATGGTCTCTGACATCGCCGGCGCAGACCTAGTTCACTCGCACACTTGGTACGCAAACTTCGCTGGCAAGGTTGCGGGCGACCTCCACGGAATTCCTCACCTGATAACCGCACACAGCCTCGAGCCACTTCGCCCTTGGAAGGCCGACCAGCTCGGTGGTGGTTACGCGGTCTCTTCTTGGGTCGAGCGCTCGGCCTATGAAAGCGCCACAAAGATCATCGCGGTCAGCCATGGAATGCGAGAGGACATCCTTCGCGCATACCCTCAAATCGACCCAGCCAAGGTGACCGTGGTCCACAACGGCATTGACCTATCTGCCTTCCAAGCTGCAGAAAACAAGGATTTGGTTCGTTCGCTCGGAGTCAATCCGGACGCCAGATCTGTTCTTTTCGTGGGCCGAATCACGCAGCAAAAAGGGCTCCCATACCTACTGAAGGCCGCTCGGGAACTGCCGGCCGACGTTCAGCTGGTTCTTTGCGCGGGAGCACCGGACACCCCGGAAATCAATCAAACTGTGATTGATCTCGTGACCGAGCTGCGAAAGCACCGAGACAATGTGATCTGGATCGAAAAGCACCTGAGCCGGCAAGAGCTGATCGCGGTTCTCTCGGCCGCGACAGTCTTTGCCTGCCCTTCCATCTACGAACCGCTAGGCATCGTAAACCTAGAGGCCATGGCTTGCGGGGTTCCTGTCGTTGCGACTGCAACAGGCGGAATTCCCGAGGTTGTGGAAGACGGTGTCACCGGCCTTTTGGTGCCTATCGAACAACTTGCGGACGGAAGCGGCAAACCCTTGGACGAATCGAAGTTTGTCGGCGACCTGGCTAACGCACTAAATCGGGCGCTATCGGAGGTAGATTTGCAAGCCTTCGGTCTCGCCGGTCGCAAGCGGGTCGAAGATCACTTCTCTTGGGACCAAATTGCCCAAGACACCATCGCGGTCTACCGCGAAGCAATCGCCTCGTTCGCTTAGGCTACAAAGCATGAGTGAAGTAGTTCGACTGACCGATGTGACCGTAATTCGAGACGGCAAAGCCATTCTCAAAGACATCGACTGGTCGATAGACGAATCCGAACGCTGGGTCATCATCGGCCCGAATGGCGCTGGAAAAACCACACTCCTTCGCATCCTCGCAGCCCAGCTGCAGCCAAGTTCCGGTCGCGCCCAAATTCTCGACGAGGTTCTCGGCGAAGTCAACGTTTTTGAACTACGCACCCGACTCGGTTTCGCATCCAGCGCACTCGCATCTCGAATTCCGAACTCCGAAAAGGTTCTAGACGCTGTAATGACCGCTAGCTATGCGGTCACCGGTCGCTGGAACGAGAAATACGATGACGTTGATGAGCGACGAGCTCGCCGCGTTCTAGGGGAGTGGCACCTTTCCGACTTCGCCGACAGAGCCTTCGGCACCCTAAGCGACGGTGAGCGTAAGCGGGCTCAGATCGCACGCGCGGTTATGCCAGACCCCGAACTACTGCTTCTAGACGAACCCGTAGCGAGCCTCGACCTGGCTGCCCGTGAGACGACGGTTTCGATCATCGGCCAGTATGCAAGTGCCCCCACCGCACCTGCGATTGTGATGGTAACCCACCACTTGGAAGAGATCCCGGCCGGTTTCACCCACGCTCTGGTTCTTAGCGACGGCGCGGTCTTCGCCGCTGGGCCGATCGATTCAACACTGACTTCCGAGAAGATCTCTGAAGCTTTTGGTGTCGAAATTTCGGTGACCAAAGAAAACAATCGCTTCACTGCCAGAGCCAAGTAGTGGTATAGTTTTCCCTTGGTGCTATTGCACCCCAAAAACATTTCAAATCTGCAAGGAATAACCATGAAGGCTGACATCCACCCAAAGTACGAGGCAATCGTTTTTCGCGACCTAGCCTCTGGCGTGGCTTTCCTTACCCGCTCGACCGTCACTAGCTCGAAGACCATCGAGTGGGAAGACGGCAACACCTACCCGGTTTTCGACGTTGAAATCTCTTCGGCTTCGCACCCGTTCTACACCGGTAAGCAGCGCATCATGGACTCGGCCGGTCGTGTCGAGAAGTTCAACACCCGCTACAAGGGCTTTGGCGCATAACCAAACCAGACATAAAAAATCGCCCCGTACGAAAGTTCGGGGCGATTTTTTTAGCTACTAGTGAGGCTTCATTGGCCAACCGAAGTTTGCCTTGAAGGTTGGGTCTTTCCTGACCATGAATTCGGCAAAGCTGATGACTTGCTCGCGGCTCCACTCGATCTGGGCGTCGTGAAGTTGCAATACGTCCTCAGGCATCGGGTACTTAGCAAAGATGGCTTGAGCAACCCGACCTGCGGCAACGGCGTCGGCTGTGGCGTTGTGCGCATCGGTTAGAGCGACTCCATAATGAGCGGCCGCGTTTTCTAGACGTCGTTTACCCGGGCGGTAGCGATCAAACTTCTTGTCGAGCACCAGCGGATCAATTACGGGCTTTGGTTCGCCGATCGGCTCGATGCCGTGACGAACCGCTTCGTGGTACAGGATGGTGAAGTCGTATGGGGCATTGAACGCGATCACAGGGATTCCGCGCTCAAAGTATGAACACAGGGTTGCAACTATCTCTGCGACGACCTCGGCCGCTGGACGCCCGTTAGCCTCGGCAATCTCGTTGGTGATTCCGTGAACATTTGAAGCCATTTCAGGAATCGGAATTCCGGGATTCGCCAACCACTCGAGATCGCGACCAACGATGTTGCCCGTCTCATCGAGCTCTACCGCGCAGGCGGTAACGATTCTCGCCTCGGCGAGGTCAAGTCCCGTGGTTTCTAGATCGAAAACGGCAATGCGCTTTGCCCAGTTGGGAAGTGGTTGTTCAAAAAGGGTGTCGTTCACGATTGCAGACTACAAGCCGGCGACGACATTAGTGTGAAAGGCGCGAGAACGCCCCTCTAGCGAGTTCTTCGGCAGCCCTGTGGTGATTCAGCGAAAAGATGTGCAGACCGGGCGCACCGGCCGCCAGAAGCTCTCTGGCAAAACGGATCGAGAAGGCCATGCCGATTTCGCGAGCGGCTTCGTCGCTGTTAGCGCTCTCTAAGTCGGCTACCAGTTCGGCTGGAACTGCAGCACCACTCAGCTGCGCCATACGCAAGACACCCTTGACGTTCGATACCGGCATCACGCCGGGAACGATTGGAATCACAACGCCGGCCTCACGCGCCTGGTTAACCAGCTCCAGATAGGCGTCCACTTTGAAGAACAGCTGCGTGAAGGCGTATTTCGCTCCAGCATCCTGCTTGAGTTTTAGAACGGCGATGTCCTGGGCCAAGTTTGCCGACTCGGGGTGGATCTCGGGGAAGGCGGCAACCCCTACTTCCATTTCGGAACCGGCGTGAACCAGTTCGACAAGTTGCAGTGCCGTTTTGAGTTCGCCAAGTTCCAGCGCATCTGGTCGATCCTTAGGGGCATCGCCGCGAATAGCCAGAATCGCGGCTACACCCGCGGCCTCAAAATCAGCGATGGTTTGTCGCGTGGAATCGAATGTTGCTCCGACGCAGGTCAGGTGCCCAATGGTTGGGATGCGCTTTGCCATCCTTTCCAGCACCGCCAGCGACTTAGCCTGGTTGGAACCTCCGGCACCGTAGGTTACCGACACAAATTCGGGGGAGAGCTCGAGCAAAGAATCGAATGATTTCCAAAGCGCAGCTTCGCCAGCCTCGTCTTTCGGAGGGAAAAACTCGAACGAAAGGGTAGGTTCGCTCTGGTTAATTAGCTCGGCAATCATCAGGTAATTCTATTTGAAGGCTGCCGTTTAGAATTGAGTGGATGTTTAACCCCCGCGCCCAGGCCCTGTTTGAGGCTATATCGACTCGAGTCGTTGTCGCCGACGGCGCTATGGGAACCATGATTCAAGAGGCCGCTCCGAGCCTCGAAGACTTCCAAAACCTTGAGGGGTGCAACGAGGTACTCAACGTAACTCGCCCAGACATCATCAAGGCGATTCACCGACGCTACCTAGACGCGGGCTCCGAAGCCATCGAGACCAACACCTTCGGCGCAAACCTGGCCAATCTGGGGGAGTACGGCATCGAGGATCGCATTGGTGAACTTGCCGAGGCGGGGGCACGACTAGCTCGCGAAGTTGCCGACGAGTACGAAAACAAATGGGTACTCGGCTCGGTTGGCCCTGGCACAAAGTTGCCGAGCCTCGGCCACGCTACTTTCGCTGTATTGCGAGACGCCTATCAGGAGCAGATTGAGGGACTAATTCGAGGTGGCGCAGATGCCGTCTTGATTGAAACGGCTCAAGATCTACTGCAGGCAAAGAGCGCTGTTATCGGCGCTAAACGAGCCATGAGCAAGCTTGAAACCCAGCTTCCCATCATCGTCTCGGTGACTATCGAAACGACCGGGACAATGCTGCTAGGAAGTGAAATCGGTGCAGCGCTGACAACGCTTCAGGCACTCGGCATCCATGCCATCGGATTGAACTGCGCTACTGGCCCAACCGAAATGAGCGAACACCTCCGCTATCTAGCAAAGTTTTCAGAACTTCCACTCGTGGTGATGCCGAATGCCGGCTTGCCAATCTTGGCTGGCGATGGTGCCTACTATCCACTGACCGCTGAGGAACTTGCCCAGGCGCAAGTTCAGTTTGTTGCCGAGTACGGAGCCGGCCTGGTCGGTGGTTGCTGCGGTACGACCCCTGCACACATCAGCGCGGTAGCCCAAGCCGTCAAAGAGTTGAAACCGAAACGCCCAGCTCTTGTTGACGAACCTGGCCTTTCGAGTCTCTACCAGCACCAGCCGTTCGACCAGACGATGACCTACCTGTCGATCGGTGAGCGAACCAATGCCAACGGCTCAAAGGCGTTCCGCGAGGCCATGCTGAGTGAAAACTGGGAAGAGTGCCTCGAGATCGCGAAGTCGCAGACTCGAGAAGGTGCGCACGCGTTAGACGTTTGCGTTGACTACGTCGGCCGCGATGGTGTCCGTGACGCTAGAGAACTAATCTCGCGTCTGGTTACGGCCACAACACTTCCGCTGGTTCTCGATTCAACCGAACCGGCCGTTCTCGAAGCGGGTCTCGAGTGCACCGGTGGCCGCGTGATGATCAACTCGGTCAACTACGAGGACGGCGATGGGCCGAAGTCTAGGTTCGCAAGAATCATGCCGCTGGTTCGCGAGCACGGAGCAGCAGTTGTGGCGCTCACCATCGATGAAACTGGCCAGGCCAGAACCGCAGACCACAAGTTTGAGATTGCCAAGCGCCTGATCGATGATCTAACCGGAAACTGGGGGATGCGTCTAACCGACATCACGGTGGACACGCTTACCTTCCCGATTGCTACCGGTCAGGATGAAACCCGCCGTGACGGAATCGAAACCATTGAGGCGATCCGTCGCCTACACGAGGCGTTCCCCGGCGTCCAGTCAACCCTCGGTATTTCAAACATTTCTTTCGGCCTGAATCCGGCCGCTCGTCACGTGCTCAATTCGGTGTTCTTGCACGAGTGTGTAAACGCCGGACTCACCTCAGCGATCGTCCACGCGGCTCGCATCATGCCGCTAAATCAAATACCTAAGGAACAGCTCGACGCAGCCCTAGACCTGATTTACGACCGCAGGACCTATGACGAACAGGGCAACGTGGTCTTCGACCCGCTAACGAGGCTCTTGGACCTGTTCTCGGGAGTTGACAGCGCAGCAGCGCGTCAGAGCCGATCTGCCGAACTTGCCGCCATGCCACTTGATGAGCGCCTCCAGCGCCGAATCATCGACGGCGAACGCAAGGGGCTGGAAGCCGACCTCGATGAAGCACTCATCACGATGACCGCTTTAGACATCATCAACCTTCACCTCCTAGAGGGCATGAAGGTTGTCGGCGAACTCTTCGGTAAGGGCGAAATGCAACTTCCGTTCGTGCTTCAGTCTGCCGAGGTAATGAAGGCCGCAGTAGCTCACCTGGAGCCTCACATCGAAAAGACCGACGACGCCGGCAAGGGCAAGATTTTGCTCGCCACCGTCCGAGGCGATGTCCACGATATCGGCAAGAATCTTGTTGAAATCATCCTGAGCAACAACGGTTTCGACACGGTGAACCTCGGCATCAAGCAACCGATTGGCGAGATTCTCCGCGCTGCAGAAGAACACAACGTAGACGTAATCGGCATGAGCGGCTTGCTTGTGAAGTCCACGCTCATAATGCGCGAGAACCTAGAAGAAATGAACCAGCGCGGTGTCGCCCAACGCTGGCCGGTTATTTTGGGCGGCGCAGCGCTAACCCGCTCCTTCGTCGAGCAAGATCTCGCCGAGATTTACGAGGGTGAAGTGCGCTACGCGCGCGATGCCTTCGAGGGCCTCAAACTGATGGACCTACTGGTTCGCTCGGCGCGCGGCGAAGAAGTAGAGCTGCCCGAGTTGAAAAAGCGACGGGTTGCAGCAACTAGTAAATTGCAGATCACTCAGCCAGAGGACCTTCCAGAGCGTTCCGATGTAGCAACCGACAACCGGGTTCCAACCCCGCCGTTTTTGGGCACGCGAGTAGTCAAAGGCATTCCGCTTCGGGACTACGCGGCCTTTTTAGACGAACGTGCCACCTTCATGGGTCAGTGGGGCCTCAAGCCGTCGCGAGCGGACGATGGCGCTTCATACGAAGAACTCGTTGAGACCGAAGGCCGACCAAGACTTCGCCGCTGGCTTGAAAAGATTCAAACCGAGGGCCTGCTTGAGGCAGCGGTGGTTTACGGCTACTTCCCGGCATACAGCGAGGGCAACGATCTCGTGATCCTAAATGAAGACCACACCGAGCGACTTCGCTTCAGCTTCCCGCGCCAACGTCGCGACCGACACCTGTGTCTTTCTGACTTCGTACGCCCGAAGAGTTCCGGGGTCATTGATGTCGTGCCGTTCCAACTGGTCACGATGGGTAATCGCATCTCTGAGGCTGCGAACGAGCTGTACCAGAACAATGAGTACCGCGACTACCTCGAGCTACACGGGCTTTCGGTTCAACTGACCGAAGCGCTGGCCGAGTTCTGGCACCGACGCGTGCGCGAGGAACTTGGTTTCGAGGCAGATGAACCTAACGATGTGACCGGTTTGTTCGATCTCAAGTACCGAGGCGCACGTTACTCATTCGGTTACCCCGCTTGCCCAAACCTCGAAGATCGAATCAAGCTGATGGAACTCTTGAAGCCTGAGGTCATTGGTGTAACTCTGAGCGAGGAACTCCAACTGCATCCGGAACAATCTACCGACGCCATGGTTTTGCACCACCCCGAAGCCAAGTACTTCTCGGTTTAGGCTGGAAGCATGTCGGTAAAACCAGCAATGATGGGTCAAATCGGGGCCGCCCGAGCGACTCACCACGAGGTCGAAGTATTAGGGCACACCACGCACTACTGGACGTACCCGGCCAAGGGCAGGTCAAAGGGAACCCTCGTTTTGCTGCACGGTTACCGAGGCGCACACGACGGTTTGGAGCCGATCATCGGCGGGCTCGAGGATTTCGATTGCATCGCTCCCGATCTACCTGGCTACGGAATTACTGAACCACTAGACAAAAAACACAATCTTGCAACCTATTCCGAATGGCTGGGGGAGTTCCTGAAGGCTCTAAAGCTGCCGGTCAAACCTGCCGTTTTGGGCCACTCTTTCGCAACTCTCGTGATGTCGCACCACACGTCCAAGAACGACGACATGGGTGACTTGATCATGCTGAACCCGGTTGCGAAGCCAGGTCTCAAAGGGCCGAGAAGGTACACGTCACTTCTGACAGAGGGCATCTTTTGGGCGGCAAGCAAGCTGCCCGAGCGCGGCGCGCGATACATCATGGACCACTGGTTGCTGATTCAGGTCACCTCCTCCGTGATGTGCAAAACGCGCGACAAAGAACTTCGCAAGTGGGTGCACGGTCAACACCACAAGACTCTCAAGGACTACGCCAACGCGACCGTGATGTTCGAGTGCTATCAGGCGTCTATTTCGCACAGCGTCGAAGAATTTGCCTCGGCGATAGAAAATCGGACGCTAATGATCGCCGGCGCCGAAGACGACATCACCAGCGAGAAGCAGCAGCGCGAAGTAGCCCCGCTGCTGGCCAACTCAACATTGGCTGTCCTACCCGGAGTCGGTCACCTGACTCACTACGAGACCACCGAAGAGGTTTGCAGACTCATTCGCGATTTTCTCAGCGAGGCCAAGAGCTAGTGTCTGGCGGACTCTTCTTCGACGCTAGGTACATAAAGCCGGTTCACGACGGAATCAGCCGCTTTTCGGCGAATCTGTTTGCCGCCGTGCAAAAGCTAACACCGGTCACTGCGATAATCTGCGATGAGCAACAACTGGAGAAACTTCCGGCAGGAACCAGGTGGATAAAGCTGCACAAGCCGACATCGCCACTAGAACCGCTTTCATCGCTTCTGCTGAACAAACATCAACCCGACCTAGTTTTCTCGCCGATGCAAACGATCGGTAGCTTTGGGCGCAAGTTCAAGTTGGTGCTTACTGTCCACGACCTGATCTACTACCGCCACCCGAAGCCACCCGGTTACCTAAACCCGATTATCAGATTCGGTTGGCGCTTATTCCACCTAAGTTATGCACCCGAACGAATGTTGCTCGCCGGTTGCGAGGCAGTGGCGACGGTTTCGGAGACCACCGCGGCCGACCTTAGAAAACACAAACTCACCAAACGACCAATTGGGGTTGTTTACAACGCACCCGAGTCGATCGCTGCGGAAACAAAAACCCGAGTCACCGAGAAAAAACTGGTTTACATGGGCACCTTTATGCCTTACAAAAACGTTGAGACTCTGATTCGTGCAGTCGGTTTACTGCCGGATTTCAAACTCGAGTTGCTAAGCAAGATTGACAGCGATCGCAAGTCGGAACTTGCCAAACTCGCCAAGGCGCTTGGCGCTCACGTCGTGTTTCGAAACGGGGTAACCGACGCCGAATATCAGGCAGCGCTCGACAGTTCGACAGCCCTGGTTAGCGCATCGCTCGATGAGGGTTTCGGAATTCCGTTGGTCGAAGCAATGAGCCGTGCGGTGCCGGTCATCGTTAGCGACATCCCAATCTTCCGAGAGGTCGCCGGAGAGGCGGGACGTTACTTTTCGCCTTTAGACCCTGAGAGTCTGGCCGCGTCGGTTCGAGGACTCGAACAGCAGCCACCTGCTATCGAAGAGCTACAGCGCCAGGCGGCACGATTCAACTGGGACGAGTCAGCAAATAGTTTGCTGAACTTTATTCGGCAGGTTTGAGCGTTTCGGGAGCGTACTTCTCGATTTCCCAACCTGATTCGTTGTGAACGATCAAAGACATCGAAGCGTTCCCGAGGCGCTCACCTTCGCGCGGAAGTTCGCCGTTCGAAACAATGTTGAGCAACTTTCGAATGAGCGCACCGTGCGAAACAGTAAGCACCCGCTGACCTCGATACTTAGTCGCAAGATGTTCCAGCAGTCGGTGACACCGGGCTTCGAGCTCTTCGATGGATTCGCCGCCGGGAACCTTGGAGTCGGAGAATTTTTCTCTCCATTCGGTATAAAGCATGCCCTCGGCCTCGCCGAAGCTGCGCTCAAGTAGCAGTTCATCTATCTGCAAGTCACCGAGCCCTTGACGTTCTGCGACGATTTGAGCGGTTTTTACAGCTCTGTCTAGCGGAGATGACACAATGACGTCCCAAGGCCCAGAAATGGCTTCTGCGGCCGCTCTAGCCTGCGCCAAGCCTGTTTCATTCAAGGGGATGTCGCTGGTGCCCTGAAGTCTAAAGTCGATGTTCCAGTCGGTCTGGCCGTGACGAAGAAGCGCGATGGTGGTTTTAGTCATGAGAGAAGTAGTGGGAGGGCTAGGGAGGCGTTCGCCTCAATCTTGGTTAGGGCTAGTTCATCGGCTTTGGTAGCGCCAACGTTCACGATCACAATCGGTTTGTTCGCCTTGGACGCCTGCCTGGCAAAGCGGAATCCGCTGTTTACCGCGAGCGACGTGCCCACCACTAAGAGCGCCTCGGCATCGTCAACCGCCGCACGGCAAAGCTCAACGCGCTCGACCGGAACGCTCTCACCGAAGAAGACGACATCCGGCTTCAGGATTCCTCCGCATTTAGGGCAGGGCGGGACAGCAAAATCTCTTGCCACCTCGATTTCGGCGTCTCCATCCGGGGTGAATTCGATGGCAGCATCTTTTTCGATCAGCGGGTTACTGGCCTGAAGGAGTCCGTCCATCTCGACGCGGCTAAGCGAACTAGAGCAGTTCATGCAACGCACCATGTCGAGCCGTCCGTGCAGGTCGATTACGCGAGTGGATCCAGCCCGCTGATGCAACTGGTCAACATTCTGAGTAATGACCTGAGCTATCCTGCCCTGTTTCTCGGCGAGCGCTATCGCCTCGTGTCCCGCGTTCGGATTTGCGTCGGCGATTCTCGACCAACCCACGAACGATCTGGCCCAGTAACGGATTCGAGCCTGCTCGCTTCCCATAAAAACGTCGAAGGTCATCGGGTGTCTAGCGACTTTTCCCTGTCCGCGATAGTCCGGTATTCCCGAGTCAGTTGAGATACCCGCCCCGGTGAGAACAGCGAGCGACAGGTCGCCCAGCGCTTTTCTAGCGTGTTCTATCGCGTATTCCGCGGCCACGCTCAGGTTCTCTCTCATCCGTTCAAGTCTAGGAGCGAGATACGCGATGATTGGTCAGTGATTAAGTACCTGGGTTCTAAGCGCACACTGTTGCCGCTAATTGGCACCCTAATCGAGGCCAGCGGTGCAAAATCAGCGCTCGATCTGTTCTCCGGAACCACACGCATCGCTCATGAGGCCAAACGCCAGGGGAAGTTTGTCACCTCGGTGGATGCCGCTTCGTACTCAAAGGTGTTTGGGGACACTTGGATTGCCCTGGACTCCAACACCGTAGATCAACGCGAACTCACCGATGCCATTGCGCACCTGAACAGCGTCGCACCGCAAGCTGGCTACTTCACCAAGACTTTCTGCGAGGATGCGCGGTACTTTCAGCCATTCAACGGCGAGCGCATCGATGCTATTCGGAGCGAGATTGCCGCAACCTATTCGGGAAGTTGGCTGGAAGCCCCACTGCTTTCATCTCTCCTTCTCGCGGCCGACCGGGTGGATAGCACAACGGGAGTCCAGATGGCTTACCTAAAGCAGTGGACCAGACGGAGTTTCAAGGCTCTTGAGCTCCTTGACCCAAAGTTGCTGGCCGGCGGGGGAGTCGCACTGCAGCAAGACGCAAGCGAGGCTGTGCGCGAACTTCCGCAGGTGGACCTGGCCTACCTTGATCCGCCCTATAACCAGCATCGTTACTTTGGCAACTATCACGTCTGGGAGTCCCTGGTTCGCTGGGATAAACCCGAAACCTACGGCATCGCTAATAAGCGGGTAGATGTGAAGGACCCTGCTAACCGAAGCGACTTCAACTCCCGAAAAACTATGCCGGCCGCCCTTGGACGCATCTTGAAAGAGGTTCGTGCCGAGGTGATCGTGCTGAGCTACAACAACGAATCCTGGATTAGCCGTGAGGAACTAATAAGTCAGGTCGAGGACAGGGGGAGTGTCGAGGTGCTCGATGTCGAGTTCAAGCGCTACATCGGCTCTCAGATCGGAATCTACAACAAGAGCGGCGCTCGGGTTGGCGAACCCGGGGCTAAGGCGAACCTCGAACATCTACTTCTCGCCGGACCTAAACGGACTATCACCAAGATGCTAGAGGCAGCCGGAAAAAGCTAAGACCCCATTCCGAAGAACGGGGCCTCACTTTGTTTGCTGTCTCAAGCGAACGTGTCCGAAAGGGGACTTGAACCCCTACCCCCTTGCGAGGACTAGCACCTCAAGCTAGCGCGTCTGCCATTCCGCCACCCGGACAGGTGTGTGGATGTCCTAAGACACCGGCAACAAGAGGAAATGTTACCACGATTACTCGAGCGTGTTCCAATGCTGGAATTGCGACGGTCTCGGCAGTAGGTTGGCTACATGGCTAAAGATTCTCGACTGACATTGCAGCAGTTCATCGGCGCGCTGGAACGGCACCTAGAAGCTGTCTCGAGCCGCAGAGGCGAAGAAGACCCCGCTGTTGACTTGGCCTACGAGAGGCTTCAGGAAGCCTTCTTAGACTACGAAGAGTCGCTGCAGGAGCAGTTCTCCGAGTATCTGCCGTTCGAACTCGCCGAAGACGAATGACCTTCATAGTCGCCGTTTTTCTGGGACTGGTTCAAGGGCTCACCGAGTTTCTACCTATTTCGTCAAGCGCACATGTTCAACTTGCCAGCGAGCTGGTTTCGCTGGAACTCACCAAGCCGCAACTAACCGCCTTCATAGCAACAATCCAGCTAGGCACCGAACTTGCCGTCTTGATTTACTTTTTCAAAGACCTTGTCCGCATGGCTAGAGCTTGGTTCACGAAGGGCTTTAGCAAGAACATGCCCGCCGATGCCCGCCTAGCCTGGTTCGTGATTATCGGAACCATTCCTGTCGTAGTGGTCGGACTTGCCTTCAAGGACGCCATCGAAAACGAGCTGCGAAGCCTGCAGGTAGCCGGATTCACGCTGATCGCCTTCGGTTTGGTTCTGTTGGTGACCGATCGATTCGGCAAGAAAACCAAAACTATCGAGAAACTCAACACCAAGTCCGCTCTAGTCTTCGGCTTAGGTCAAAT
>JBEBBA010000082.1:0-42857 GCA_041158585.1 Actinomycetota bacterium
GACGATTTTGTCGCCCTCGCCGTTGGCCGACCAAAGGTTTTTGTTCGGGCGGTCGAAGTTGTTTGAAATAACCGCGTTGGCAGCCTTCAAGATCGTGTTGGTCGAGCGGTAGTTCTGCTCGAGCAAAATCACCTTCGCGCCGGGGAAGTCTTTTTCGAACTCGATGATGTTGCGAATGTTTGCGCCACGGAACGCATAGATCGACTGGTCGCTGTCGCCCACGACGGTGAGTGCTGCCGGCGGCAAAACCTCGCCCGTCTTCGGGTCGATCTCAGAGAACTCGATCGGTAGCGGCTTGGTCAACTCACGAATCAGCGCGTATTGAGCGTGGTTGGTGTCCTGGTATTCGTCCACGAGAATGTGGCGGAACTTGCGCTGATACTGCGCGGCGACGTCTGGGAAGGCGCGAAACAGGTGAACCGTCTCGCCGATCAGGTCGTCGAAGTCGAAGGCATTGTTCTTGCGCAGTTCGGCCTGGTAGGCCTGGTAAATCTCGGCGATTGCCCGCTGCGCCGGGTCAGTGGTGTCGATATTTCTGGCGTAGTCGTCCGAGTCGATCAACTCGTTTTTGGCGTTAGAGATCACAGCACCAACGCCCGCCGGCGAAAGCTTGTGCAGATCGGCACCCATGTCGCGAATCAAGCGCTTGTAAATTGCCCGCGAGTCGCCGGTGTCGTAGATCGTGAAGTTCGGGTCGTGGCCAAGTCGCTCGGCCTCGCGGCGCAAAATCATCACGCAAGCGGAGTGGAAGGTCTTTAGCCACATGCCATCGGCACCCTCGCCGAGCATGTGCCGAACGCGCTCGCGCATCTCGCCAGCGGCCTTATTGGTGAAGGTAATCGCGAGGATCTGCGACGGCCAAGCTTCTTTATTGGCTAGCAGGTGAGCGATGCGACGGGTGAGCACAGAAGTCTTGCCAGAGCCTGCGCCAGCGACGATCAGCAAAGCCTGCCCGCGGTATTCAACCGCTTCGCGTTGCTGGGGATTTAGACCTTCGAGGATGTCGCGCATAAGCCCCTAGTTTAAGCCCACGCACCGACACGAGAGAGCCTGTAACGCGGGTTCCAATAATAGGTAACAATCGCTACACTTTTATAGAACGTAACGAACGTTCCAGATGTGGACCAATGAAGCTTTCAACTCTCTCGACCAAGATCCAAACGCGCCTCAAAAAGGCCCTGGTCGTCACCGCTACCGTGCTCACCGCCGTAGCCGGAGCCAACTTCACCGCTCTGCCTGCAAACGCTGCTCTCGCCTACGAGTTCACCGAGTGGACCTTCACCCCGTGCGGGCAAACTGGACGACTCGGTCCCACACTCGAGATGTGCAAGACCGCCTACGCGGCATCTAGCTTCGCTGCCGATTCAAACTACTTCTTCGTAGATTCCCAAGGGCAGCAATGGTTTAAGCCCCCTGTGACTGCCTTTTACCGTTATGAGATCGCCGGTGCAGCCGGTGGTGGAACCAACGGCGGCAAGGGTCTCGTCGTGCAGGAGCAGGTATCGCTAGATTCCACCAAGTGGTACTGCATGGCGATTGGGCAAAAGGGAGTCGCCGACACAAAGAGCGCTGATTCGGGCGGTGGCGGTGGCGGCACCTGGTTTTCCGGAAACTCGCCTCAATTGGTCAATACCGGCGGCAACTGCTCAAACGGTGCGTCAACCCACGTCGGTGGCGGTGGCGGTGGCGGAAACACCCCGGGATTGGACGCAAATGCCGACCTTTCAGTTGGAGGGACCGCCATGTCGAGCATCGCGGGAACCGGCCGTGGCGCTGGAGCCGCGGCTACAAGCACCGATGGCGGCCGTGGCGGACCTCTAACCGGTTCATCGTCCAGGTCCATACCCGCGATGGCTACCGGTGTGCTTCAAACGAACACTGGTGCTTATGTCGGTGGCGCGCAGGTTCTTTCCTCGATGGGCTCAAACGGAATGAATTCGGCCATCGGCGGAGGTACCTTTGGCTTGGGTCTCGGTGGAGATGGCGGGTTCCCCAACGGCGGCGCTTCCTGCGACTGCGTCCCCGGCGGCGGTGGCGGTGGCGGTGGCGGTGGCTACACCCCCGGTGGCGGTGGCGGCTACAACGCAGACGGCACTGGTGGCGGCGGCGGCGGCGGTGGCTCACGACTTTCCCAAGACATGCACGGCTCAAACCCGAGCTTCAACCTACGCTCGACCAACACTGGTGACGGCTATTTGAATCTGAGTTATCTGGCGAGCGCCCCCGCTGTTTCAAGTTTGACAACGCTCAGCACAACCGGCGTCACCATGGTGGGCAACCCACACACAGCGTCACAGATTTCTTTCGCATCGGTAGATGCTGGCAGCACCACGACTTGGAAGTGGCAGACCGTTCCGAACATCACCTATCTCGGCGGAAGCCCACTGGTAGCCGACATACCCAATTCGAATACCCAATCATTCACTCCGACGATTGCACAAGCGGGTCTGAGAATTCGATCGGTTCAAATCGTCACAACTTCCAGCGGTTCGGTTTTTTACTTCCCCAGCCCAATTTCACAAATCATTGTTGGCCCGCATTCGATTACAGGAACTCCACCCGACAGCTTCAAGGGCGATCCAAACTATTCATTCTCGTTTGGCCTTGACGGCGCTTTCTCAGGCACGGCGTCCGGTTGGTCAAAGGTTTCCGGCACACTGCCGCCAGGCATGACCCTCTCCACCAGCGGAATTCTTTCTACAAGCACTTCACTCACTACCGAGGGAACGTACACCTTCGAAGTTGGCCACAGCAACACATACGAAACTGCTACCAAATCAGTCACCATAACTGTCGGCCCCGGGCTTACCTTCACAACAACTGCTAGCGCATCATGCGTTTGGGAGAACGCGTGCTCAAAGCAGGTAACGGCAACCTCACCTCAGAACGAGACGGTAACTTACAGCCTCTGGTCTGGAACACTACCCCCTGGTTTGAGTCTCGACACGACAACAGGTTTGATCAGCGGAACCTACCTGAACAACCTCGCGGCGGTGATTGTGTACATCAAGGCAACAGTCCCGAGCGGTGCCTACGCAATTCAAAAACTAACTTTCAGCAACAGTGCAAAAACGAGCCAAGGCTCGATGGGTTCCCCTACGACAACAACTGTCACCTGGAACCTCACAACACCGCCAACTACGTCACTAAGTTGGAGCCAAACCGCTCCAACCACTGGGACTGTTCGCTTGGTTATCAACACTCCGACAATCTGCTCTGGACCAACCACCGGTTACATCACATCACCGGTGACCCTGACAGCTTTGAGCGCAGGCTCCTGCAGCTACGCCTTGATTTCAGACGGAAATGCAACCTATAACAGTTCAACCGTCACTCGAATCTGGTCTATCAATGGAATCTCGCAACCTAATAACATTGCGGTTTCTCAGCTCAGCGGTTCACTCAACTGGGTTAACCCTGGCCCAAGCATCACCGTTCAGGCCTCGGGCGGTGCTGGAACTGGTCAATACAGATTTTCAACCCCTTCGTCGGCAGCCGTTTGTTCTGTCGACGCAATCACGGGCGTAGTCACCTGGCTAACCTTCGCAGCTTGCACAGTAAATGCCCAGCGCTTAGGCGATACAAATTACACAGCGAGCAACACCGGTACAGCTACTTTCACCCCTATCGCGATCCCCCAGTCAACCACGGCAACCGTCATAGGTGCGCCTAGCTCAATTGCGTATTCAGCAAGCGGAACCTTTGCGATTGATGGAGCGGGAGGTGACTTTGGGCCAGGTTTGTTGCCTGCATACACTTTCAACTCTCTGACGACCAGCATTTGCACCGTCAACTCTGGTCTCAAGCGCGTCACGATCGTCAACGCTGGAACATGCCAAATTCAGGCACGAGCAAACGCTACCGGAGCCTTCGCGGCCGGGGCCTCTTTTGGACCGGTTACAACAATTGACATCACCGGAACCGCGCAAGCGCCAATCACGATGGTCGTGAACGCGGGTTCACCAGTCAACTACCCCGGCGGCAACGTAAGCATTGCCCTATCGGGAGGCTCGGGCACCGGCGCTTGGTCTTGGTCAGCAGATCCGTCAACATCGTCCGTTTGCACGGGAAGCGGCACCGCGGCCGGTGGTTACAACGCTGTAACAGGTAACCCCGGAACCTGCTTGATTAATGTCACACATGCAGCTCAAGGCGGGTTTACTGCACTAACCCAGCAACTCTCGTTCACCGTGAACAAGGGCACCCAGGCGGCTGTTTCTGGAACCTTCAGCCCCACTTCGATTACCTTCAACCCCACGACGCCAGCAACAGCAACGATCGCAGGTTCAGGTGGAACCGGCACGGGCACTTACACCTACACACTAAGCGAAGCGTCTGCTGCAATCTGTAGCCTCACTGGCACAACAGTCACCGCTCTTGGGGCCGGAAGCTGCGTAGTAAATGTCCAGCGCTTGGGCAACAGTTTCTATAACGACTCGGCCGTAGGCGTTAGAACTCTTACGATCAGCAAGGCTTCTCAGACCACCGCTGTTACTGTGACGGCTAACCGAAACACATTGAGCAGCAGCGACACCGAGCCCCTGGTTGTAACCGCGGCAGGAGGTAACGGAACGGGTGCTTACTCTTACTCGACCAGTACATCGACTATCTGTTCGGTTGACGCTTCGACCGGTGTCGTTACGCCGATCGCCCTCGGAACTTGCACCGTAAAGGCCACCCGCGCCGCCGACGCCAACTACCTGGTCTCGGCAATCTCGCCAACAGGCGTGAACATTACAGTTTCAAAGTTGACCCAAGCCACGCTCACGGCCTCTTCAACGGTTACCAACACGACCTTCGGCGCAGGAGCCTTCACCGTATCGACGACGGGTGGTTCGGGTAACGGTTCCGTCACTTACACCTCGGGTAACACCTCCATCTGCACGGTAAATGCAACTTCTGGTGTCACTACGATTGTCGCGCCTGGGTCTTGCGTCATTACCGCCACCAAGGCATCCGACACCAACTACCTATCGGCAAGCGCCTCAGTCACCATCACTATTGCAAAGGCAAACCAGGCGACCTACACCGCGTCCTCGACTAAGACCTCGGTGACTATCGGGGCAACTACAGGCATTACCGTCTCAGCTACCGGTGGTGGGGGAACAGGCACGGCAACCTCCTCAACCTTCGCTTCGGGCGATACCTCGGTTTGTACTGTGCACTCGGCAACCGGTGTCGTTACCGTTCTGACTGCTGGCTCCTGCGTGATTACCGCCACCCGCATCGGTGGCACCAACTACAACGACGCCACCTCTTCGGTCACCATCACGATCGCCAAGACAGCGCAGGCAACAGTCACGGCAACCGCAAACCGTGCCACCGGAACCTACGGTGATGGCCTCAGCTACACCGTTAGCGGTTCGGGCGGCTCGGGCACTGGAGCTTTCTCGTACTCCTCGAACAGCTCATCGGTTTGCTCGGTTGACTCGGTTTCGGGTGTCGTCACCATTCTGACCGCGGGAACCTGCTCGATTACAGCCACCAGGGCATCGGATGCCAGCTACGCGGCGGGTTCGGGCACCGCAACCATCACGATCGCCAAGGCCTCGCAGTCGGCAATAACCGCAACAGTGGACAATGCGGCGCCTGACTACACCGAGTCGCCAAAAGCAACCGCTCAGATTTCTTACACCGGCGGTTCGGGTACCGGAGCAGCAACTTACTCAACCTCGACCGCTGGGGTTTGCTCGGTTGATTCTTCAGGTCTCGTCACCGACATCACCAGGGGCAAGTGCATCGTCACTGTCACGATCGCGGCAGACACCAACTACAACGAGGCTTCGGCGTCGGTCACTATTCGATTTGGCAAGGTTGACCAGACGGCCGTTGCTGTCTCGGCAACTCGCACTTCGGTTGTTTACGGGGCTGGCACATCGATCACCGTTTCGTTGAGCGGCGGATCGGGCACAGGATCGATCTCGTACGCAACCTCTTCGGCCAACTGCTCGGTGAATGCTACGACCGGTGCTGTCACCTACACCACGGTGGGTGACTGCGTTGTCACAGCTACCAAGGCCGGCGACATCGACTACACCGAAATCTCCGACTCGGTAACCATCACGGTCACCAAGGCAAACCAGGGTTCGATCGTCGCGAGCGCTTCGAAGACTTCAACCACATTCAACTCGGGTGACTCGATCACGGTTTCATTCACCGGCGGTTCAGGCACGGGTGCCGTCAGTTACTCGACATCTTCGAACGCCTGCTCGGTAGACGCAACCTCGGGAGTTGTCACTCTGCTTGGAGCGGGAAACTGCATTGTTACCGTAACCAAGGCAGCCGACGCCAACTACACCGAAGGCTCGTCGAATGTGACGATCACCGTAGCAAAGGCAAACCAAGCATCCGTCACCCTCATAGCCAGCCGAACCACTGGCGTTTTCGATGACGGCATTGCCACGACTGTTACAGGCGACGGCGGTTCGGGTGCTGGCTCGTTCAGCTACGCATCAACCACTTCTGCAGTTTGTTCGGTGAATGCCTCGACAGGAGTTGTCACGATTCTCGCTGCAGGCACCTGCTCAATCACCGTGACTAAAGCAGCCGACACCAACTACAACTCAGCCAGCGCTTCCGCAACGATCTCGATATCCAAGGCAACCCAGGCAACTGTTACGGCAACGAAGTCGGCTAACACCACATACGGGTCGGCAACCCAAATCACGGTAACCGGCTCAGGGGGTTCGGGATCCGGTGCTTTTAGCTACGCATCAACCACAAGCGGCATCTGCACCATCAACGCGACCACTGGTGTGATTACCATCGTCACCGCAGGTGATTGTGTTCTCACCGCAACCAAAGCAGCCGACACCAACTACAACGCCGCATCGGGCAGCGTGACAATTACTATTGCCAAGGCTTCGCAGGCCTCGGTTTCGGCGAGCGCAACCCGAACAACCTCGACCTACAACGACGGCACAAGCAACACTGTTGCTCTTTCTGGCGGTTCAGGAACCGGTACGAAGTCTTTTGCATCGACCACGACTTCGGTTTGTTCAATCAATGCGGCTACTGGCGCACTAACTGTTTTGACGGCGGGAACCTGCACGATCACAGCTACCAAAGCAGCCGACACCAACTACAACGTCGCCACAGCATCGATCACCATCACGATCAGCAAGGCGAACCAAGCAACCCTGACCGCATCGAGTGCGCCTTCAAACACCACATACGGATCCGCCACCACAGTCACCATTTCGGGTAACGGCGGTTCTGGCACCGGCTCCGTTAGCTATGCCACGACCACCTCGGCAGTTTGTTCGGTAGATTCTTCGACCGGTGTCATCAGCATCGTCACCGCAGGCACCTGCTCGATCACAGCAACCAAAGCCGCCGACACCAACTACAACGCAGCAACAGCAAGCACCTCGGTGGTTATCGGAAAAGCGACTCAGGCAACTTTGACCCTGACCCCAGCTAATGGCTCGATTACATTCGGCGGCGGGCAGAGCGCGAATGTTTCGGCAGCCGGGGGTTCGGGTTCGGGTGCGGTGTCCTACACCTCGAATTCAACTGGTATCTGCTCCGTCAACTCGGCAACCGGCGCTGTGACGATTCTGACCGCAGGCACGTGCTCGATCACCGCAGCCAAAGCAGCCGACACCAACTACAACGCAGCTACAGCAAGCACCTCGATAGTTGTTGCAAAGGCTTCCCAGTCAACTGTGGTGGTTTCCGGCAACCAGAGCCTTACCTTCTCGAGTAACAACCCGACCAGCCAGTTGTCAGTCTCGGGTGGCTCAGGCACGGGCGCGATTAGCTACGACACCGCAACCTCCACAATTTGTGTAGTTTCGGCCGGAGGTCTAGTCACCGGTTTGCACGCGGGTACCTGTGTTATCAACGCAACCAAGGCAGCCGACACCAACTACAACTCGTCAACAGCGAGCTACACAATCACGATTGCCAAAGCAACCCAGTCGAACGTTGCCGTGAGCGGCACCGCAAACCTCAACTACTCGGCGAGCAACCCGGCCTCGACCCAGCTAAACGTCAGCGGTGGGTCTTCAACCGGCGCGATCAGCTACTCGATCGACTCTGGCTCAACAACTGTCTGCACGGTTTCGGCTAACGGTTTGGTCAGCGTCCTAACAGCCGGAAGCTGCCTAATCAACGTGACAAAGGCTGGTGACTCCGATTACTTTGATCGGTCAACCAGTTTCACAATCAATATCGCCAAGGCAAACCAAGCTGCACTGATCATTCGCACCGCCAACGAGCTGAACTACAACCCGAACACACCGGCCACAACCACGGTCTCGATTACCGCGGGTGGCTCGGGCACCGGCTCGGCAACCTTCACAACCTCGTCTGCCGCTTGCTCGATCTCGGGTAATGTCGTCACCGCCCTTGGAGCTGGCGCTTGCGTCATCGAGGTAACCAAGGATGGCGACGTCAACTTCAACCCGGCGACAACCAGCTACACCGTCATCGTTTTGAAGTCCCTGCAAGCAGCGATCACAACGACACCGTCGCGCACCACTCTGAAGTTTGGCGACCCTGCAAACAACTCGGCAACTATCTCGGCCACCGGCGGCTCGGGTTCTGGCGCCTTCAGCTGGTTCGTTGACCCAAGCAACTCAGGCGTCTGCTCAGTTGACTTCTCGTCGTCACCGGTAGTCGTCACCGCAATCACAGGTGGAAGCTGCAAGGTCAACGTCGTAAAGGCTGGCGACTCAAACTTCGAAGCGATCACATCGAGCGTTACCTTCACTATCGAAAAGAATGCCCAAGCAGCACTGACTGTTAGCTCAACCAAGACCAACGCGATCAAGGGCGAGACAGCCACACTGTCTGCAACCGGCGGCTCGACCAACGGAACGATCAGCTACTCGGTCGTAACCGGCGGAACCGTCTGTTCAATTGCCGGTAACACATTAACCTTCACGGGAGCTGGCAACTGCACGGTAAAGGCGACCCGTGCTGGCAATGCCAACTACGATGCCGTTGACTCAAGCACAATCAGCCTTTCGGCAACCAAGGCAGAGCAGTCGCAGCTCGTAGTCACCCAGGCGGCCGGCATGTTGCCTAACGTGGCAATTGGCGGCAAGAACTCGACCGAGTGGAACATCGGCGGCGGCAACGGTAACGGAGCAATAAGCGTGTCGAGTGTCAGCGGTTGCTCTGCCGAGGTAACTGGCACGGTACTCAAAGCGACGGCTGGGGCAAACTCGGGCACTTGCTCAATCGACTTAACTAAGGCCGAGAGCACCGACTACAACGCCACCACTTACCGAGTCTCGCTGATGGTGTTCGACCTACCGGGCACTCCTTCAATTCAGTCCCCAGAACTAACCGCTACCAGCACTGCCGACGGTGTTCAGGTCAACATTCCTTGGACGCTTCCTGGCACCACCACCAACCAAGCCCCAATCTCTGGTTTCGAAGTTCAAACCAAGACCGGCTCAAACTGGCAGGTTGCCGATGGCGGTAACGTCAACGACCCCGCCGCGACCAAGACCACCATCTCGGTGACCCCGTGGACGTCCATCTATGTTCGCGTAGCCACCATCAGCCCTTACGCCACCAACGGCGCAAGAGTTTGGTCAACCTTCGGCGGCGCAACAGCGCAAGCGTTCACCGTGCCAGGTTTGGTCACCAAGCTTTCGGTTGTCTCGGTTTCGGCCGCCTCGATCGACACAGTCACAGTTACAGGTGTTGGCTTCGACGCAGCACTCACCCCAACGGTTCTACTCGAAACCACCAAGACGGTGTTCAACATTGGCGGAGCCACTCAGGCATCGGTTCAGATTCCAGCCCGCGTGCTTAACCCAACCACCCTGACCTTCAGACTCCCGGGCGCTAAGTTGCCCGCCGGCGTCGATAACCTGCCGGTTTCGGTAAAGGTCATGGCAACCAACAACATGCAGTCCACCAGCGAGAGCTTCGACCTAACCGCGGCTGAAGAATCGGTGGACACCGGACTCGACCCAGTCACCGGAAAGATGACGCCGAGAATCAACACCCAGTACGAAGGAACCTACACCTGGTCTTTCACGAGTGCCACGAAGACCAAGATCTTCACCTCTTACCAGTGTGTGAAGACGGTCAAGGTGAAGGGCAAGAGCGTCTGCAAGCTTTACAACTGGGTTGACTCAACCACCTGCACGTTGGTTCAAAAGATGCCTAAGAACAAAACCACCGCAAGACGCGTGGTCAAGTTCACCTCATCCTGTCAGCTAACCCCGGCAGCTAAGAACGCCCTCAAGAGCCTCAACCCACCAAAGGTTGTCGCGAGCGCTAAGTTCATCAAGCTCTACCCGAAGACGGGCCTTGGCTGGGTGCTGGTGAAGGGCAAGAAGACCCTGATCTTGAAGCCGAGCGTCAGAACCCTGACGATCACCCTGAGGTCCTAAAACCTAAGGATTACTCCCACTCGATGGTGCCTGGCGGCTTCGAGGTTACGTCGAGCACGACTCGGTTAACTCCGGCAACCTCGTTGGTGATTCGGTTCGAAATCTTTGCCAGCACGTCGTAGGGCAAGCGGCTCCAGTCGGCGGTCATCGCGTCTTCCGATGACACCGGGCGCAACACGATCGGGTGACCGTAGGAGCGTCCGTCGCCCTGCACACCAACCGAACGAACGTCGGCAAGCAAAACCACCGGACACTGCCAGATCTCGCCGTCTAGCCCTGCCGCGGTCAGCTCTTGGCGAGCGATCGCGTCGGCCTTACGCAGCAAGTCCAAGCGTTCCTTGTTCACGGCTCCAACGATGCGAATGCCGAGGCCTGGGCCCGGGAACGGCTGTCGCTGAACAATCTCGGCAGGCAAGCCAAGCTCGGCACCAATTGCGCGAACCTCGTCTTTGAAGAGGGTGCGCAGCGGCTCAACCAACTCGAAGTCGAGGTCGTCTGGCAAGCCACCGACGTTGTGGTGGCTCTTGATGCCTGCTGTAGCGCCGCCACCAGACTCAACAACGTCTGGGTAGAGCGTGCCCTGAACCAAGAAACGGATCGGGCGGTTGTCGGCCTTCGACTCCTCAATCAGCGCGGTCTGCGCCTCTTCGAAGGTGCGAATGAATTCGCGACCGATAATCTTGCGCTTTGTCTCCGGGTCGGTGACCCCATCGAGTGCATCCAAGAACTTCTTCTCGGCATCAACCACAATCAAACGAATACCGGTGGCCGCTACGTAGTCGCGCTCGACCTGCTCGGCCTCTCCCTCGCGAAGCAAACCGTGGTTCACGAATACGCAAACCAGCTGGTCGCCAACGGCCTTGTGAACCAGAGCAGCTGCAACCGCCGAGTCAACACCACCCGAAAGACCACAGATCACACGGTCAGAACCAACCTGAGCCCGAATCTTCTCGACCTGCTCGGCAATAACGTTGCCAGAGTTCCAGTCGGCAGCAATACCGGCGGCCTTGTGCAAGAAGTTTTCTAGAACGTTCTGGCCAAACTGCGAGTGCTTGACCTCCGGGTGCCACTGCACGCCGTAAATCTTGCGAGCAGAGTCGGCGAACGCCGCTACCGGAGTGGTCTCGGTCGAAGCTAAAACCTCAAAGCCTGCCGGCGCTTCCATCACTTGGTCGCCGTGCGACATCCAGCAAATCTGCGAAGCCGGCTGGTCATCCAAGATCTCACCACCGGCACGAACCGACAACTCGGTTGCGCCATACTCTCGCTTGCCAGTCTTATCGACCCTGCCACCTAGAGCGTTAGCCAAAGTCTGGAACCCGTAGCAAATGCCCAAAACTGGGACGCCCAATTCAAGGATTCCCGCATCGAGCTGAGGCGAGCCCTCTTCGTAAACCGACGACGGACCACCAGAGAGGATGATTGCCAACGGCTGTTTAGCTGCCACCTCGGCGGCGGTGACGTTGTGGTGAACAATCTCGCTGTAAACGCCGGCCTCGCGAACGCGACGCGCAATCAGCTGGGCGTATTGTGCGCCGAAGTCGACTACTAAAACTGGACGGTTAATTGTTCTCTCCCTCGATTTGCGCCTTCGCCACCTTTGAGTAGTAGCGCTCGGTGAAGAAGGACAGCATCGGCACAACACCACCCGCGGCGATGATAAGGAATCTCAGGAAGCTCCAGCGCATGAGCGTCCAAAGTCTGAAGTCACCGAACAGATACAAGACGTAGAGCCAACCGTGAACGATCAGGATCCAGGTCGAAAGGTTGAAGCCGGTTTCTAGTGCGACGTTCTCGCCCTCAACCGAGCGAAGTTCTAGGGTGACCAGGCCGTTTGGGCCAAAGGCGTAGAAGTCGTAGCCGAAGCCGTATCTGAAGACCATTTCGATGACCAACAGCATCAGGAAGGTGCCGGTTATATAAGAGGTCACTCTGAAGAACTTCACAGCGCTGAGTTTGGCTTTAGACATGCGTTCAGTTTACCTTTCGCCTCTTAGGCCTAGCCGTTCGTCCTGGACCAAGCGCCACCACAGGAAGACTGCGAAGCCAGCAAATAGAACCCACTCGACGGCATAGAAAGCGTTGAGCACGTTGACTTCGGTTTTGGTTTCGCCTGCGCCGATCGAGATCGGGTTGGCGTGGCCGTCGGTTATTGCTACGAAACCTCTATATACGGGGGCTGGTTTGGTGTCGCCTTGATTGATGACCTGTTCGACGCTGAGGCTTTGGAATACTCGGTTTTGCGGGTGCTCAGGTTCTTCGCTGGGCAGGTAGCGGCCGGTGATTGTCACTGCCTGCGGTGGTGCTGCCGGGGCGGGGTCGGTCGAGAAGTTGTAAGCGAGGGTTACCACGCTGCCGTCCTTTAGGGTGGCGAGCGCTACCGACCAGTAGCCAGTTTGGGTTGAGCCATCAGTGAGTGTCTGAACTCGCTTGGCGACCGTGCCCTTGAGTTGCGAGCTGACTACATCGACCGTGACGATTCGGTTTTTGAACTCGGTTTTGAACGGTTCGACCGGGGCGGTCAGTTTGGTTAGCGGAACCGCTATCGGGCTGACTTCAACCTTTTTGGTTGTGGTGATTGCTCTCTCGAGTTGCCACTGGCCGAGGAACGCGAAGATCGCCGCGAGGGCGAGGGCGAAGATGAGCGCGCCAATCCACTTCGGTGTGAGTGCGACCTTGGCGAAACTCTGGGTCATTAGGCGTTGTATGGAGCGACTACGACGTCAACGCGCTGGAACTCTTTGAGGTCGGAGTAACCGGTGGTTGCCATCGAGCGCTTGAGGGCACCGATGAGGTTTGAGGTGCCGTCGGCGTCGGTCGATGGACCGTTGAGGATCTGCTCGAGCGAGCCGCCGGTACCAACGTGAACGCGGTTGCCACGAGGTAGTTCGGGGTTGTGAGCCTCCTGGCCCCAGTGCCAACCCTGACCCGGTGCTTCCGTGGCGCGGGCGAGAACCGAGCCGAGCATCACTGCATCTGCTCCGCAAGCAATCGCCTTGACGACGTCGCCTGAGGTGCCGAGGCCACCGTCGGCGATGACGTGAACGTAGCGTCCGCCGGATTCGTCCATGTAGTCGCGGCGTGCGCCGGCAACATCGGCTACCGCGGTTGCCATCGGGGCGTGGATGCCGAGAACCTTGCGGGTGGTTGAGGCTGCGCCGCCACCGAAGCCAACGAGGACGCCGGCAGCACCGGTGCGCATGAGGTGCAGGGCTGCGGTGTAGGTCGCCGCGCCACCAACGATTACGGGTACGTCGAGTTCGTAGATGAACTCTTTGAGGTTTAGTGGTTCGCGGGTCTTCGAAACATGCTCTGCCGAGACGGTCGTGCCGCGAATGACGAATAGGTCAACGCCGGCTGCGACAACGGTTTTGTGTAGTTCGGCGGTGCGCTGCGGGCTAAGTGCACCGGCAACTGTGACTCCGGCCGCACGAATTTGGGCTAGACGGTCGCGAATCAGCTCTGGCTTGATCGGTTCCGAGTAAAGCTGCTGCATGCGAGCGGTCGCCTGCTCTGGCGAGAGCTTGGCGATTTCGTTGAACTGCTGGCTCGGGTCTTCGTAGCGGGTCCAGAGGCCTTCGAGGTCTAGAACGCCGAGGCCGCCGAGCTTGCCGATTGCGATTGCAGTCTCTGGCGAAACAACCGAGTCCATCGGGGCTGCGAGCACAGGCAGGTTGAACGAGTAGGCGTCGATGTTCCAAGCGGTCGAGACGTCTTTAGGGTCGCGGGTGCGGCGGCTCGGGACGATTGCGACGTCGTCGAATGCCCACGCTCGGGTGCCACGCTTGCCGCGGCCGATTTCCATTTCACTCATTGCGGCTCCTAGCGGGTTCCGTAGTTCGGTGCTTCGACAGTCATCTGGATGTCGTGCGGGTGGCTTTCTTTCAAGCCGGCTGCGGTGATGCGCACAAACTTGCCGCGAGCCTGAAGTTCTTCGATCGAGTCGGCGCCGACATAGCCCATCGATGCGCGAAGGCCACCGATTAGCTGGTGGGTCACGCTGGCGACCGAACCGCGGTAGGGGACTCGCCCTTCGATGCCCTCTGGCACGAGCTTGTCTTCGCGAAGCACGTCGTCTTGGAAGTAGCGGTCTTTCGAGTAGCTCTTGGCCTGGCCGCGTGACTGCATTGCGCCCAGCGAGCCCATGCCGCGGTAGGTCTTGAACTGCTTGCCGCCGACGAAGGTGATGTCGCCCGGGGCTTCATCGGTTCCGGCCAGTAGTGAGCCGAGCATTACCGCGGAGGCACCGGCGACGATTGCCTTCGGGATGTCGCCCGAGTACTGCAGGCCGCCGTCGGCGGTAACCGGGACGCCGGCTGGCTTGCAGGCTAGTGAGGCTTGGTAAACGGCGGTGACCTGAGGCACACCGACACCGGCAACCACGCGAGTGGTGCAAATCGAGCCCGGCCCGACACCGACCTTCACGCCATCGGCTCCGGCGGCGACCAGCGCGGCTGCACCTTCGCGGGTGGCGACGTTTCCGCCGATTACGTCAACGTTTTTGGCGAAAGGCTCAGCCTTTAGCTTGGCGACCATTTCTAGAACGGCCGAGTTGTGGCCGTGGGCGGTGTCAACGATCAGTACGTCAACGCCGGCTTCGACTAGAGCCATCGAGCGCTCCCAGGCGTCTTGTCCAACACCTACGGCTGCGGCAACAAGCAGGCGGCCGTTGGCATCCTTCGAGGCGTTCGGGTACTTCTCGCTCTTGTCGAAGTCCTTCACGGTGATGAGCCCGCGAAGCTTTTCGTTCTCATCAATAAGAGGTAGCTTTTCGATTCGGTGCTGAGCGAAGAGAGCGATGGCTTCTTCTGGGCGAATGCCGACAGGTCCGGTAATCAAAGGCATCGGGGTCATGATGTCTTTTACCAGGGTGGTGGTGCGCTGAACATCGAGCACGAAACGCATGTCGCGGTTGGTCACGATACCAACCAGCTTGCCGTCCTCGTCGATAACCGGGAGGCCGGATACGCGGTACTGACCGCAAAGGTCATCAACTTCCTGGATGGTTGCCAAAGGGGTGGTGGTTACCGGGTGGGTGATCATGCCGGCCTCTGAGCGCTTGACGAGGTCAACCTGCTCGGCCTGGGCCTCGAGCGAAAGGTTGCGGTGAAGCACACCAATGCCGCCCTGGCGAGCCATTGCGATGGCCAGACGAGCCTCGGTTACGGTGTCCATCGCCGAGGAAAGTAGCGGGATGTTGATCTCTACCCGCTTAGAAATGCGGGTTTTGGTGTTGACCTGGCTTGGGACTACATCGGATTCACCTGGCAGCAGGAGGACGTCGTCGTAAGTGAGCCCTAAGAAACCGAATGGGTCGTTCTGAGTCATAAATAAGACCTGCCATTAAGAGGTGTGTTTCGGCAATTCTACCTCTGGTAACACCTTTGTTTCTATTCGCCAAAAGCCACCTTTTGACGGTCCGTTTTCTAGTAAGGTCGGTTCTTGATACAGCAATGGCGCTTGCGTGCCATGAACAAGTGGAGGTTGGTTTGAACCAGTCCATAACGCAGTTTGCGAAACCCGGCCGCAGGTGGCTGAGCGTTCTCGCATTGCTTTTTACTTTCCTGATCGGTGGTGCGCCAGCGATGGCGGCGACCGCGGATCCCGGCACCGGTGACCCCGCGACCACGTTCGTGATCAGCGGCAAGATCGCCGATTGCGGCGTCGGCGTCCCAGGCATCAAGATCCACGTCTTCGGCCGTGACCTCGATGCACAGTTGGTCACCGACGAGAACGGCGTCTGGGAAACCTTGGCACCTAAAGACACGGTTTACCTCGAAGACAAGTTCACTGTCGAGCTAGACGAAACCTCGCTACCGGAAGGTCGCACCCTGATGGGCAAGGCGACCCGCACCCTGGTCTTCGACTCGGTGAACTCGGCATCGGTTTCGTTCAAGCTCAACATGGTTGACTGCGAGGCCTCGGGTGGCGAAAAGCCGCAAGCAGTCGAAAACCGCTTTGTAGTTGCCCTGTTCAACGGAATCAACTTCGGAATTGTTTTGGCAATGGCCGCCATCGGCCTCTCGCTGATTTACGGAACCACCGGCCTCAGCAACTTTGCTCACGGTGAAATGGTTTCGATCGGCGCTCTCTCGACCTGGTTCTTCAACAAGGCCATAGGCCTCGACCTCCTCACCTCGGCGCTGATCGCAATCGCAATCGTCACCGCGTTCGGTTACTTCCAGGACGCAGCTCTCTGGAGGCCGCTACGCAAAAAGCGCATCGGTCTCACCCAGATGATGATCGTCTCGATCGGTCTCTCGATGGTGATCCGCTACTTCTTGCAGATGCTCTTCGGTGGCGACACCAAGGTGCTCTCGCAGGGTGACACCTGGAACATCCTCGGTGTGAACATGCCGGCCCTCAACGTAATCTGCGCCGGAATCTCGGTGCTGGTCTTGATTGGCTACACCCTGTTCCTTACCAAGACCCGAATCGGTAAGGCCACTCGCGCGGTTAGCGACAATGCCTCGCTCGCGGCTTCGACCGGTATCGACGTCGAACGCATCATCAGAATCGTCTGGATCATCGCCGCGGTACTCACCGGTATCTCGGGTGTGTTCCTCGGTCTTTACCAGCAGGCAGCCTGGGACACCGGCTTCTTCAACCTGCTGCTGATCTTCGCAGCCGTCACCCTCGGTGGCCTCGGAACCTCGGCCGGTGCCGCGGTTGGCGCGATGATCATCGGTTTGCTGGTAGAACTTTCGACCCTGATTATTCCTTCGGACCTAAAGATTGCAGCAGCGCTGGTCGTCATGATCCTCGTGCTCCTCTTCAAGCCAGAGGGCGTTTTGGGCAAGAAGCAGAGAATCGGATAGGTAACTCATGGACATCATTCTCGGTAACGCAATCGACTGGCTGTTTCACCCAATCACCGCAGCCTACGCACTAGCCGCAATCGGTATCGCCCTGCACTTCGGCTTCACCGGCCTTTTGAACTTCGGTCAGGCCGTGTTCATGGCTGTCGGCGCTTACGGGTTCTCGATCTCGGTCAAGTTCTTCGGTCTCGGCTTCTGGCAGGCGGTAGCTGTTTCGCTGCTCTGCTCGGTAGTCATGGCCTTCATCCTCGGTATTCCAACCCTGAGGCTCCGAAGCGACTACCTGGCAATCGTGACAATCGCGGCGGCCGAAGTCTTCCGCTTCATCGTCTCGACCACCTCGGCTCAGCCGGTCACCGGTGGCCCTCAGGGACTCAACGAGTACTCGGAGGAGTTCTGGGCAATGAACCCGATTGCCGACGGCAAGTACGGCTTCTGGGTCTGGGAATACACCGAGGACGACATCTTCGCCCGCATCGTCTCCTGGACGGTCGTCGCGCTGTTCGCAATTCTCCTCGCCATCCTGATTCGCAGCCCTTGGGGTCGAGTCATCAAGGGTATTCGCGAAGACGAAGACGCGGTTCGCGCACTCGGCAAGAACGTTTACTCCTACAAGATGCAGTCGCTGGTCGTCGGTGGTCTGATGGGTACCGTAGCCGGCATCCTGTTCGTGCTACCGACCTCGGTTCAGCCGGGCAACTACGGCACCAGCCTCACCTTCTTCATCTGGACAATCCTGCTGCTCGGTGGAGCATCAACCGTGATCGGTTCGATCGTGGGCGCAATGATCTTCTGGTCGCTGCTCTCGCTTTCGAGCGACCTCCTCTCGGCTGGCGTCGAGTCGGGTGTGATCACGTTCCTCAACCAGAACCAGGTCGGCGCTATCCGCTTCATGCTGGTAGGTCTCGGTCTGATGCTCCTGGTGATCTTCCGCCCTCAGGGCATCTTCGGCAACAAGAAGGAGCTGTACTTCAATGCCTAGTGAAATCGCTAAAGGCGCCATCGAGCCGGGTTGCGCAAAGGTTGACCCGATTCTCATCGCCAACAACGTTCGGCGCCAATTCGGCGGTAACGTCGCAGTTGACGTCGCTCACGTAGAAATCCCACGCGGCAAGATCACCGCTCTCATCGGCCCAAACGGTGCCGGTAAGACGACCTTCTTCAACCTGCTAACCGGCTTCGACCAGCCAAACTCGGGCGACTGGACCTTCGACGGCAAGTCTCTCGCCGGCGTCCCCGCCTTCCGCGTTTCGCGCATGGGCATGGTTCGCACCTTCCAGCTCACCAAGGCACTCAACATGCTCACCGTCATGGAGAACATGCGTCTGGGCGCTCAGAAGCAGCCGGGCGAGAACGTGCTGAAGGCACTGCTCAAGCCACTGTGGCGCAAGAACGAGGACGAAATCACCGTAAAGGCGGCCGAGCTCCTCAAGCGCTTCAAACTAGACGCCAAGGTCGATGACTACGCAGCCAGCCTCTCGGGCGGTCAGCGCAAGTTGCTCGAAATGGCCCGCGCGCTCATGACCAACCCGAAGCTCGTCATGCTCGACGAGCCGATGGCCGGTGTGAACCCAGCCCTAACCCAGAGCCTCCTCGAGCACATCAAGGGCCTGAAGTCCGAGGGCATGACTGTTTTGTTCGTTGAGCACGACATGCACATGGTCCGCAACATTTCCGACTGGGTCATCGTCATGGCCGAAGGCAAGATCGTTGCCGAAGGTCCACCGAACGAGGTCATGAAGAACCCTGCTGTGATCGACGCCTACCTCGGCGCTCACCACGACAGCGACCTAGGCGCCGACAAGATTGCGAAGGGCAAGTAATGGCTAGCAACAACACCGTAGTCCAGACCAAGGGCCTCTACGCCGGCTACCTACCCGGCGTCAACATCCTGAACGACTGCAACATCACCGTCGATCAGGGCGAGCTGATCGGCATCATCGGCCCTAACGGCGCCGGCAAGTCAACCCTGCTCAAGGCAATCTTCGGTTTGGTGAACGTCCGCGAGGGCCAGATCCTCCTCAACGGCGAAGACATCACCGGCCTCAAGGCAAACAAACTCGTTTCGAAGGGTGTGGCTTTCGTGCCGCAGACCAACAACGTGTTCCCAAGCCTGACCATCGAAGAAAACCTCGAGATGGGCACCTTCCAGATGCCTAAGCGCTTCCAGGAGCGTTTCGACTTCGTAACCTCGGTGTTCCCCGAACTAGGCAAGCGTCGCGCCCAGCGCGCAGGCTCGCTCTCGGGCGGTGAGCGCCAGATGGTGGCCATGGGACGCGCTCTGATGGTTGACCCTAAGGTTCTGCTTCTAGACGAGCCGAGCGCCGGTCTGTCGCCTGTCCGCCAGGACGAAGCCTTCCTGCACGTCCGCAGCGTCAACGAGGCCGGAGTGACAGTAATCATGGTTGAGCAGAACGCTCGCCGTTGCCTTTAGATCTGCGACCGCGCATACGTGCTCGACCAGGGTAAGGATGCCTACACCGGCACCGGACGCGAGCTTCTCGCCGACCCTAAGATGGTCGAGCTTTACCTAGGTAACCTAGCCGAGCAAAAGTAGCAAACCTCCGCTGTCTCTCTCTCTGACAGCGGTAAGGAAAAACCCCCGAGCCTTTCGGCTCGGGGGTTTTTACCGTCTTTCGACTGTTTAGATCTTGCCGTAGACAGAGTCTTGTGGCTGGTTGTTGTTGTCGGTACCGAAGATGTAGACACCTACGTATGCTTCGGTTGGGTCGCCGTTGTCGTCCCAGGTGATTGGGCCAGAGACACCATCGAAGTCGACATCAGTGCCGGCCTTGATTAGGTCTACAGCCTGCTTGAAGCCGCCACCCTGCGAGAAGTCAACCTTGGTTCCGCCCTTAGAGACCTGAACCATGTACTTCTTGATGGTTGCACCAGTTACTTCTTCGCCAGCAGCAACTGCAGTCTCTGCAGCTAGGGCGATAAGCATGGTTGCGTCGTACGACTCAGCTGCGTAAGCGAAGACGGTTAGGTCCTTGTTTACGGTTGCTAGACGGGTCTTGAAGTCTTCAGATGCGATAACACCAGGAATGGTTCCCTGTGCACCAGCAATGTTGAAGTCAGTGAAGTCCTTCGAGAAGTCACCGGTGTTTCCGTCGCATAGGTAAAGAGCGGTTGGGTCCCAACCCTTGGTCTTTACTAGGTAAGGAAGGATGACCTTGACCTCGTCGAACGAGATGACAGCGATTGCGTCTGGCTCAGAAGCTAGAACACGGTCGATCTGTGCGTTTACGTTCTTCGAAGATGCAGGGAAGACCTCGTTAGCAACGACGGTTGCGCCCTGGTTCACGATGGACTTGCCAGCGTTCTCCTGTAGACCAGTACCGTATGGGTCCTGGATGGTTAGGAAGGCAACCTTCGAGTAACCGTCAGCAACGATCTTGTTTCCAAGAACGCGGCCCTGTAGAACGTCCGAAGGAGCGGTACGGAAGTAGAAACCGTTGTCCTTGTAGGTGCTCAGTACAGGAGCGGTGTTAGCAGGCGAAACCTGAACGATTTCGTCCTTGATGACCTTGTCGATAACCGAAAGGGTTACACCCGACGATGCAGCACCAACGATTGCGTCAACGCCAGCGGCCTTTAGAGCTGCCTGCGACTGCGATGCAGTGTTGGTGGTGGTGTCGCCCGAGTCAGTGTGCTTTACAGAAACACACTTGCCGCCAACTCCACCGTTCTCGTTGATCTCAGCAACAGCTAGGTCTACACCTGCGATTTCTGGAGCACCAAGGAACGCTAGGTTACCGGTGGTTGGAAGCAACGTACCGAGAGCTAGCTCGGCGTCGGTGCAGTTTGCGGCGTCAAACTTTGCTGGCGCGCAACCAGTGAGGAGCATCGCTGCAACTGATGCAACAGCTGCAAAGCTAACTCCCCGCTTTAGGTTCTTGTTCATGTTTTCTCCGTTTCGAATGGAAGCGGGCACGAGAGAGGACTCCCGAACCACTAGGCAAAAGCATAGCCAGCCACGACGACAAATACAGGCCCGTTACTTCTCTTTTCAACGAATTTATGACCAACTAAGCCAAACCTAAGTGGCATTTCGTCGCCAAATCAAAAAATCAAGACGGATTTCGTTTCAAAACCGCGTTTCAACTCCGTTTTTCGCATTTTCAAGCGCAAAAAGCGTCGTGTAACAATCTTGTTTCGATACGCGCAAAGCCCCTATTTTGTGCTCTTTTGACGATGTTTTGCCATGTCGAAAGACAAAAACGCCAGCGCCAACCAAACCAACCCGAAGCCGAACCAACGTGCCAAAGGCATCGTCTCGCCAAAGTAAAACAGCCCAAGGCTGAACTGGATGATCGGCGTAAGAAACTGCATAAACCCGATCCAAGACAGCGGCAGATGCTTAGCCGCCGAGCCAAACAAGATCAGCGGAATCGCCGTCATCACCCCAAAGGCAACCAAACCGAACGAACCCCAGAACCCAGCCGCCCCAAACTGGATTCCCCCGGGCAACACCAAAAGCAACTCGACCAAAGCCACCGGCAGCAAAAACCCAGACTCAAAAGCAAACGAGTTCAAAGCCGAAACCTTGCCCCCGATCTTGTTTTTCGCCAAACCGTAGATCCCAAACGACCCGGCCAGTATCAAAGCGATCCAAGGCGGACGCCCGTAATCGAAAGTCAAAATAACCACAGCGACAAAAGCTAACCCGACGGCAAACCACTGCCAGAACCTAAGCCGCTCCCCCAAAAACACCACAGCCAAAACAATCGTGACCAAAGGGTTGATGAAATATCCGAGCGAGGATTCCACCACGTGACCCGAAGCGATCCCGAGCACGTAAGCCTGCCAATTCACCATGATGAAGACAGCCGAAACCAAAATCCATACCAGCGACGACCGCGAAGAAAGAACCGAACGAACCGAACCCCAAGAACGATTCAGAGTGATCAAGACAACAGCGGCCAAGAAGCCAAAGACCACTCGCCAAACCACCACCTCCATTGCCGAAGCAAACGAGAGCAGAGAGATGATGATCGGAAACGAGCCCCAAATCAAATACGCAGTCAACCCGTAGGTCAGACCTTTAGCCGTATTAGTTGAGCTCACCGAACCAACCCTAGCCAATAAAAAAGGACCCCGACCATCGGCCGGGGTCCTCCTCAGAGAAATTTAGCGAACTACGACTGCAAGCACATCGCGAGCCGAAAGGATCAGGTATTCCTGACCTTCGAACTTCAGCTCGGTGCCGCCGTACTTCGAGAAAATAACCTTGTCGCCAACGGTTACGTCAACAGGAATACGAACACCGTTGTCATCGACGCGGCCTGGACCAACAGCAATGACCTCAGCCTCCTGCGGGCGCTCCTTAGCGGTGTCTGGGATTACCAGACCCGAAGCGGTTACGGTCTCTGCTTCGAGCAGGCGAACGACGATGCGATCTTCTAGTGGCTTGATGTTTACAGACACAATGACCTCTTCTAACTAATAAGTAATGGGCCTCAATTGAGACAACCCAATTCTAAATCACCATTAGCACTCGGTCAAGGCGAGTGCTAGCCAACAAACAAATAGCATTGACCCATGAACAAAGCCGAGCTAATCCAACTTCTCGAAAGAGAAGGCCAAGAACTACTCGCCCAGCTCGACTACAGCACCAAGCTCGACATCGTCAAAACCATCACAAAGCTCAGAGCCCAAGGCCACGACCCCGCCCTAATCGCCAACGCCCTCACCCAAGCCAAACTCAGAAAACGAGCCGAAGCGAAGTTCGGCGAGTTCGCCCAAAGAATGTTCTTCACCGAAGACGCCCTCGAGCAAGCATCAAGACTCCAGGTCGCCGCCCTCCATGCCAACCGCTTCAAACAAGCCGGAGTCACCCAAGTAGCCGACCTCGGCTGCGGCATCGGCGCCGAATCGCTCGCCTTCGCATCACTCGACCTCAAGGTCAACGCCTACGAAATCGACGAGGTCACCTCAGCCATCGCCGCCTATAACCTCGCCATCTTCGAAAACGTCGAAGTCAACAACGAAGACGTCACCAAACTGAACCTCAAAGAACACCAAGCACTGTTCTTCGACCCCGCCCGCAGAAACTCCAAAGCAAGACTCTTCAACCCCCAAGACTTCTCCCCCAACTTCGATTGGGTCATCGAACAAGCCAAGCAAAAACCATCCGGAATCAAACTCGGCCCCGGCCACCCCCATAACCAGATCCCCGAAGAAGCCGAAGCCCAGTGGGTATCGGTCGAAGGCGACCTAGTCGAGCTCTCCCTCTGGTTCAACGAAACCAAACGCCAAGAAGTCAAAAGATCAGCACTCCTGATCACCAAAGACGGCAAGCACGAACTCAAGACAAACGAAAAAGAAGAACCAGCCCCAACCGGCGAAATCGGACAATTCATTCACGAACCAGACAACGCAGTTATCAGATCACACCTAATCAACCTGCTTGCCGAACAAACCAACACCCACACCATCGACCCAAATATCGCCTACCTAACCGGCAACGACAACATAACCTCACCCTGGCTCAAGAGCTACAAGATCGAACAAGTCCTCCCATTCGACCGCAAACAACTCAAGGCCTACATCAAACAAAACGACATCGGCACCCTAGAAATAAAGAAACGTGGCACCGACATCACCCCAGAATCCCTAAGAAAAGAACTCTCCCCTAAAGGAAAGAACAAGGCCACCCTGATCGTTACTCGCATAGGGGGTGCACATAAGGCGATATTCGTTTGTTCGTGATGGATAGCATGCATGTCGCCGGCAGAACAGTAAGACCGTTCGCTCCACGAAATCGATCAACAAATTCGCACGTACACATCGACATGACCTGCGCCTTTACCAAGGCATCAGGAAATTTGCTTACTGCCAATCCACGCCTTTAGCCAGATTCGCTTTTGCGACGTGAACGGTCTCTAAAGAAGGTAAATAACCGTCCTAGAGAAAAGGTTCCAATTGCCCCTATCGGAGAGATCAAGAGTATGTTTGGGAAGTACTCAAGGAGATAGGACTCATTGCCTAGCCCCATTATTGCGGACGTAGCGACACAAAAGTTCAGAGCGGCGATGTAGAGAAAATGATTTCTGAATTTTGACAGCTTCAATCTATTGCGACCCAGTTCCCAGCCCGTATAGAGCCATGCAAAAACAAGGCTTGCCCAGACACTTACCCAGAAAATTATCCTCGTCCCTCGATTTGGCGAATTGGCAGGCAAGTTCAGTAGTCCATGACCTGACTCCAAGTCTGCTCGGCTATGTTGACCCAACCGAATCAGAATGTTTGAAGTGTCTTATCGAAAACCGAGCGGCTAATTAGATGCTAAATCCTTAAACGGGGGCAGGTCCGCGACGCTGTCATTGGTCGTTTTTAGCTGGCTCCCGCCGAATACGCCTCTTGTTCACAATCTTCGCGGTAAGAGGAATGATCAAAACAGAGACTAGCAAGCAGGCGATTGCAGCCATCTCAAAACCCTGACCTTCGTCTTTAGGGGGGAGGAAAAATAGGAAGCGTACGAAAACTAGAATCACAAAAACCAAATAACCCGAGAAATATAACCAGATACTCTTTCGAGATTTGCGTTTCCCAATCGCCTTGCCTAACTCAAATGCGGCAAATACAACCCAGATAAGCAACAAGTAACCCGAATACAAAGCAGGCCCAACGCTAGCGTTTCAAGTTCTTGAGTTGCTCGTAGCCGTACTTCAGGCCAGATGTGATGGTCTCGCTATATTTCGATAGCTTGAATTCACGTTTTAGAGCTTCCATAGTTCCACGTTCAAATTCTTTCAAACCTCGTTTCAGGGCGATTTTTGCAACTCTACCCCCGATACCAAATCCTACGATGCCCCAGAGCCCGTCTTCGATTGCCCCATTCGCCATGTATGCTAAAGGCCCCCCTTTCGGCTTTTTCTTCAGCTCGTTCCATTCGACACCTTTGGACAGGAAGCCAGAAGTTGCCCCGATTACGACACCCGCTAGGAGGCAACCGGCTAATGCCGTTGCCGCACATGCTAGAGCCGTTAGTAATGCTGCTCCAAAGCTAAATGCAAAATTCGACCAACCGTTTTCACCTGTGAAGTCTGATGTGTTTACTGGGTCGTTTGGGTAGGTGTAACCGTTTTCGTTACCACCCTTGACCGGGTCTGGGCTGGTGAACTGGTTTGTTTCAGGGTTATAAACCCTCGCACCCATCAACATCAAACCCGTGCTGTTAGTTGCTCTTTCAGCCACACCATAGGTTGTGTAGTTGATGTTGTTACTGTTCGCAGGGTTTCCCGCATCAGGGTTACCGTATTCGTCATAAGACAACCAACCCGATACAGTGTCTGAAACCAAATCAACTGTGCTCACCGTGTTGCCGTGAAGATCAAACAACTGCACAACCCAGGCTTGGCCGAGCCAAGTGCAGATTCGCTTGCTATTGCTTCAAAAAATTAGACTCAAGTCAGACGCTACATAGCGTTTAGTTTTGCTAACGCTTCTGCAGAGATGTTTTGAATCAGCTGGCACCCACGAGGGAGGTTATCTATCAAGGACCGGCGGATTCTCAGGTCTGTAGAGAGGATTTGCAGAACTTGGAGATTCGGGAAAAATTCCTTCAATCGCTCGGGGTTTTCAACTTTCTTCACATCATCAAGGGTCAGATGTGTGATTTCCAGCAGTGGTGCGAGGCCTTCAAAACTCATGCTTGGCACTGAATCTAGACTTAGCTCTCTCAAGCCTCTCAAATACTCTGTACCCAACCCCGCTGGAATCCACCCACTCATGCTTAATGATCTAGTTGAGTTTGGAAGGTCCTGCAAGAAATCCACAGATGCAGTGCCGAGGATGACATTTGAAAGGTTCTCGAGTTTAGCCAGACCTGTAACTTGACTCGAGATTGCCGGTCCGAGGGAAAGGGTTTCGAGCTGCATGTTCTGACCTAAATCAAGTGGGTTTTTCAACCTTGAACCAATGTGCAGATGTTTCAAGCCAGTCAACCTGGAAACGACTGATAAATCGTACTTTCGAGACACACGAATTTGGAGGGATTCAGCTCTTGTCGCGCCGCCGAGCATACGATCCAAGGAAGCTTGACATTTCCTCAAATCGGTTGAGCTCCTGTACAAACGGAAGTAGTAGTCTCTAACGCTGTCGTATTCAAAGAAGAGAATTGTGATACCAAACCCGAGCCGCACGAACATCCGGACCAGCCAGGTGGGAACAGGTTTGTGAAACACGACATGACGACGATTCGAAAATCTCCGCTCAAATTCAAGTCCAACGAATTCGCCTAGTTGAAAGTGCATGTCAATTCAGTATCCGATCGAGTTGATCTTATTGTGCAATAAAGTTCCCTTTACGCCACCATATCCATCGATGAGTCGTTGCTCTAGCACTCGCAAATCCCAAGTCGATGAATTTGGGCGTTTGTGAAAAATAAGGCTTATCGAGTTCATCACTGACTATGTCATTGAAACGTCCGTTTCGAGACCGGTAGCGGATGCTACAGTTCGAGAGGTTAAGCGTTGGACAAACTGGAAGTAGGGCTAAAGTCATGAAACTCGATAACTCGGAACCTAGGGATTCGTTTGTCGAAAGCATTTTGAGATTTGAGTTGCCCCTGTCGTCAAGCCGTTTTCGGCTGCTGCTACGTCGAGGTGATCTATGGAAATCGTTGGCTTTATTCTGGCTCGCTAACGCCCTGGTGTATGTAGTCGCTGGAATCACTAGATATGGTGGCTCGCAGGAAACATACTTGCTTGATCCCCTTGCTCGAATGTTCGAACTGAATCCTGCTCAAACAAGTGCTGTGGTCATGGTTTGGTTTGTTCATCTTGTGAGTGTGTTCCTCAGCACGTGCCGGATTCGCCTGATTTTCCGAAAAGTGGCTCTTCCTAAGGGCTTCGTTGTCGGATCCACGCTTCTTACGCTCTCTGCAGTCGTCGGCGCTTTGGCATTGATCGGCTTTGATAACCTGCCGAACTACATCTTTCTCTTTGTGATTACCGCTGTGTTTTCTTGCGTGATAGCTATCTCTTACGCGAGAGCGCTATTTATCGACTAGCCCACCAACAATAGGTGATGCAAGTGAGTCGGCCCCGTTGGGGCAGAACAACGTCCAAAGTGGTCAACCGCGTTTAATTCTCTCCCGAATAATGTCCATCGCCTCCATGATCTCGATGCTCTCGCTCGGAGGGAGGATGGGGCTTTCGGTGAGGTTTTGTTTTAGGCATTCTTCGAGGTGAAGGGCTTGGTATTGCATGCCTCGGCCTTGGTGGCTTGGGGTGTATTCGCGGATTACTTCGTTGTTGGGGGCGATTAGGCGCCAGCTGGTGTTGTTATAGAAGGGTCCGTCCAATTCCACTCTGGCTTTGGTGCCGATGATCTCGGCTGTGGTGGAGCCGGCGGCGCTCATGCAGGTGGTGAGTAGTGCTCCTGCGCCGTTTGGGTATTCGAGGGAGATTGCTGCCCACTCGTCCACGCCTCGCTCGGTTAGTTGGCCGTTGGCATGGATTGCTATAGGTGAGCCGAGGATTCGATAGGCGAAAGAGAGCGGGTAGATGCCGAGGTCGAGCATGGCTCCGCCGCCGACTGCTGGGTCTTGGAGTCTTTCGACATGGGTGAGTCGTTGGTTATGGCTGGCTTGAAGAAGTCTTAGCTCGCCAAGGGTTCTTTCTTCGATGAGTTTTTGAAGTTCGAGGTGACTGGGGAGGAAGCGAGTCCACATGGCTTCCATGGCCATCACTTTATTGGCTATGGCTGCCCGTTGGATTTGCTTGGCTTCTTCGGCGTTGATGGTGAAAGGTTTTTCGACGAGGACGTGTTTGCCGGCGTTTATTGCGAGTAGGGCGTGTTCTTTATGGACGTGGTTGAGGGTTGAAACGTAGATGATGTCGATATCGGGATCGTTCACCAGGTCTTCGTAGGAGCCGTAGGCAGTTGGAATCTGGTGTTTGTTGGCAAAGTCTTGAGCTCTTGATTGCTCTCTTGAGGCAACGGCTTTGATGGTGAGGCCGGCTGTTTTGAAGTCATTGGCCATGGCGTTGGCTATGCCGGAAGCGCCGAGAAATCCCCAGTTGAAAGTCATAGGTTCAGCATTCCACAGGTTTTCGGATCTAAAGATTTAGAGGTTGCTTGGATTTAGGTTTTATGAATGACCGAGAGGCACTCACTTGAGTTCAGGCTTTCGCCTCACGAAATTTTCTTCTTCAAGGGCGCTGAGGGATCCAGCCTTGCTTCGCCTATGGAGTTTTTGGAGTCATGCCCTGCAGAAGTTCGACTCAAGGTGAGTCGACGATTGATTGCCATAGCTAGTGCCCCGCCTTGGAAGTTTAGGGGAGGCGGGTATTGGGAGGCCATGCGAGGAGACTTGCTTGGAATCTTCGAACTTCGAGTTGACGGACCGGGGAGAGAGCACTTCAGGCTTTTTTGCGTTTTGGATCACTTTGCGCCTGGGAACAAACCCCCGCTGTTGGTGGTGCTAGCAGGCGCTAGAAAACCGTTCCGATCAACTATTCCTGACTCGACTTATCGAGAGGTCCTTCGATTGCGTGAGGCTTACCTGATTTCGCCTGAACGCGCGGTGGAATGACAGCGGTTAAGTCTTCGTCGGTTAGGGGGACCAACTGCAGCTTCAGGCCTAGGCCGAAAGCGAGGTCGATCATTGTTGTGAGTGTTGGGTTCTTGGGGCCTTTGGAGAATAGGCGTCTGACGTTTGCGGGTTCGACGCCGAGGGCTTTCGCGAGTTGGGTTTTATTGATTCCTAGTTCGGCGCGTTTGTCATCTAGTTGATTGATCAGGTCATCCACAAAGGTGATGTGGAGGCCGTCCTTGAAGAAGATCCGCGCTGCCTCAGGATCATTTAGATCCTTTTCGAGGAGCTCCCAAAAAATGCTTCTAAACTCTGACATAGTTTGCCTTTCGTATCTTTTATGATACGCCTATCTATGTTTTGGGCAACCACTTTTACACAAAGAACCCCGCCACGGTTAGGTGGCGGGGTTCTCTATGAAAGGGGAAATACAAATGAAGCGGTTTGTTGCTTAGTTGGTTACTGCACCTGGGGTTTCGACAACCTCAGGGGTCTCGGTTGGTGCTGGTGGTAGCTGGTTAGGGTCGATCTGCATCATTCCGCGGTCGCCGTCCATGTCCATGTGGCCGCCCTGGAAGTGGCCGCCCATCATGTCGTCGTTGCCGAAGTGGCGCACTTCGCCGTAGCCGAACTCGTAGCCCTTGGCGCGGAGGAAGAAGCCTGCGATGCCTAGAGCGATCCATGAGCCGATGACGGTGTAACCGACGATTACACCGGCGAGGGCTAGTGGGCGGCCGGCTTCGCCGGTCTTCTTAAGCTGGGCTAGCGAGATGTGACCGGTGATAACACCGGCGACTGCACCGAAACCGGTGACTGCGGTTGCTAGCGAAACGACTGCGAGGGTGTTGAGTTTGGTGAGGTCAAACTTCTTGGAATCTTTGACCTTTGTTTCTTCTGCCATGGGTTCTCCTTTGTTTGGCTGTTCAAAGTAGAGCAGTCGAACCTGTGAGAACCCTGAGTTGACGCTGAGTGGTTGCTAGGGAGTTTGAACGGTGGTTACGGGTAGTGTGCTGTTCGCGCCGAAGTCGAGGTTGGAGGGTTTGCGGCCCGCCATGACTAATTGAGCGCCGAGGGCGGCGATCATGGCTCCGTTGTCGGTGCAGAGGCTGAAGGCTGGGATTCTGAGTTCGATACCGTTGGCTTCGCACTGCTCTTTGGCTAGTTCGCGGAGTCTCGCGTTGGCTACAACGCCGCCCCCGAGGAGGAGCCGCGGAATCCCGTGGTCTTTGCAGGCGTTGACCGCTTTGGTCACGAGGACGTCAACCACGGCTTCGCGGAACGAGGCTGCGACATCGGGGATCGAATAGGGTTCGTTGGCTGCTTCTTTGACTTCGACCCAGCGGGCGACAGCGGTTTTGAGGCCCGAGAACGAGAAGTCGTAACGGTGTTTCTCCATGTCCTTCGGGAGGGTGAGTCCTCGCGGGAACCTGATTGCTTTTGGGTCGCCTTTGGCTGCTTGCTCGTCGATCTTGGGGCCGCCCGGGTAGCCGAGGTCGAGGAGTCTGGCGACTTTGTCGAAGGCTTCGCCGGCGGCGTCGTCAATTGTTTCGCCAAGCAGCTCGACATCGTCGAGGAGGTCGTTGACCTTGAGCAACGAGGTGTGGCCGCCCGAGACGAGCAGGGCGATGGTTGGCGTGATTACCTCGCCGCGTTCGAGAACGTCAACGCCGACGTGGCCGACCAGGTGGTTGACGGCATAGAGCGGTTTGCCGGTTGCCACGGCTAGTGCTTTGGCGGCTCCGACGCCAACCATGAGGGCGCCGGCGAGCCCTGGGCCGTTGGTGACGGCGATTGCGTCGAGTTCGCTCAAGTCGATTTGGGCTTCTTTGAGCGCTTTCTCGAGGGTTGGCTGCAGTGCTTCGAGGTGGGCTCTCGCGGCGATCTCTGGCACTACGCCGCCGAAGCGGGCGTGGAGGTCCATGCTGCTCGAAATGACGTTGGCGAGCAGGTTGTTGCCGCGGACGATGCCAATGCCGGTTTCGTCGCAGGAGGATTCGATGCCGAGGACGAGCGGTTGTTTGGTGTTCTGTTTTTCTAAGCGCAGGCGCATCACCCAGGCGTCGATGTCGGCTGGCTGGTAGTAGCGCTTGCGGGTGTCGATGTGTTCGAAGCCGAGGCCGAGGTAGAGGTTTTGAGCGACCGGGTTATCGGCTCTGACCTCGAGGAAGATTTCTTCGGCGCCTTGGTTGATTGCCTCGGTGATGAGGCGTTCCATAAGTTTTTTGCCGTGGCCTTTGCCTCGCGCTGTTTGGGCGATGGCGATGGTCTGGATGTCGGCTTGGGGGTTGCCTTGAAGTTTGGCTAGGCCGGCATAGCCGATCAGGTTTTGTTCGTCGGGGGCGTCGAAGGCGACAAAGTAGCGGGTGTGAGGGCCGTTAAGTTCGAAGCGCATCGACTCTTCGGGCCAGGCGTCGGTCGGGAAGCTTTGGTTTTCGAGTTGCATGATGGGCTCGAGGTCGGCTTCGGTGGCGAGTCTCAGGTAGAGGGTCATCCGCTAACCGCCTTGCCGAAACGTTGGTGAGCTTTTGGTTCGACAGCGTCGGCGGCTCGGAGGTAGAGGGCGGTGGTGTCTGGCTCGAGTCGGTTGGCTTTTTGCAGGTTGTGAGCCAGGAGCCCCAAGTCTTTGGCGCTCATCTTCGCCTGGGCGTGAACCGTGGTGAGGTTTTGCTCTTTCAAAAGTTCTTCGAGGTCCTGCGGTTTGTTCACCGCGGGTCCGTGGGTTCTGATCGGGACTCCGTCTTTGTCAAGTCCCTCGTAGATTGCCCAGTAAACCTCTTTGCGCCTGGCGTCGGCGGTGACAAGCAGTTTGTGGGCTTCGCCGCGGGAGAGCTCGTTGAATGCGATTGCGTCGAGACTGCAAACGCCAAAAAGTTTTGCTCCAGCACCAACGGAGAACATGGTGGCGGCGGCAATGCCGACTCGCAGACCGGTGAAGGGGGCCGGGCCGCGACCGGCGACGACGGTGTTGATCTGATGCGGCTTGGTGTTGGTTGTGGCGAGGAGCTGGGCGATGGTTTCGCCGATTACTTCGGCGTGACGCATGTTGTCGTCGATGGTGATTTCGGCTCGGAGTTCGCCGTTCTCAATCAGGGCGACGCTGGTGCCGGCGGAGGTGTCGATTGCGAGGATCATGAGATGGCTCGCTCTTGCCACTCTGGGCCGTGGCCGGTGACTGTGACGATTCTGGAATCGTCCTCATTGCCACGGTCGATCTCGATGTCGAGCCATGAGTCGAGGAGGTCCTCCGTGAATCCCCTGCCCCACTCGACGAGGGTGATGCTGTTCTCGAGGTCGATGTCGAGGTCGTCGAATTCGGCTGGGCTGGTTAGTCGGTAGGCGTCCACGTGCACCAGCGGTGCTTCGCCGTTTTCGCGGCTGTGGGTGCGGGCAATCACGAAGGTTGGGCTTGAGACAGTTCCGATGGTTTTGAGCCCCTCGCCGACTCCTCGGGTGAGGGTGGTTTTGCCAGCGCCGAGCGGGCCGGTGAGCAGAACGAGGTCGCCCGCTTTGAGGTTTTTGGCCAAGCGCAAACCGAACTCGTGCATTTGTTCGGGGGTGTTCACTTGGATCCGCTCGATTAGTCGAGCGGTCATGCGTTCGCACCGACGTAAACGCGCTTGAAGCGGCCGCCCATGCGAGTCACGATTTCGTAGTTGATGGTGTCGGCTGCGTCGGCGAGGTCGTCCACGCTCGGGTGGCCCTTGGCTGGGTCGCCGAAGAGAACGACTTCGTCACCGACCTGAACGTTGTCGTCGCCGACATCGAGCACAAACTGGTCCATCGCGATCCGGCCGAGAATCGGGTAAAGCTTGCCGTTGATGCTCACATTTGCCTTGCCGGTTGCATTGCGCGGAAGCCCTTCGGCGTAGCCAATCGGGATCAGCGCGAGAGTGGTGTCTTGGGCGGTGGTGTGCAGGTAACCGTAAGAGACACCGGTGCCGGCTGGAACCCGCTTGGTTTGCGCGACTTTGGCGGTGGCGGTCATGGCCGGCTTGAGGCCGTATTCGCTCGCGCGGTTGGACGAAAACGGGTCGAGGCCGTAGAGGGCGATGCCGACTCGGATCATGGTGAAGTGTGCGTCTGGGTAGGCCAGGCTGCCGTCGCTCGCGGTTAGGTGTGCAAACTCGTAATCAACGCCGGCCTCCTCAGCCATGGCTAGGGCGAGTTTGAATCGCTCCACCTGGGCTAGGTCTTGGGGTTCACCGGTTGAACTCAGGTGACTGAAGATTCCGATTACCTGGACCTTGCCACTTGCGACTGCGCGCTTGGTTGCCTCCAGTAGGGCAGGCCACTCGCTCACGGTTGAACCGTTGCGGCCGAGTCCGGTGTCGATCTTGAGGTGAACGTGGGCGATTTTGCCGCTGGTTTCGGCGGCTTTTAGCGCGCGGTCTAGCTGCTCGAGGTTAGCGATGCCGAGGTCGATGTCGTTGGCAACCGCTGCGACGAAGTCGTCTTCTGGGTCGTGCAACCAAGCGAGAATCGCGGCGGTCACGCCAGCCTCGCGCAACACCAAACCCTCGGCGACATCCGCTACCGCAAAGCCTCCGCAACCGGCAGACTCGAGCGCCTTGGCAACCTCAACCATTCCGTGGCCGTAGGCGTTGGCCTTGATCACCGGCAGCACTGCGGCTTCGGTCTTGGCGGCCATCGTCTTGTAATTGTGAACGATCGCGTCTAGGTCGATGGTCAGTGTTCTCATGACTCCGCCACCACAAAAGCAATCGCCGAGCCGGCATCGTGACTGATCGAAAGGTGAAGCGAGTTGATGCCTCGCCCCGAAACAAAGCTGGCGGTCGAACCGGTGGTCGAAAGCGAGGGCTTGCCCAACTCGTCTTTAGAAACCAGGACTTCGTGCCACTGCAAACCCGAAGGGTCGCCAACCGCCTTCACGAGAGCCTCTTTGGCAGCAAATCGACCGGCCAGGGTTTCGACCGAACCGGTGCGTTCAGACTCGGCAAAAATCTTTTCGACCAGCTCGGGCGTCTTGGTGATTGCGCGTTCAAACCTGGCCAGATCGACCATGTCAACGCCGACGCCAACGATCATGATTTATTCGACCGTCACCGACTTGGCAAGGTTGCGCGGCTGGTCAACGTCGAGCCCCTTAGCCGTCGAGAGTGCCAGCGCAAAGGCCTGCAGCGGAATAACGGTCAGAATCGCGGCAAACATCGGGTCGCTCTGCGGCACGAAGATCACGTGCTCGGCGTACTCGGCAACGTTTGGGTCGCCCTCTTCGGCGATCGCGATGACTCGAGCACCGCGAGCGCGGATCTCCTGAATGTTCGAGATCACCTTAGGCTGCAGCGACTCGGCATCGCGAGCCGATGGCACGATCACGATGACCGGCTGGCCCTCTTCAATCAGTGCGATTGGGCCGTGCTTCAGTTCACCCGCAGCGAAGCCTTCGGCGTGAATGTAGGCGAGCTCCTTGAGCTTTAGAGCACCTTCCATAGCCACCGGGAACCCGACGTTACGGCCGAGGAACAAGATCGACTTGGCGTTAGCCATAGCAGCGCCCAGGTCGGACGCCTGATCCAAGCCTTCGAGAACTTCGGCAACACGAGCCGGCATCTTCAGGAGGTCTGCGCCGAGAGCCTTGAGTTCAGCCGCCGGAACCGCTCCGCGAACCTGACCAAGGAAGAGTCCGAGCAGGTAACCGGCGGTGATCTGCGCGGTCAAAGCCTTGGTCGATGCCACGGCAACCTCAGGGCCGGCGTGGGTGTAAATCACTGCGTCAGACTCGCGAGCCAAGGTTGCGCCCTGGGTGTTGCAAATCGCCAACACCTTGGCACCGAGCTCCTTGGCGTAACGGGTGGCCATCAGGGTGTCCATGGTTTCACCAGACTGCGAGATGGCGACAACCAAAGTGTTTGGGGTAACGATCGGGTTGCGGTAACGGAACTCGTGCGAAAGCTCAACCTGCACCGGAATCCGCGACCACTTCTCGATGCCGTACTTCGCGATGTCACCAGCGTATGAAGCGGTTCCGCAAGCAACGATGATGATTCGCTCAAGCTTCTTGATGTCTTCAGCCGAAAGGCCGTCCATCTCAGCAAGAGTTACCAAACCGTCCGAGTCCAAGCGACCCATCAGGGTGTCGCCCACGGCCTGAGGCTGGTCGGCGATCTCCTTCGCCATAAACGAAGACCAACCGCCCTTCGAAGCAGCCGAGGCGTCCCAGTCAACCGAGAATTCTTCGAACGAAACCGGCTGACCATCGAAACCGAAGACGCTGACCGAATCGGACTTCAAAACAACGATCTCGTCCTGGCCAACCGAAACAGCGCGCTTGGTGTGCTCAACGAAAGCGGCGACGTCGGAGCCCAAGAAGTTCTCGCCGTCACCCAAACCGATAACCAGCGGAGCATTGCGACGAGCAGCCAAGACAACATCTGGCTGGTCTTCGTGAATTACAAGAATCGTGAAAGCACCGTGCAAACGGTTCATCACGTGGCGGAACGCAGCGATTAGGTCGCCCGACTTCTCATACTCGCGAGCAATGTGGTGGGCGGCCACCTCAGAGTCAGTCTCAGAAGCAAACGCAACACCATCGGCAACTAGCTCGGCCTTCAGCTCGGCGAAGTTTTCGATAATGCCGTTGTGAATCAACGAAAGTTTTAGGGCAGAACCACCGAGGTGCGGGTGGGCGTTGCCGTCGGTCGGAGCACCGTGGGTTGCCCAACGGGTGTGACCAATACCGATGTGTGCAGCAGGCAACGGGTGAGCGTCGATCTCGCCAACGAGGTTGTCTAGCTTGCCGGCCTTCTTGCGGGTCTCAAGACCAGCGCCAGAAATCACCGAAACACCGGCGGAGTCGTATCCGCGGTATTCCAGACGACGCAAGCCGCCTAGCAAAACATCAAGGGTCGACTTTGGCCCTACATAGCCCACAATTCCACACATACCTCTAATTTACGCGAGAATGGGTACTTGTGAGCGAAGCCAGAAGCCCAGAACTAAGCCCTTTCGTTGAAATCCAACGTCAGGACTGGGCCGAACTCGGCAAAAACACCGAACTACCGCTAACCCAGCCCGAAATCGACAACATTCGAGGCCTCGGCGACTTTCTCGACCTCAAAGAAGTCGAAGAAGTTTTCCTCCCGCTCAGCCGACTTCTAAACATTTACGTCAACCAAACCCAACAGCTTCACAAGCAAGAAGCAGAGTTTCTCGGCGAGCGCTCAACCAGAGTTCCATACATCATCGGCGTCGCCGGCTCGGTTGCCGTGGGCAAGTCAACCGTCTCGCGCCTCCTCAAAGAGCTTCTCGAGCGCTGGTCTGGCACCCCAAAGGTTGCCCTGGTCACCACCGACGGCTTCCTCCACCCCAACCAAGAACTTGAACGCCGCGGACTAATGACCCGCAAAGGGTTCCCGGAATCCTACGACCGCCTAGCGCTGCTCAACTTTGTCTCCGACATCAAGTCGGGCAAGAAACACATCGAAGCCCCGGTCTACAGCCACCTCGTCTACGACATCGTCCAAGGCCAAACAATCAGCATCGACGAACCCGACGTCGTGATCATCGAAGGCCTCAACGTTCTACAACCACCAAGCCTCGGCCAAGAGGTCGCCCTGAGCGACTTCTTCGACTTCAAAATCTACGTGGACGCAAAAACCGAAGACATCACCGAATGGTTCCTGAACCGATTCCACAAGCTTCGCGAGAGTGCCTTCACCGACCCACAGTCCTACTTCCACCGCTACGCATCCATGCCCCTAGACGAAGCACTGGCAACCGCCAAACGAATCTGGGACACCATCAACCTGCCAAACCTCCAGGCCAACATCGAGCCAACCCGCTCTCGTGCAACGCTAGTGCTGCGTAAAGGAGCGTCTCACGCGGTGGAAAGCGTCTTACTTCGCAAGAGTTAGTGAATTCCAGAAGTCACCAAAGCGTTATGAACTGTTTTGCGAAGAAACCCTAAACTTTTTCAAAACCGCTAATTGCTGGAGGATGCTTTGAAAAATCGCAAATTAGGCCTTTTTATGGCTTTGATTCTTGCCTTCTCAACACTGGTTCTAGGATCCCCTGCCAAAGCCAGCGCATCTGTGGACAAAACTCAAGTTGTGACTACCCCTGGCGTAACAGTTTCAGACGCTGTAACCATTACTGCGGACAAGTTTTGTCTTTCTGTAACTGGTCCGGCTGGCGTGAAGTTCATAACTGTTGAGGATCTAAATCTCTCCTTCGAGTGGGGAATCGATCCGGTTGAACTTTGGCCGCAAACCGACAGATACGCAGTAACCGCTGGCAAGGCAACCGTATGTTTCCAAGCAGGCAACTGGTCGGATCAGCTAGACCTTACCCAAATCAGCAATTTTGCTTTGCGAGGCAAGATCGGCTTTGCGACTTTCCCTTCAGCAACTTTGGCCCTTCAACTCAAAGGGTTGGGCCTCAGGCTGGATAAGTCCTACGGGTTGAGTTTCTGGTTTGACTCGCAGGCTAACCAAACTCGCCTCGAGGCATCGCTCGAAAACTTTTCAAAAGCGGGAGTAATTTACAAACTGACTTCAGTCACCGTTAACAGCACTAAGTTCTTGGGCTTCAACACCATGCTCTATGCAGCCCCGGGGTGGCAGACGTGGATAAATCTCGGCAGTGCACCCGGTGACATTTCTAAGAACTTGGCGAACGCCAAAGTCTCCCTGAAATTTTCCAAGGTTAAAGCCACAAAACTAGCGAGCTCAGTGAAACTCCCGAAGGGCCTGAAGGCGCAAACCTTCTCCCCTGCTGGCTGGGGAGTCGAATCGAAGAAGACCTTTCCTTGTCTTCCTGTAACGAACACAACCAATAAAGAGATCTGGGTTTCGGCGAAATTGGTATTCACAGTTGGCAAGGCCAAATCATCATCCAAAGGATTTGGAATAAACACTGTTCCAGCAAAGAAGTCAGCCTGCCTGACCGGCGTCGACTCGACGGGCAAGCCTATGGCAGGTGACCTCCGCATTGGCAAATTGGCTAAGGTAACCGGAACTGTGAAGGTCGTGAAGGCCCCCAAGTTCGTAACCAAAGGCATAGTTAAGCCGACTGGTTTCTCGATTAAGGGAACACCTTGGGTCACTTACGACGCCAAAACGAAGCGCTCGACAATTACGTTCACGACCACTGGGCCTCAGGGGTTCAATGCGGCTCTGCGTCTGGACAAGGTTAAGGTCAACAAAAAGTCGCTGTCGACAAGCGTGGTCGCTGGACCTTGCGAGTGCGGTGGCCCAGGTTACGACTACACATCGAGAACGTTCAGGATCGAAAACATCCCAGGCGACTACCGCGCCAATGTAACAGCGACCATTCTCGGCACGTTAACCTCGCTCCCGTTAACCCTGGTTCAAGGAACCGCACAAGTGTCAACAGACCCTTGGCAGGCCAGCTGCACCATCTACCATCCGGAATTCTGGACTTACAAGTCTGGAGTCACGTCAGTCGCATTTGCCTGCAACAACCAAAGTGCAAATCCAGCAACCTTCAATGTGAGTCAACTGCAGTTGAAAGCAACGACAGCTGGATTTGCCGAACAGACGTATACGGCCATAGTTGATACGGTGACGATCCCAGGCAAGACGCAGTGGCGGGAATTCACTGTGTTCTTGGTTTCGGGCGATGCTCGTGCGAATGCAACGCTTGACTTCATTGGTGATGCAAGCATCTCAGTGAACTAAACCAAGTTTGTAAACTGCCTAAGGCAACCCTAAAAGGGCTTTGACACGCCCACGAACCTGGCGCATCGCTTCGTCTGGTGCTGTTCCTTTTTTCTTAGCCCGTCTTGCAACCCAGTCGACCGACTTCACTTGATCTGACAGAACGAAGCTAGATTCGTCGTCCAGCGAAACTTCGACCTCGAAACGATAGCCCTTACCTTTAGTGGTCATTGGGCAACAGATCATGAGATTAGTGAGGCCGTTATAGGACTTGGGGCTGAGAACCAAAGCAGGTCGGTGGCCCGCTTGTTCGTGCCCCGATTGCGGATCAAATTGAAGCCAGACTATATCCCCGGCGTCTGGCACGTAAGCCACTAGAAGGCCTCGTTACCTACAGGTTTACCGAAATCGACTTCGCCGTGAAGATTATCTTTTGTAATTCCGGCAAGTAGGTATTCAAGGTCGAACTCATCTACAGCGGCAGGGACAATCGTTATTCGTCCTTTGGAGACCTGAAACTCAACTTCTTGTTCTGAGCTGAAATTTGCCTGCTGCAAGACAGCTGCCGGTAAACGTAGCGCGGCACTGTTGCCCCAGCGTTTGATGCTTGCTCGCATGGCTCTCCTCAGTCGTGTATCTACAATGTATCTACATTTTAGCGAGGCAGCGCGGCAATTCAAGTGGTTGCTAGTTTTTGTGGAAAACTCGTCCCTTAATCGACCACTTCGCCGACGAAGCCGTCGTACTGACCTCCGGCGCCTTCGACGATTTTTACAACCTCGGTAACATGGGCCTCTACAACCTCGTCTGTCAGCGAGTGCTCCTTGGATGCCGTTACCTTGGTCGCTCCGAGCAATTTTGCCTCAATCGAAACACGGTAACCGTGGTTGGTCAATTTCGCCTGGACCTCTGGCACTGACTTCTTGCTCGCGCCTTTGAAGTATGCGAAGTAGAGAATCTCGCGAGGTTCAGCAAGCTTGTCCCCCATTTCGATGCGTAAGGTCTTTTGCTCCGGCCAACCGACTTCAAGTTCAAACTTGATCGTTGCGTTCAACGGGTGCCCACTTTCTAACTCGAGCCCATCTTAATCTGCAAGCGCTCAACGCCTGGGGCAAATATGAGTGTCGCGCATGCATCAAAAGCGTTTTGCTCAGAAAGCGCTAGAAATTTGCAAAGACGTCGATCTGATTCGATGGGTCCCTGAAAGTCTGGGGCCTTTTTGTGGCGCCCCGAATGAATCCCCAGACAAAAACAGGCACGAAATAAACGACGGCCACGATCAGCAACAGTTCAACCGTGAATCCAAAATTCCCGCCCAATATCGCGATGAACGAGGGTATAAACGAGAGCGCAATGCTCAACGCGCTAATGACGAGAGTTTTCAATTTACTTTTTTTGTCTCGAATGTGGAAGCCAAAACCCAATGAGTAGGTGGCTCCCCCACCTAGGCAAACAAAAAGAATCAGTGCCGCATAGCCTAAGAGATCGCTGAGCACGGATTCACCTTTTGGCTTCCTAGACGGCCAAACGTCGCTCAACCACGCGAGCGATACGGTCAGCCCAAGACTGAGCGGTGCCTTCGTCGGCGGCTTCAACCATTACGCGAACGACTGGTTCTGTTCCAGATGGGCGTAGGAGAACGCGTCCGGTGTCTTTGAGGTCGGCTTCGGCTTCTTTTACTGCTGCCTGGACTTCGGGGTCGTCGGTTTTGGTGCGATCGACGCCTCTGACGTTGAGGAGAACTTGCGGGTAAACCTTCATTACTTCAGAAAGTTCTTTGAGGGTCTTCTTGGTTTTGGCTACTTCGGCCATAAGGCGGAGGCCGGTTAGGACGCCGTCGCCGGTGGTGGCGTGCTTGCTCAGGATTACGTGGCCGGACTGTTCGCCGCCGAGGGTGTAGCCGCCTTCGCGGAGCTCTTCGAGAACGTAGCGGTCGCCGACCTTGGTTTCGATGATCTCGATGCCGTGCTCTTTCATGGCGAGCTTGAGGCCGAGGTTCGACATAACGGTGGCGACGAGGGTGTTTCTTGCAAGTTCGCCGTTGGCTTTGAGGCTGAGTGCGAGGATTGCCATGATCTGGTCGCCGTCGACGATAGCACCGGTGTGGTCAACGGCTAGGCAGCGGTCGGCGTCGCCGTCGTGGGCGATACCGGCGTCGGCTTTGTGTTCGATAACCGCGGTTTGAAGGGCGGTGAGGTGAGTTGAGCCGCAGCCTTCGTTGATGTTGAGGCCGTCTGGGTCGGCACCGATGACGATGACTTCGGCACCGAGGTCGGCGAAGATTTCAGGGCTAACTGCGGAGGCTGCTCCGTTGGCGCAGTCGAGAACGATCTTCAGGCCGTCGAGGCGGTTGGGAACCGAGCGCATGAGGTGAACGATGTAGCGGTCTTCGGCGTCGGCGAAACGGGTTACGTGGCCTACCGCTCCACCTATGGGGGCAAGCTTCTCTTCGTTGATTGCCTTCTCGATGGCGTCTTCGATGTGGTCCGGGAGTTTATGCCCGCCTCTTGCGAAGATCTTGATGCCGTTGTCGGCGGCTGGGTTGTGGCTGGCCGAGATCATTACGCCAAAGTCGGCGTCGAGGTCGGCGGTTAGGTAGGCGGCGGCCGGGGTTGGAATCACTCCGGCATCGAAGACGTCAACGCCACTGGCTGCTAGACCTGCTGATACGGCGGCGACCAGAAATTCGCCTGAGATTCTTGGGTCTCTCGCGATTACGGCTTTTGGTTTGAGTCCGTTGTCTCTGGAATCTTTGCCGAGAACTAGGGCTGCTGCCTGAGCAACTTTGAGGGCGAGGTCAACTGGAATGTCGCGGTTGGCGACACCACGGATGCCGTCGGTGCCAAAAAGTCGAGCCATGAGAAGAGGCTACGCCTGAATGTTTAGCGCTTCGAGAACTGCGAAGCCTTGCGAGCCTTCTTGAGACCGGCCTTCTTGCGCTCGATGACACGTGGGTCGCGCTTTAGGAAGCCAGCCTTCTTAAGGGCAGGGCGGTTGTTGTCGCGGTCGATCTCGTTCAGTGCACGGGCGATGCCGAGGCGAAGTGCGCCAGCCTGGCCAGCGATGCCGCCGCCGTTGATGCGGGCGATGACGTCGTACTGGTTCGAAAGCTCAAGCACGGTGAACGGGTCGGTGATTAGCTGCTGGTGCAGCTTGTTTGGGAAGTACTCGGCAAGTGCGCGGCCGTTGACGGTGATAACACCGGTTCCTGGCTTGATGCGAACACGAGCGATTGCCTCCTTGCGGCGGCCAAGGCCGGCGCCAGGGGTGGTTAGTGGGCCACGCGACTTAGCAGGCTTGGTAGCTGCTGCTGGGGTCTCGGTGGTGTAGCTCTCTGGAGCTACAACTTCTTCTACTGCTACTTCGTTCTTAGCCATCTGGGTGTCCTTACTGGGCTACCTGGTCGATTACGTAGGTCGCTGGCTTCTGGGCAGCGTGTGGGTGCTCTGCACCGCGGTAAACCTTTAGCTTGCCAAGCTGCTGACGGCCAAGGGTGGTCTTAGGGATCATGCCCGAGATAGCCTTCTCAACTGCCTTCTCTGGGCTCTTCTCTAGAAGCTCAGCGTAGGTGGTTGCGGTTAGGCCGCCTGGGTAACCCGAGTGACGGTAAGCCTTCTTCTGAGCAAGCTTCGAACCGGTTAGGGCGATCTTGTCTGCGTTGATGATGATGACGAAGTCACCGTTGTCCATGTGGCTAGCAAAGGTTGGCTTGTGCTTGCCGCGAAGAAGCTTGGCAGCAGTGGTTGCTAGTCGGCCGAGCACTACGTCGGTGGCGTCGATGATCAGCCACTCGTTCTTTAGCTCGTGAGCTTTTGGTGAGTAAGTACGCACGTTAAGTTTGCCTTCGTTGAGGATTGGTTTACGGGCTGGCTTTAACCAGCAACAGAGGTCAAGTTTAGTCGGCTAATAGGCTTCAGGTCAAACCCTAAATATCGTCTTCGGTACGAATTCTCTGGGTGGCGATGGCTTGGGCAGCCAGTTTCGATTTTGCGGGGTAGCCGATCTGCATCAGGGTGAGTCCGTGAGGCTCGACAACCTTCCAACCGGTTGAGGTTCGCTTCTTCATCGCGAGCACGCGGGCGATGTCATCCTTAGTGGCTTTGCCGTCGCCAACCTTGATCAGCGCTCCGACAATTGAGCGCACCATGTTGTGCGCAAAGGCGTCGGCCTGGAGTTCGATCTCGATGATTCCGTTCTTGCGGGTGACGTTGACCTTCTCGAGGCGGCGGATCGTAGAGCCGAAACTGCGCGGCTTGCAGTAGCTGGCGAAGTCGTGGAGGCCGAGGAGCGCCTGGCTGGCCTCGTGCATCTTCTTTTCGTCGAGGCGGCGAAGGTGGTAGAGCGCGTAGCGGACGATTTGCGGAGACTTCGGTGAGCCCTTGTCGGCGATTTTGTAAATGTAGCGGCGGTTGATCGCCGAGAAGCGGGCGTCGAAGCCGGCCGGCGCTTGCTCGAAACTCTTGATCCAGATGTAGCCCTTGGTGAGCAGTTTGTTCAG
>JBEBBA010000083.1:0-6029 GCA_041158585.1 Actinomycetota bacterium
GCAATTGACGATTGTGTGATTATTCGAAACTGGCCGGTTGCAAAAGTTGACTTTACCTATTCTGGCGATCTTGGGGTAGGAACCACTCTTAAAGGGCGCTCGGGCACCTGGCCTTACAACGTGCAAGTTGGCTACCAGTGGTACCGCGGAGCGATCACGATTTCGGGGGCCACAAGTTCGGATTATGTGGTTCAGGCTGCCGATGCCGGGAGTCAGCTGCGTCTGCGAGTCACCGGTTCAAGAAGTGGCCTGAACTCGGTTAGCCGGTATTCGGGCTACAGTGACACAATTTTGTTGGCGCAAACCCTCACCCCCGAGCCAACGCTTTCAGGAACCAAAAAAGTCGGAAACACACTCACTGCTTCGGCCGGCGCTTGGGATTCCGGAGTAACCCTGAACTACCAGTGGTTGCGCGACGGGGTGCCTATCGACATTGCGACGTCACCGACTTACACACTCACAAGCTTCGACGCCAACAAAGCGATTTCCGTTCGTGTAACGGGATCAAAGTCTGGCTATCTAAGTGTTGCAAAGACCAGTCAGGCGTCGATCATTGCTGGGCTTGATCTCACTTCGACGCCAACACCCACATTCACCGGCACAAAGAAACTAGGCAGCCTACTCACAGTCTCTCCAGGCAGTTGGGACACCGGCGTGACACTCAGTTACCAGTGGTTGCGAGATGGGGTTGCGATTCCTGGGGCGACGGCCACCACATACACGGTTCTAGCAGACGACGTTGACCGCCAAATTTCGGTGATGGTTTCGGGGTCGAAACTTGGTTACACAAATGTGAGCAAGGTCAGTGCCTCGAGTTTGATTGAGGCCGCCAGCTTCACCTCGCCGAACCTCAAACCTTGGTTGGCAGTTTTTGGTGGCGACGCGGCCGTTGGTCGAACCTCGCAGGCAGCTTTGTTTGTAAACGAAACAGGTGTCGAGTTTACTTACCGTTGGTTTAGAAACGGAGTGGTAATCCCTGGCCTGACAACGATGCAATACGCTTTTACATCAGAGGATTTCGACACCAACATTTCCGTAGAAGTTACAGCCAAGAAACCTGGCTACAAGACGCTGGTGGACACGAGCGACTCTGTGAAAGTGGGTGCTGCTACTCAGACCCTAACGCCTACCCCGACTATTTCTGGGGTCGCGAAAGTTGGTCAAACTCTAACTGCTGTGCCTGGGACTTGGGCCAGCGGAATTACCTTGAGCTACAAATGGCTACGTCAAGGTGTCTCAATTCCTGGGGCCAACGCAGTTACTTACAAGACAACCAGCGACGACTATTTGCAAAACATCTCGGTTGAGGTGACTGGCGCTGCTCGCGGTTTCAACTCAGTTTCCAAGGTGAGCGCAACAACAAGCATCGCCGAGGGTGCTCTAGCCAATGCATCATCACCCGGTCTTTATGCGCCATTCAGGGTAGGCAAAAAACTCACTTGTTTCGGAAACGAAGACATCTGGGACGCCGGCGTAACTTTTACTTACAACTGGCTCCTCGGTGGTGCAACTTTCGGAGCCCCTCAGGCCCCGACCTACACGCCGACGCCGAGTGATCTAGGTAAGTCAATTTCTTGCAGCGTAACAGGCGCCAAACCGGGCTATGCATCAGTAACTAAAACCAGTGCTTCCGGCACGATTCTTCCAGGTCAATTCAACACCACAGCATCAAGTTCAGGTGAGTTTAGAGCGGGTTCAACTATCAACTTACTCCGAAGCCAATGGCCCGAAGATGCCAACATTTCCGTGCAATGGTGGACCGGAAAGGCTGGCGGCAAAGCGCTCTCTGGCGCTAATGGATTGAGCTATCGAATAACTGCAGCTGATGCGGGCTTTACGCTTTGGGCCGTAATAGAGGTCGTAGCGACAGGCTACGAATCGGCGACAGTAGCGAACGGAAAGGCAATCTATCTACCAGGCACGACCGTCGCACAACTCGGCGAGACAAACCCACCCGTCATAAGTGGTGAAAAAAGGGTTGGGTCTCCAATTTCGATTACTCCGGGCACATGGGATGCTGGCACGGAAACGACGATGACATTACAACGCTGGGATAAATCTTTAGGAACTTGGGATGCGGTTCCTGTAGCGAATGCCACGTGCATCGGCGCTGGGTCTTGCGTTTGGAGTGGCTCGATGGTGAACACCAACGGTGAATTTGTGCCCAATGACTCTGTCCTCGGCTATCTGATTCTTTTAACTGTGAGCGGAACTTTTGAAGGTGTCGCTGGTTCTGCAGTGACTTACTTAGAGATCTCTAAAGGTGTCTTCAATCCAGCGTTATTGCCCAAAATTACGGGAACCCCAAGGTCTGGAAATACGTTAACGGTTGATTTCTCCAATTTGGGTTCCGAAACAGTCATCGAATACCAGTGGGGCTTCATCGTGACAACACCTACTGGAACCACTTTCGTCGAAAGAAACGGTGCGACTTCCTCCAGTATTTATCTTGAGAAGGCAGCAGAAACGATGAAGGTCGCTCTTCGAGTGCAGCTATCGCGGCCAGGTTTCGAAACGTTGACCTACCTCTATCCATATTTGACGGTGTCTCCGCCACTTTTGAACAAGACTCCTGTCCCAGCGCTTACCGGCACCCGAAAAGTCGGTACGACACTAACGGTTGTGCCAGGCACTTGGGATAAAGGGACATTCCTAACGGTTGCTTGGTATCGAAACGGCGCTTTGATTCGGAGCGGCATTTCTCTGATACACGTTCTCACTTCTGCTGATCTAGGCGCTTCTATTACCGCCAAAGTGACCGGCACGCTGTCAGGCTACGAATCGGCGACCATGACCAGCGACCCGATAGTAGTGACCCAAGGCACAATGGCGACTTCCACGCCATCATTCACGGGTACTGCAAAAGTCGGTAGCGTGCTGACCGCCAAGGTTACGTCTTGGGCGCATGGTGCAGTTTTGAAGTACCAATGGCTGCTGGATGGCAAGGCCATCAAGGGAGCGACGGCTCGAACCTACAAACTTCTTGCCAGTCAGAAGGGCAAGCGAATCTCGCTAACCGTCACTCAAACTGCAAATGGCTACTCGGGCGCTACCAAGACCAGCTCCGCCATCAAAGTAGGCTAACTAAAACGAAGGGTAGGCCATGACAAAGTTTTCTAGCATTCTCGAGCGGGGCCTGTTCGCGGCTCGCTGGTTGCTTGCACCTTTATATGTGGGTCTCGCCGCCGCTCTGATTTTGGTGCTCGTCCGATTCTTCGACGCCTTTGTGACTCTGCTGAACTCGGTCCTCGCCCACGAGGCTCACTCATTCACCCTCGACCTTTTGGCGATGCTCGACCTGGTGCTGCTGGCCAACCTTATTCTGATTGTGATCTTCGCCGGTTACGAAAACTTCGTCTCGAAGATCGATGCGGCTAAGGAAAACGAAGACCGCCCGCACTGGATGGGAACCATCGACTTCTCGGGCCTAAAGCTCAAGCTGATCGGCTCGCTAGTAGCGATTTCGGTCATCGAACTTCTGAAGGACTTCATCCACCTCGGCGAAGACCCATCGGCCAAGGTTGGCGATGGAGTGATTTGGCGAATCGTCATTCACCTGGTCTTCGTGATCTCGGGTGTGATGTTCGCAGCGATGGACTACATCGCAGAGAAGATCAAGCCGGGGCACGGCCTCAACTAGTCGAATAAACCTTCGACTGCTTCGCTGAAAATCTCGTAGTCCGAGTCCGAGAAAGTCACAACGGTGATTTTCTCGATGCTCAGGTAATCGGCGAGCGCTTCAAGCAACGCTGCAATCGCGATGTCCACGGCATCCTCAATTGGGTAGCCGTAGATGCCGGTCGAAATCGACGGAAACGCAATTGTTCTCGCCCCCGCCTCAGCGCCGGCCTTGGCCGCCTTGTAGTAAGCGCTGAAAAGGGCAGTCGGTTCGCCGTTGGTGCCACCTTGCCAAATCGGCCCGACAGCGTGGATTACAAACCTTGCAGGCAGCTTGAACCCTGGCGTAACAACGGCTTCGCCGGTTGGGCAGTGTCCGATTTCATACGAAGCCTGCTGCAGCTCCGGGCCGGCTGCCCGTGAAATAGCCGCGGCGACTCCCCCGCCGTGCTGAAGATTTTCGTTGGCCGCGTTCACAATGGCGTCGGCGGCGAAGGTCGTGATGTCGCCCTGAACAACCTCTAGCCTCGCCATCAGCTTGCCGCCTTCAGAGACTCTGGCCCAAAGGCCATACGGATCGGGTATTCGAGGTACTCGGCCATGTGCTCGAGTTGTGGCGAGCGCCAGGCGTAGTCGCGAGCAATCTGAGCGAGCGTTGCCCAGAAAAAGACGTTGATGATGTCGATAGCTAGGTGGGTTAGGTGATCGCCAGGGAAGGCCTTGCCGATGGTGCGTCGAAGAATCGTCGGCGCATCGCTCAAGCCGAAACGGTGCAGTGCCGCGCGAATGTTGAACTCGTACTGCCTCGCCTTGTTCGGGTTCCAGAGAGCGTTGCCACCTGGCAGGTGAAGCAGTTTGTGAATGGTTTGCGCCTCGCTCACGAGTGCACCGTCTAGGAGGTCGAAGAGATTCTCGAACTTCTCTAGCGGGTAGCCGATCTTCTTGAGGTCGAGGACGTCCGGCAGATAGAACATGCGATAAAACGGGATGTAGCCGGTGGGTGCGGGTTTAGCCCACATCACCACGACTTCGTCCAGCTCGTCTTCTTGCTCGTTCACGGGTTAATTGTCCCCCGAGGCGCTGATAATGAGAAAACAGTTGTCCAAAATTTACGGGGGTTTCATGTTCCGCACCGGTTGCCTGCTCTTTGTGGGGTTGGTCTTCATTTTTGCCGCTTTTGAGGCGCAACCGGCGGCAGCCTGGACTTCGGGGGCGATCGGCGCAGGTGTGATTGGGCTGACCATCTGGGGCTACTTCGCTTCAAAGCGCCGCGAACAACGCGACCTAACCAACTCCTTGACCTCGCAAGCCATCGGGCTCGAGCGTTTAGCTAACGAAGGGTTTAGCCCGGAGGCAAGCTTCGCACTAGAGCCTGGCGAAAAACTGATCTACAAAGACAACCACGTCGAACTTGCCGCCATAGCCGGCGAGCTCAAACCACTCGATCAAGGAAGCGTCTTCTACACGACTCAGCGCGTCATGTTCACCGGGGCGTCCCAGACAATGATTTGGCCGCTAGCTTCTGTCTTGAACTTCGAGCCCGGCCCTAACGGGCAGTTCGTGGCCATCGCCACACTCGAGGGCGGTCAAAACTTTGCCTTGAAACAGATCAACCCGCTCGCGCCTGCCCCCGGCGTCCTCTTCGACATCGCCATGACGGCTCAAAAAGAAGGCGAATCGGCCGCGCTCGACAAAACACGTAACTACGTTGAGTCGATCAGGGCTGCGGTTGCCGCAGCGCCGAAAAGGTAACCTATAAGGGTTACTGAAAGGGCTCCATGTTTAAGAAACCTTGGTTCTTGGCCGCTATCTCGCTTTCGGCCATCGCCGCAATCATCGGAGCCGTCGTCTATGCCGGTTTGGTTCTTCAGCCGCAGTGGGCCAAAGAAGACCTCGCCCGCAAAAACAAGGAAGCCTGCGAAGTTTTCCAGACCGCCCTTCAGAACGCATCGGCCGAGACCGAACTGGCCCAGGCTTTCGACAAGCTTTTCCGCGGCGCAAACAAGGCCCTGGAAGTCTTCGACCCATCGGGCACCTCAAAGGTTGATTCTTGGGGCCCGGAGTATGACGAGTTCATGAAACTCGGCCAAATGGAATACGCCGTCGAGCAAATGGGTGACGTTGCCTACGAAACCATCGCGAACCAGGTTCTTGTGATTCAGGCCGGTTGCGCGAAGGTCCTAGAGGTCAAGATCTCGACCCCTGCGCCAACCCCAACTAACTAGCGCTTAGCCGTTTAGCATGTCGTGACGCACGATAATCGCGTCACGAGCTGGGCCCACGCCGATCGCGCTGATGCGGCAACCACTCAACTCTTCAAGCTTCAGGATGTAGCTCTGCGCGGTTGCCGGTAGTTCTTCGAATGTGCGGCAGGTGCTGATGTCCTCGCTCCAGCCAGGGAAGTTTTCGTA
>JBEBBA010000084.1:0-4586 GCA_041158585.1 Actinomycetota bacterium
GATGGGCAGGGCAGCCGGCGCAGGTGTCACCACGGCTTCGACGTTGGCTGCGTAGCCACCAGGCGAGCGCACAAAGGTGTCTTCGCCGATTGGGCTGGGGCTCAAAAACTCCTCGGACGCGCTGCCACCCATCGCACCGGCGTCGGCCTTCACGATTACGTAGTCAACACCGAGTCTGGTGAAGATTCGCTCGTAGGCATCGCGCTGGGCTTGGTATGAGCGCTTTAGGCCTTCATCGTCGATATCGAACGAGTACGCGTCTTTCATCACGAACTCTCGACCGCGAAGCAGACCGGCTCGTGGGCGAGCTTCATCGCGGTACTTGTTCTGAATTTGGTACAGGCAAACCGGTAGGTCTTTGTATGACGAGTAGAGGTCTTTCACCAGGAGGGTGAACATCTCTTCGTGTGTTGGGGCTAGCAGGTAATCGGCCTTCTTGCGATCCTGCAAACGGAACAGGTTGTCGCCATATTCGGTCCAGCGGCCGGTCACTTCAAACGGCTCGCGAGGTAGCAGTGCCGGAAAGAAGACTTCTTGAGCGCCGGCTCGCGCCATCTCTTCGCGGACAATCTGCTCGACCTTCGCCTTTACGGCAAGACCCAGTGGCAACCAGGTGTAAACACCCGGAGCAGCACGGCGAATGTAGCCCGCTCGTAGAAGTAGCTTGTGGCTCTCTACCTCGGCCTCTGCAGGGTCTTCGCGAAGAGTTCGGAGGAACAGGTTTGATAAACGGATAGGCATGAAATTCTTACTTTTGAGCTACGACGACCTGTGGCGAACCCACAAGTGCTGGATCCATCGACGCGGCCAGACGGTTGGCCTCTTCGATCAGAGTTGCGACGATTTCGCTTTCTGGGACGGTCTTGATTACTTCGCCCTTGACGAAGATCTGACCTTTACCGTTACCGGAGGCAACACCTAGGTCTGCCTCGCGAGCCTCGCCTGGGCCGTTCACTACGCAACCCATGACGGCGACGCGCAACGGAACCGTCATCTTCTCAAGACCCTTCGTAACGTCATTTGCGAGGGTGTAAACGTCCACCTGGGCTCGACCGCAGGACGGGCAAGAAACAATTTCGAGCTTGCGTGGGCGGAGGTTGAGAGATTCCAAAATCTGCGAACCGACCTTGATTTCTTCGACCGGCGGAGCAGACAGCGAAACTCGGATGGTGTCTCCGATGCCGCGGGAAAGCAGGGAACCAAAGGCAACCGCAGACTTGATGGTGCCTTGGAAGGCCGGCCCGGCTTCGGTAACACCCAGGTGCAGCGGCCAGTCTCCTCGCTCCGAGAGCATTTCGTAGGCCTTCACCATGACGACTGGGTCGTTGTGCTTGACCGAAATCTTGAAGTCGTGGAAGTCGTGCTCTTCGAAGAGCGAAGCCTCCCAAACGGCAGACTCCACCAGCGCTTCGGCGGTTGCCTTGCCGTATTTTTCGAGCAGGCGAGGGTCGAGCGAGCCCGCATTTACACCGATTCGAATCGAAACTCCCGCGTCTTTGGCAGCCTTGGCAATCTCGCCAACCTTGTCGTCAAACTGGCGGATGTTGCCAGGGTTTACACGCACGGCTCCGCAACCAGCGTCAATTGCCTGGAAGACATATTTTGGCTGAAAGTGAATGTCGGCGATTACAGGAATCTGTGATTTACGAGCGATCAGGTGCAAACGGTCGGCGTCATCCTGGCTCGGAACAGCAACGCGAACGATGTCGCAACCCGAAGCGGTTAGCTCGGCAATCTGCTGAAGCGTTGCGTTTACGTCCGTAGTCGGTGTTGTACACATGGACTGAACCGAAATCGGAGCATCGCCTCCGACGGCGACCTTGCCAACCATGATCTGGCGAGTTTTGCGTCGCGGAGCGAGTACTGGTGGCGGAGTCTTGCGAGGTCCTAAGTTGATTGCTGGCACAACCTAAGTCTAAAACCCTAGAAAGAGATTGGGTTCACGCTGTCGGCGATAATCATCAGGATTCCCGCGAGGAAAAGTGCGACAAACATGAACTGCGCAATCGGCGCCATGAGTGCTGTGTCGACAGGACCAGGATCCTTTTTACCAACCAGTCGGTAGGCGCCCCTCTTGAGGTACTCGTAAAGGCCACCCGCAATGTGCCCACCATCGAGCGGTGGCAGCGGAATCATGTTGAACACGAATAGAGCGATGTTCAGCGAGCCGATCAGGAACAGCCAGTAGGCAAAGGAATCACTCGCGCCCGATGCCTGGGCAACACCGACAATCGAAATGGCTCCGGTTGGGTCGCGTGGCTCACCCGCAAAGGTCTTCGAAACCGCCGAGTAAACCTGCTCTGGGAACGAGCCGATGAACCCGAAGGTTCCGGTCAAGATCTCGGTGGCTGAGCCGGCAGCCTCTGCGAATCCAACGGGACTCTGCTCGGAGCCGAACACGACGCCGATCACGCGAGTTTCCTTAGTCACGTCGGTGCCATCTTCGCCTCGGGTAGTCAGGTTTACGGTTGCCGCGGAAAGATTCACCGAGATCTCAGCGCCCTCCCTCAGGATTTCGAGGCGGACGTCGTTGTCGGTAGCTCGCACGAGAGTTTGCACCGCCTCGGCATCTGCTGTCGCGGTGCCGTTGACCGAGATAATTTGGTCGCCGGATTGGAGGCCGGCTTGCTTGGCGGGAGTCGGCTGACTCGACGCGTCGCACTCTCCCCCGGTCATAGCCTGCAGGCACTCGACCACTGAGCCGACCTTGTTGGTTTGGGTTGTCGTGCCGACAGTTGCAAAAACCGAAGTGAGAATCACTAGCCCGAGAACCAAGTTGGTGAATGGGCCACCAAACATGATGATGATGCGCTTCCAAGCCGGAAGGCTGTAGAGGGTGCGAACTCCTTCGTCGCCGGGTTCTTGATGTTCTTTGTGTGCCTCACGCGCCTGCGCGATGAGCCGACCGAACGGACGCTTGGAATCTTTACCTTTGCGGTCTGGCGGATACATGCCAATCATGGTGATGTAGCCACCGAGGGGAATCAGTCGAAACGAGTATTCGGTTTCGCCGATTTTCTTTGAAAACAGTTTGGGGCCAAAGCCGATGGCCCAATGCGGCACGCGAACACCGAACAGCTTGGCTGGAATCAGGTGGCCGAACTCGTGCAAACCGATGGAAATTGCGAGACCGATAACTACTACGAGGATGCCCATTGGTAGAACCTATCTGTGATGTCCGACAATTTGACTAGCAGGCTGTTGCGATTTGGGCGTTAGCTCGATCACGTGCCCAAACCTCGGCCTGAAGAACAGTTTCAAGGCTTAGTTCGCCTTCGGCTTGGTGGGCATCGACAACCCGTTCAACCAAATCAACAATCTGGTTGAAGCCGATGCGCCCGTGGTGGAAGGCCTCGACTGCTTCCTCGTTTGCCGCGTTGTAAACCGCTGGGAAAGTTAGCCCCGCCGCACCGACCTGGCGCGCAAGACTCACAGCCTTGAAAACCGATTCGTTTAGCGGCTCGAAAGTCCAGTTCTGAGCTGTAGTCCAGTCGCAAGCAGGCGCGATGTTACTCATGCGATCAGGCCAAGACATACCCAGCGCGATAGGTAGTTTCATGTTCGGCGGTGAGGCCTGCGCAATCACCGAGCCGTCAACGAATTCGACCATCGAGTGAACAATCGACTGCGGGTGAACCGTGACTTCGATTCGCTCAAACGGGATGTCGAAAAGCAGGTGGGCTTCGATTAGTTCGAGGCCTTTGTTCACGAGGGTGGCCGAGTTTGTCGTGACAACCTTGCCCATCACCCAGGTTGGGTGAGCCAACGCCTGAGCCGGAGTAACCGACTCGAGTTGTTCGCGAGTCCAACCTCGGAACGGACCACCGGAGGCGGTGAGAATCAACTTGCGAACTTCATTAGTTGCCCCGGCCAATAGGCACTGCGCGAGCGCAGAGTGCTCGCTGTCAACCGGGACGATTTGCCCGGGCTTGGCCGCTTCGGTCACCAGGCGACCTCCGACGATTAGAGACTCTTTGTTGGCCAGAGCGAGGGTCTTGCCCGTCTTGAGTGCCGCTAGAGTCGGTGCGAGTCCAATCGAACCGGTGATTCCGTTCACGACTACATCTGCGTCGGTGGTTTCAACCAACTCAGTGGCTGCCTGTGCACCGAGAACCGCCTTTTTGACGCCGAAAGCGTGGGCTTGGGATTCGAGAAGTTCGGTGTTTGATCCAGCTGCCAAGCCAACTACTTCGAAGCGGTCTGAGTTGGCAGCGATTACCTCGAGCGCCTGGGTTCCGATAGACCCCGTGGATCCCAAAATGATTACGCGCCGCATGATTCAATCTTGCCATCCTTCTCGAAGGCCGCGGGTTTAGACTTGAACCATGGAGCAAGAACGAAAAATCGTAACCGCCATCCCAGGACCTAAGTCCACCGCCATGCACACCCACCGCCTGAAGCACGTCTCGGCTGGTGTCGGTGCCGCACTACCGGTTTACATCGAGCGCGCGCACGGCGCGATCCTCCAGGACATCGATGGAAACCAGTTCATCGACCTAGGCTCGGGCATCGGTGTAGTCACCATCGGTCACACCAATGACGGCGTCGTAAAGGCCGTTCAGGAACAGGTGGCCAAGCTCACCCAC
>JBEBBA010000085.1:0-4609 GCA_041158585.1 Actinomycetota bacterium
AAGTGAGTGACAAGAAGAAGGACCTCGTAGTTCACGAGGAAGCGGAGTACAAGTACGACGCTGGCCTAGCCAAGGTTGACGCAGACAAGTTCGCCGACCCGGGCATCGAACCACACCGCGTTCGCATGACCGACAAGAGCCCGAAGCACGAAAAGGCCGCTGCCCGCCAGGTTGCCGCCCTATTCTTCGCCTCGATCGCCGGTAGCGTCTTTAGCATTTGGGCATACTTTGCCTTCCAGCTAGACCCAACCGACCTGAGCACAGTGCGCTGGAACACCCTTTTCCTAGGCCTAGGAATCACTTTGGGCATGTTCGGTATCGGTATCGGTGCCGTCCACTGGGCTAAGACCCTGATGCCAGATGCCGAAGTTTCGGAGCCTCGTCACCAGACTCGCGGAAGCGAAGAAACGCGTGCGGCCGCCCTTGAGGTAATCAAGCTAGCCAACGAAGAGTCCGGTTTCTCCCGTCGCAAGCTAATTCGTCGTTCGCTCTACGGTGCTCTCGCACTATTCCCGATCCCAGGTATCGTGATTTTCCGCGACCTTGGCCCAGACCCAGCCGACAAGCTAAAGCACACCATGTGGAAGGCTGGCACTCGACTAGCTCGCGACCCGAGCGGTACCCCAATCAAAGCTGCCGACGTGCAGGTTGGTTCAGTTTTCCACGTGATCCCAGACGGCCTAGCCGAAGAGGGTGAGCACAGCGAGACCTACCACCTAATGCTCGAAGAGAAGGCAAAGGCAGCCGTACTGCTAGTGCGCGTTGATCCTGCCGACCTGAAAGAGGCCGAAGACCGCAAAGACTGGTCTTACCAAGGCATCGTTGCTTACTCGAAGATCTGCACCCACGTTGGTTGCCCGGTAGCGCTATACGAGCAGCACACACACCACCTGCTCTGCCCATGCCACCAGTCAACCTTCGACCTAACCGACGCTTGCAAGGTTGTTTTCGGCCCTGCAGCTCGTCCACTCCCCCAGTTGCCAATCTCGGTTGACTCTGAGGGTTACCTAATCGCCACCAGCGACTTCAACGAACCTGTTGGACCAAGCTTCTGGGACCGTAAGGCATAACCATGACGACAACTAACAACACTGCCAAGGGCGGTTTCCTAGCCGGAACCGCAAACTACCTAGACGAACGTGTCGGTGTAGCTGGAATCCTGAAGACCTTCGGTCGCAAGGTGTTCCCAGACCACTGGTCGTTCATGCTCGGTGAAGTCGCTCTTTACAGCTTCCTGGTGCTTCTACTCTCGGGTACCTTCCTGACCTTCTTCTTCCAGCCTGCGATGACCCCGGTCATCTACGACGGCGTGTACGGCCCACTAAAGGGCGCCCACATGTCGGTTGCATACGCCTCGACCCTAGACATTTCGTTCGAGGTTCGCGGCGGTCTGCTGATGCGTCAGGTGCACCACTGGGCAGCCCTGCTGTTCGTTGCTGCCGCTGGCCTACACATGCTTCGCGTGTTCTTCACCGGAGCGTTCCGCAAGCCGCGTGAGATCAACTGGGTTGTCGGTTTCGCACTGTTCGTCCTTGGTATGGCCGCCGGCTTCACCGGATACTCGCTACCGGATGACCTACTTTCGGGTAACGGTCTGCGAATTATCGACGGCATGATCAAGGGTGTTCCGGTTATCGGCGCTTGGATTTCTTCGCTCCTATTCGGTGGCGAGTTCCCTGGTGACGACATCGTGGCCCGCCTCTACAGCCTGCACATCATGTTGATCCCAGCCTTCATCCTGGTTTTCATCGCGATTCACCTGTTCATGGTGGTAATCCACAAGCACACCCACTACTCGGGTGCAGGTAAGCGCGACGACAACGTTGTCGGTTACCCACTAGCACCGGTTTACGTTGCGAAGGCCGGTGGCTTCTTCTTCATCGTGTTCGGCGCAATCATGCTGGTTGCCGCGACCTTCACCATCAACCCGGTTTGGAACTACGGTGGCTACGACCCATCCCCTGTTTCGGCTGGCACCCAGCCTGACTGGTACATCGGTTGGCTCGATGGAGCTCTGCGTCTGACCCCTAGCCACCTGGAATTCGTCATCGGTGGTTACACCTGGCCGGTAAACGTCTTGCTACCAATGGTGGTTGGAATCCTGTTCCTCGTCGTTGTAGCGATCTACCCGTTCATCGAGGCTTGGGTTACCGGAGACAAGCGTGAACACCACGTTCTAGACCGTCCTCGCAACGCCCCGACCCGTACCGCTATCGGTGCTGCCGGTGTGGTTTTCTACGCCGTCCTCTGGGCAGGTGCTGCGACAGACCTAATCGCAACCAACTTCAAGATGTCGCTGAACCAGGTTCTAACCAGCCTTCAGGTTTCGCTAATCCTGCTACCGGTAGTTGCCTACATCGTCACCAAGCGCATGTGTCTATCGCTGCAGCGAAAGGACCGCGAGATCGTGCTACACGGACGCGAATCCGGACGCATCGTTCGACTGCCACACGGTGAGTACGTTGAGGTTCACGAGGAAATCGACGAGTACACCCGTTACAAGTTGGTTGACTTCGTTGACTACGAGCCGATCATGGCCCGCCCAGACTCTCGCGGAAAGATCACCTTGAGAACCCGTCTGCGTTCGGCAATGTCGCGTTGGTTCTTCGAGGACCGTGTTTCGCCGGTAACTCCATCGGAGCTTGAAGCTTCGAAGAAGCACGGTAAAGAGCTTCACTAAGCAATAGCCAAAGCGCCCAGCCTCAAGCAGGTTGGGCGCTTTCGCTTATGCTGGGCTCTATGGACTCGGTAACAGCGCTTCTAGCGATCTCTGCAGCTATTGCCGTCGGCGCTATGAGTCCTGGTCCGAGTTTCGTGGTCGTTGCACGAACCGCACTTGCACAGGGCAAACGAGCTGGGATTCTCACCGCGCTTGGTATGGGCTTGGCTGGAGCCTTGTTTGCCGCTCTGGCCGTTGCAGGCGTGGCAGCTGCGCTGAACTCGGCTGCTTGGCTCTTAGCGACCCTGAAAGTCCTTGGTGGGCTGTTTCTCGCATATTTAGGTGTATCGATGATCAGGCACTCGCGAGCATCCCTCTCCGAGTCGCACAAAAGCGGACGTACAACACTTCAACTCATCAACGGTTTCGTGGTCCAGGTAAGTAACCCCAAGACGATTGTCGTTTACGCCAGCGTGTTTAGCGCCCTACTCCCCCAGCAAACAGAGAGTTGGCTGGCCTTCACACTCCCAGTCGTGACCGGACTAATTGAGCTTGCCTGGTACATCGTGGTTGCGGTTGTCTTCTCTAATCGCAAGGCGGAGCAAACCTACCTAAAGCGGAAGGTTGTGGTTGACCGCGTTGCAGGCGCAGTGATGTTGTTGCTCGCGTTCCGGTTGCTCACGACAATCTAGAAAAGCGAAGAGGCCAACCGTTTGGCTGGCCTCCCCTGACTTCTAAACAACTTAGTGAGCGTAGTCTCCACGCGAGTTCTCGAATACAAATCCGATTACCGCGATCATCGCAAGTGGGAAAGCGATGAAGAACAGCCACCAGCCGATAGCAAGCGCCGCGAAAGCTAGCGCTGCGAAAGCACCGAGGAAGAACGGCCACCAGGACCAGGCGTTGAAGAAACCAATCTCTCCGTCACCATCTTCAATGTTGGCCGTTGGGTTGTCCTCTGGGACTGGCCCCTGAGTGGAGTGAACCTTCTGCAGGTAGAAAGCGATGAAGCCCGAAAGGAACACCAGCATTGCAATCGCTGCAGTTCCGATGATCTCAACCTGACCTGTCGCGGCGATGCTCCAAACTGTGTACCCAGCAGAGGCTACAGCGTAAAAGACGGTTAGCAACCAAAAGAGTCTTGCGTTAGTGCGCATCTTGTTCTCAGCCCTTCTTTGCTGGAGCTTTGGCTGCAACGGCAGCGAACTCCGGGTGGTTTAGGTCGAAAGCAGGCGACTCCGAGCGGATGCGTGGAATCGAGGTGAAGTTGTGGCGCGGGAATGGCGAACCAGTTGCCCACTCCAGCGAGCGGCCATAGCCCCATGGGTCGTTGAGGGTCGTCTTAACACCCTTGCGGTGGGTGTAGTAGATGTTCCAAACGAATGGGATGAACGACAGCGCAAGAACGATCGAACCGACGGTCGAGAGCATGTTGCCCCAGCCGAAGCCGTCGCTCTCCAGGTAGGTCGCGTAGCGACGTGGCATACCGATGACACCTAGCCAGTGCTGAACGAAGAAGGTTAGGTGGAAGCCGAAGAACAGCAGCCAGAACTGAATCTTGCCCAGTCGCTCGTTCAGGAGCTTTCCGGTCATCTTTGGGTACCAGAAGTAGATACCCGCGAACATCGCGAACACGACGGTTCCGAAGACAACGTAGTGGAAGTGAGCCACTACGAAGTAGCTGTCCGATACGTGGAAGTCAAATGTAGGCGATGCCAAAATAACGCCGGTTAGACCACCGAAGATGAATGTGGTTAGGAAGCCGAGGCTGTAAAGCATCGGTGTCTCAAACGAGATAGAGCCTCGCCACATTGTTCCAATCCAGTTGAACACCTTCACACCGGTAGGCACAGCAATCAGCATCGTTGTAAATGCGAAGAACGGAAGCAATACGGTGCCGGTTACATACATGTGGTGTGCCCACACAGTCATCGAAAGTGCAGCAATCGC
>JBEBBA010000086.1:0-9367 GCA_041158585.1 Actinomycetota bacterium
CTGCATCTGCTCAAGGAAGTCTTCCAGCGTGAACTGATCCTTGGCGATTTTCTCAGCGATCTTCTGGGCTTCGGCCTCGTCAAATTGCTTTTGCGCCTGCTCGATGAGGGTGAGGATGTCACCCATGTCGAGAATTCGGCTAGCCATGCGGTCTGGGTAGAACGGCTCAAATGCATCCATCGCTTCACCGTTTGAGGCGAAGATGATCGGCTTACCCGTAACCGAAGACACCGACAGAGCGGCTCCACCGCGAGCGTCACCGTCAAGTTTGGTTAGGACCACACCGGTGATCCCGACACCGTCCTCGAATGCCTTAGCTACGTTGACGGCGTCTTGACCGATCATCGAGTCGATAACAAAGAGAACTTCGTCTGGGTCCACGGCCTTGCGAATCTCGCGAGCTTCTTTCATGAGCTCTTCGTCGATTCCGAGGCGACCGGCGGTGTCAACGATTACAACGCTGAACTGCTTTTGCTTTGCGTGTTTAACCGATTCCTTGGCAACCTTGACCGGGTCACCCTTGCCGTTGCCAGGTTCTGGAGCGAATACGGGTACGCCGACGCGCTCACCAACAACCTGAAGCTGGTTTACCGCGTTTGGGCGCTGCAGGTCTGCGGCAACCAGGATTGGGGTTTGACCCTGGTCCTTCAGCCACTTAGCAAGTTTTCCAGCGAGCGTTGTTTTACCCGAACCTTGCAAGCCCGCGAGCATGATGACGGTAGGCGGGTTCTTTGCGAAAGCGAGTTTGCGTTGCTGACCGCCGAGAATCTGAACGAGCTCCTCGTTGACGATCTGCACAACCTGCTGAGCCGGGTTCAGCGCCTTGGAGACTTCGTCCCCGAGCGCTCGCTCGCGGACTGCCGTGATGAAATCTTTGACAACTTCGAGTGCGACGTCGGCCTCGAGAAGCGCGCGACGTATCTCTCGAAGGGTCGCGTCGATGTCTGCGGCAGAGAGCTTGCCCTTGCTTCGCAGGTTTTTGAAGGTATCGACTAAACGATCCGATAGATTGCCGAACAACTAGAACTCCTTAGCTAACAAGCCCGTTGGCGAACTCGCGCGAATCAAAGAACGCGAAATCATTGATGCCTTCGCCTACCCCTACAAGTTTTACAGGGATACCGAGGTCTTTCTGGATTGAGTAAACGATTCCACCCTTGGCTGTGCCGTCGAGCTTGGTTAGAGCGATGCCCGTGACTTTGGCTACTTCGGCGAATGCCTTGGCCTGGGTCATGCCGTTTTGGCCCGTGGTGGCGTCAATTATGAGTAGGACTTCGGCAATAACGGCGCTTTTCTCAACGACACGGCGGATTTTCTCGAGCTCGTTCATCAGGTCAACCTTGTTCTGAAGGCGTCCCGCGGTGTCAACGATTAGAACGTCTGCCTGTTGCGAGATCGCAGCCTCAACCCCCTCGAACGCTACCGAGGCTGGGTCCTGGCCCTCCGTCTTCGGGCGTATCAAAGTAGCTCCAGCTCGGTCTGCCCACGTTGCGATTTGGTCCACGGCAGCGGCACGGAACGTATCTGCGGCGGCGATGACAACTTTTGAGCCGGCTTCGGCCAGATACTTAGAAAGTTTGCCAATCGTAGTTGTCTTGCCGACGCCGTTCACACCGACAACCATGACGACGTAAGGTAGTTGCCCGCTCGACAGATTGAGCTCAGCATCGTCACGTTTCAAAGCTGCGGCGATGATGTCTTCGAGGATCTTCTTGAGGTCGGCCTCGGTGGAAGCACCAGTCTTCTTGGCGACGGACTTCACTTCGGCGACAATCTGCTCGGCAGCGTCGAGCCCAAAATCGGCTTGAATCAATACATCCTCGAGCTCATCGAGGTTTTCAACATCGAACTTGATTCGGGTAAATAGGCTCTTGATGCCCTTGGCGAACTTGCGCTTCGGCAGCACCACTTCCTGAACCGCTTCAGGTTTTGCCGCCGGTTTCTCGACCTTCGGAGGTTCAACCACTGCGGCAGCTGGCTCTAGGACTACAGGTACCTCTTCGACTACTACTGGAGCAGGCTCGACAACGACGGGCGCTTCCTCGACGAACGGCGCCTCAACGACCTGGGATTCGGGTTCTGCCGCTACAACTTCTGGAGTGGGCTCTTCGGCCTTCTTCTTTTTCCAGAACAGGAACCCCATGGGCTAGGCCTTCTCTTCGAGGCGCTGGCCGACGACGGCAGAAACACCGTCTTGGCGCATCGAAACGCCGTAGAGCGCATCCGCAATCTCCATGGTGCGCTTCTGGTGCGTGATGATGATCAGCTGTGAATCGCTTCGAAGATCCTGGAAGATTTGCAGCAAGCGGCCGAGGTTTGCGTCGTCGAGAGCAGCCTCAACTTCGTCCATGACATAGAAGGGCGAAGGGCGAGCCTTGAAGATTGCGATTAGCAGAGCGACGGCAGCAAGCGAGCGCTCACCACCAGAAAGCAGACTCAGGCGTTCGATGCGTTTGCCGGCCGGGCGAACGTTTACCTCGATGCCGGTGGTGAGCATGTTTTCCGGGTCGGTCAAGACAATCGAGCCAGAACCACCAGGGAACAGAACCGGGAACACCTTCTCGAAAGCCTTGCGAGTGTCTGCGAAGGCGTCCGAGAAAATGTTCTTCATCTTCTCATCGAGATCCTCGATGATCTGAAGCAGGTCTTTTCGAGTCTGAGTTAGGTCGGCAAGTTGCTCGGTTAGGAACTTGTGCCGTTGCTCGAGCGCCGCGAATTCTTCTAGGGCCAGCGGGTTTACGCGACCCAAACGCTCTAGCAGGCGCTCTGCGTCCTTGAGTCGGCGAACCTGCTCGTCTCGGTCGTAAGGCTTTTCGCCGTCGATGAGCTGGTCTGGTCCGTATTCTGCGAGCAGCACCTGCTGCTCAAGTCCAAGTTCGTCATTGGCTCGCGAGACAAGGTTGGCGAGAGTGAGACGCTTCTCGTGGTTGGCCAACTCAATGTCGTGAACGCTCTGGGTGAGGCTGGCGAGCTTCATCTGGATCTCGGCGGTTTCACCGCGAAGGCGAACCAGTTCGCCAAGCTGACCCGAACGCTCGGACTCGAGTTCGTGCAGACGCACCTTTGCTTTGGCAGCCGAATCTGCCACAGCCTCCATGACCTTAGGAAGCACCGCTAGGACCCGCTCGGCAGATGCCAGTTGCTTAGCCTGAGCCTCGGCAGCCGCCTTGGCGCGCTCAATGGCAGCCTTGGCTTCTGACACCTGCGAACGTAGCGTCACAGCGCGCTCTCGCTCGACTCGAAGACGCTCTACGGCAGCTCCGAGATCTACTCGGACTTCTAGCTCGCGTTGACGCTCCTGCTCGAGGTTATCTTGCAGAGTCTGACGGTTCGAAGAATCAACGGCCGGGCGCTCTTGGGCGGCGAACTCGTCGTGGGCCACGATTGCTCGTTGCAGCGCCTGCTCGGCATCGGCGATACCAGCCTTGGCTGTTTCTGCTACCTGAGCCAAACGCTCGACTTCGCCGGCCGAAGCCTCAACCGAAACCCTTAGCCGGCCGAGTTTCTCGGCATTGGCTGCGAGCGCAGCATCGTGCTCGTTCAGAGCGGCGAGCGCTTCCTTGGCCGAAGCCTTGGCAGCTTCTTCGGTGGCTCGAGCCTGGGCGAGGGCTGCACGAGACGATTCGATTGTCGAGTTGACCTTAGCCAAACGCTTTTCAGCGGCGTCACGTTCAGCGACAAGCTGAACCTTCGAAGGCTTCGACTGGCTACCACCGCGGATTACACTCTCGGTGATTACGTCGCCGTCTTTAGTGATAACCGTTAGCCCCTTGGCGAATACCTTTTTGGCAGCGGCTATGTCATCGACCACGACGACATCTTTCAGAAGCGCAAGGATTCCCGCTGGAGCCTCGACAACCTCGGTGGCCGCATTCGCACCATCAACCTTGATAGTCGTGGTGTTGGCCTTGGCATCCACGTCAGCGACGATGAGCTCGACGCGACCGCCATCGGAAGACTTTAGATGCTCGATGGCACTGAGTCCCTCATCGCGCGTTTCGGCGACAAGTGCGTCCGCCAGAGGTCCGAGGGCGGCGGCAATTGCTGCTTCGTAACCCTCGGCAATCTTCATGTGACTTGCGACGAGACCGCGAATACCCCTGAGGCCGGCCGCAGTTAGGGCGCTAGCGCCATCCTTCTGCTCGAGGGTTAGGTTTAGCGCGGATCGCTTGGCCGAAAGGGAGTCGCGTTCGCGCTCTGCCTCGTGAATCTCGTCACGCAGCTTCTCGATCTGCGCGCTGGCGTCGCTAACGGCCTTCTGAGCTGCCTCGTAGCGGTTCTCCAAGTTGGAATCGGTTTTGCCACCTTCGGCTTGCAGGGCGGCCTCAAGCTCGGCGTACTCGCTCTTGCGCTGCTCTAGTCGCTCGGTTGCCTCACTGAGTGCCTGCTGGTGGCGGACAACCTCTTCTCGAAGGCTTCCAAGCTTAGACTCGGCTACGGCTGCGTCATTAGCTAGTCGCGACTTCTCTAGGTCAAACTGTGAGATCAACGCGCTCTGCTCGGCTAGTTGATTGTCGAATGCCTCTAGGACGTCGCGGGCGGCATTTCGGCCTGCCTCAGCCTCCGCGAGGGCCTTCTTCAAGGTCTCGACAGCGGCCTCGAGCTCGACGGCGCTGGCCTCTGCGGCATCTGCGTCGGCATCGATCTGCGCCGGGTCAATTGAAGCTCCGTTCGCCTCGGCTTTCGAAGCCAAAAGTGCGACGCGCTGGTTAGCCATCGAAAGCAGAGACCGGAGTCGTTCGGCAACCGAATCAAACTCGAAAGAAAGCGACTTGGCGGCATCGAGTTCACCCGAAACCTGGGCTGCCTCGAGAGTCTGGAGACGAGCGGTGTTTTCGCTAAGAAGTTCTTGCAGGATGTTGCGTTCCGCTCGGCGATCCGCTTCGCTCTTGGCGGTCTCTTCCAGAGCCGCGTGCAATCCGGCAATGTCATCGGCCAGGATTCGGGCCTTCGCGTCCCGAACGGTAGAAGCAATGCCCTGGGCCTCCCTGGCAACCTCGGCCTGCTGGCCAAGAGGCTTGAGCTGGCGACGCACTTCGCCGGCTAGGTCGTTTAGGCGAGTTAGGTTGGCCTGCATCGCTTCGAGTTTGCGCTGAGTCTTTTCTTTACGTCGGCGGTGCTTGAGGATTCCAGCGGCTTCTTCAATGAAACCGCGGCGTTCCTCGGGAGTTGCCTTCAACACATTGTCGAGTTGACCCTGACCAACAATGACGTGCATTTCACGGCCAAGACCGGAGTCGCTGAGTAGCTCTTGAACGTCGAGCAAACGGCAGGGTTCGCCATTAATCGCGTACTCGCTGCCGCCGTTACGGAACAAGGTGCGGCTGATGGTGACTTCGGTGTAGTCAATCGGAAGAGCGCCATCCGAGTTATCGATGGTTAGCAGAACCTCTGCGCGACCGAGTGGCCCCTTGGTTGAGGTTCCAGCAAAGATAACGTCTTCCATCTTGCCGCCGCGAAGGGTCTTGGCTCCCTGCTCACCCATTACCCACGCGAGAGCATCGACGACGTTGGACTTACCCGAGCCGTTTGGACCTACAACCGCGGTTACGCCGGGTTCAAAGTGAAAGGTTGTGGGCTGAGCGAACGACTTGAAGCCCTTGAGGGTAAGGCTTTTTAGATACAAATCGTCACGTCCTGAAAATGGTTTTGGGTCAAAGCAAAAATACCCTATTTAGAGGTGCGCTTCTGACACTTCGGGCAGAAGTGAGACCCGCGGTTCATCCAGTTTTCGCGCTTGATCGGGGTCCCGCACCGATTGCATGGCCTGCCGGTCATGCCGTAGGCGTTCAACGAAACCTCGAAGTAACCCGATTCACCGTTAACGTTCTTGTACTGCTCGTCAAACGAGGTGCCACCTGCCTCAACAGCTTTAGCGAGGATCTCGCGCACGTGTTGCAACAGTTCCCGAGCCTTGGCTGTCGCGATGTCAGACGCGGGCGTGTCGTAGTGCAGTTTCGCGCGCCACAGAGCCTCGTCGGCGTAGATGTTGCCGATACCGCTCAAGACACCCTGGTCCAGCAGTACACGCTTGATGCCAGAGTTTTTCTTTCTAAAAAGGGCGAGGACGCGCGACTCATCGAACTGAGGATCAAGCGGATCTCTGGCGATGTGGGCGGCTTGGGTTGGAATCAGTGTGATCGGCGAACCAAATCCTCCCGCTCCCCCGTCCTCGGTTGCAACAAGCGGATCCAGCGCGAGCGATCCGAAGATGCGCTGATCGACGAAACGAAACTCAAGGGGTCCTTCAGTAGCTTCTAACTCGATCGTCACGCGATTTAGTTTGTCGGCTTCGAAACCGGGTGTTCGAAGCAGCATCTGGCCACTCATACCTAGGTGCCCGATCAAGCAGAGGTCAGAGCCCCGGAGTGGAAGCCATAGGAACTTTCCGCGGCGAACCACTGAATCGATGGTTTGGCCCGTCAAGGTCTCTACAAAGTTTGCCGGCGACCCTTGGTGACGCTTCAACGAACGAGCGTCATGGACGACTACGTTGGTGACTTTTGCGCCGACGACACTGGCCTCGAGCCCGGCCCGAACTGTCTCGACTTCGGGTAACTCGGGCATTAGTCCAAAAGCCTCAAGAGTTCTGTTGCGGCAAGTTTTTCTGCCTCTTTGCGCGAGCGAGCGGTTCCGCTTGCGCTTAGCTTGCCGACCGTTACCGTCGAGTAGAAAGTGCGATCGTTGGTCGGGCCCTCGAAGGTCGTCTCGTAGTTTGGTTCGTCGAGCTTTTTGGCAGCGGCCTTTGCATGCAGCAGTGACTTGGCATCATTGAGGGCCAAATCGGTTTCGGTATCCAGCAGTGGAAGCACAAGACGTTCGATTAGCTCGGTGGCCTTTTCGATTCCGCCGTCCATGTAAGCCGCACCGATGATTGCCTCAACTGCGTCTGCTAGCACCTTCGACTTGCCAGCTGGAATCTGCTGACCTTTACCGAGGCGTAAGAAGTCTTCGATGCCAAGGTCTCGTGCGACACCATCGAGAGCTTCGGTCGAAACCACACCCAACCTCATGCGCGTTAGCTCGGCTTCGCTGCGATCAGGATGGCTGGCAAATAGGTGCGCGGTAACAACAAAGCCCAACACCGAATCGCCTAGAAACTCTAGACGTTCGCCATTGGGCTGGTTGTCATTCTCGTACGAGAAGGAGCTGTGGGTTAGAGCCTGGGTCAGTAGGCCGCGGTCGATTGATACACCGAGTCGGCGGTCTAGCTCATCCAGGTTCAAGGAAAAGCTGTTTTAGGCGTCGGCGACCTTGCGACCCTTGTACTCAAGGAACTGAGCGTTACCGTTCGAGTCCTCGACTACCTTGGCGCGGTGCGGCATGCTGTAGACGGTCTTACCGTTCACGACGGTCTTGACTAGGGTGACCTCGGCGGCCTTCCACTGCGAGCGGCGTGCGTGAGTGCGGCTACGGGAGAGGCGTCTCTTAGGTACTGGCATTTCTACTCTTTCTCAAAGTTTTCAAGAGCTTTCCAGCGCGGATCAACCGGGCTTTCGTGCTCATGTTTCGGGTTGTCACTCAGCTTCTCGCCGCACTCAACACAAAGACCTAAACAGTCTTCGTTGCAAAGTGGCTGGGAGGGAAGATTCGGAACAACCTCATCTCGAATGACTTGTTCTAAATCGATTTTCTCGTCTTCAACGACAAAGTCATCCTCGTTGCTTAAAGAATAGGCGAAAAGCTCAACAAAATCCACCTTGACGTCAATCGAAATGGGGTCGAGGCAGCGGCTACACTCCCCAACTGCAAATGTATCGCCGCCTCCGGTGGCCAAAATGCCCTCGTGCACCGACTCGAGACGCAGTTCGAGCTCGAAGTGGGTCCCGGCCGGAACTGCGACTACAGAGTTGCTCAGCTCCTCTGGCAGGTCAACCTCAAAGTCAACTCGACGCATGGTTCCCGGCTTGTGCATGAGGTCACGAACCTGAATTTCAAAAAGGCTAGTCATTCCTGAGCTTTCTCGCATAAGTCTCGGCGATCGACGCCGGTACGTACTTTGTGATGTCTCCGCCGAGTTCGGCGACCTGGCGAACGAGACTGCTAGAAACATAACTAAGCGCTGGATCTGAGGGCAGGTAAAGGGTTTCGATCCCACTAAAATCGCGGTTTACGTTGGCCTGGGGTAGTTCGCCGGCGAGGTCGGAGGCGTTGCGAAGGCCTTTTACGATTACGTCAGCACCGAGCAACTTGCAGTATTCAGTCAAAAGCCCCGACGGTAGCTGCTTGACGTGAACGTTGGGCAGGCTCTCAGTCTCGATGACCCGCTTCACCATTTCCACTCGCTCGGTGGAATCGAAAGTGGGTTGTTTGCTCGGGTTGTGGACCACCAGGAGCAAAACCTGGTCGAAGATGTTGGCGGCGCGCCTGGCTACGTCAAGGTGCCCGAGGGTAAACGGATCGAACGACCCCGGATACACGGCAAGTTTTGACATGGTTATAGGTTACCCGAGCGAATTACGCCTTGGCGAGGTTCGCTTGAGCGGCTTGATCGATGCGCTCCAGCGACTCGGCAAGCACCGGATGCTTTTCCAAGGTCGGATCCTCGGCAAGCACTTTTTCGGCCAGCGAACGCGCGTGCTGAATAAGATCGGCATCTTGAATAACCCGAAGCAATCGAAGCGAAGAACGACCACCGGATTGCGTCGCCCCAAGCACGTCACCCTCTCGCCTGAGCTCCAAGTCGATTTCGCTGAGCTTGAAACCATCAATGGTCGAGGCAACTGCCTGCACACGTTCTAGTGCGAGAGTCCCCTCCTCGGCCGAGGTGAGCAGCAGGCAGAGACCGGGTAGGCCTCCGCGACCGACGCGGCCGCGTAGTTGGTGAAGCTGTGAAACTCCAAATCGCTCGGCATCCAAGACGACCATGACGGTTGCATTCGGGACGTCGACTCCAACCTCGATCACGGTGGTAGAAACCAGTAAGTCGATTTCGCGATTGCTGAAGCGAGCCATCACTTCGGCTTTCTCTTCGGATGCCATCCGGCCGTGCAAGAGCCCGATGCGAACGTCTTTCAGAACAGGATTCTGGCTGAGAGACTCGGCCACGCTCACCGCCGCGGCGAGCGGCTTCTTCGCTTCATCCGGCTCAATGTCTTCGGGCGCATCGGTTTCGTCGATACGAGGGCAAACCACGAAGGCTTGACGGCCAGTGGCGACCTCCTCAGCTACGCGTTGCCAAACTCTTGCAACCAAAGCGGGTTGTTCAAGTTGAACTACGTGGCTCTTGATCTCTTTTCGACAGGCCGGCAGCTCGGTAAGCGTGGACACATCCAGGTCACCGAAGACGGTGACGGCCAGGGTGCGAGGAATCGGCGTTGCAGTCATCGTGAGTACGTGCGGTGGAGTTACACCTTTCAGGCGAAGG
>JBEBBA010000087.1:0-13797 GCA_041158585.1 Actinomycetota bacterium
ATGAAGCGGGTCGTGAATGTAGCGTCAACACGTAAATGTCCGCTGCAAACTATAGGTGCCAAATCTAACCGCACCGACTTCGCCCTAGCTGCCTAAGCGCAACTAGCCTGAAGTCCGTCAAACCGTATTTGATTTCGTTACGGTTCTTGGCGTCATCTAGAAATCTTGCTGAGCTGTTACGCCTTAGGGCAGTTCGGGACTTTCACTCAGGCTGGGTTCGTTGATCAACTCGCTTCAGGGAATGATCAGGACCGAGTAAAGCGATTCTGAAGCTACACCCGTAGAAGACCCAAGAACTCAGTTCTGGACGGGGGTTCAATTCCCCCCATCTCCACCATCCCATTAGAGAAACGCCCTCGAGAAATCGGGGGCGTTTCTGTTTTCAGGTTTGAGTCGGGTATTCTTGACATCGGAGTGCTGGGAAGTCGGGTCGGCGTTGTATTTGTCACGTCTACCGAAGGAGCCTCATGCTCGCAGTAACAGCAGCCCTAATTTTTCTAGTCGCATACGCTCTAATCGCAAGTGAAAAGGTCAACCGAGTTGCCGTCGTTTGTGCCGGCGCCGCGGCGATGGTGCTCATAGGAGCTACCAACGGCGAAAAGGCTTTTTACTCTCACGAAACTGGAATTGACTGGAACGTCATCTTTTTGCTCTTAGGCATGATGATCATCGTTGGAGTCATCCACAAAACTGGCCTCTTCGAATTCCTGGCCGTCAAGGCAATTCAGCTTGCTAAGGGCGAGCCAAAGAAAGCCTTTGTCTTCATTCTGATTCTGGTTTCCTTCGCCAGTGCACTGCTCGACAATGTGACCACCATTCTTCTTGCGGTGCCGATGACTTTCCTTATCGCCAGGTATCTAAAGGTGTCTGCGGTTCCTTTCATTTTGGGCGAAGTTTTCGTCTCCAACATCGGTGGAGCAGCGACTTTGATTGGTGATCCACCGAACATAATCATCGCGTCCAAAGCCAATCTGGACTTCAACGCCTTTCTGATTCACATGACCCCAATCGCGATTGCTGTTTTGGTCGTGGTCATTCCTCTTTTGATCTGGTTGTTCCGCAAAACCCTTGTCAACGCTCAGGGTGATCGGGATGCGATCATGCAGTTGGACCCCAAAACATTTTTAACAAACCGCACACTGCTCAAGAAGAGCTTGTTTGTGCTCTCCCTCGTCATGGTTGGTTTTGTCCTGCACTCGGCTCTTCACCTTGAACCTGCTATTGTCGCCATGATGGGTGCTGGGTTATTGGTGCTCATCAGCAACTTGAAGCCTGCTGAGTTTGCAATGGACGTCGAGTGGGGAACGCTAGTGTTCTTCGCAGGTCTCTTCATAATGGTTGGGGCATTAGTGAATGTCGGTGTTCTAAAGGCGTTTGCCGACCTAATCTCTACCGCCGTGGATGGAAATGCACCGCTGGCCGCCGGTGCGCTAGTAGGCGTTTCGGCAGTCCTATCAGGCGTAGTCGACAACATCCCCTACGTTGCAAGCATGATTCCCGTCGTTCAACAACTCGTTGATACCCTGCCCGGAATATCAAATGATGGCCTATGGTGGGCTCTTGCGCTCGGTGCCGATTTTGGTGGAAACATGACCATCATCGGAGCTAGCGCAAACGTTGTCGCTGTCGGTTTAGCCCACGCAAACGGTGTGAAAATCTCGTTCTGGCAGTTTGCTAAGTATGGAATCCCTGTCACGGTTGTTTCAACGGCCATGGCTCTTCCGTATGTTTTGCTTCGTTACTTCTAGATCAAGAAACTTTCTTGTCACGTTTTTCATGGTGATTGAAGTATTGTCAAGCATTATGAAGAAGACATTTGCAGGAGCGTTAATCGCCTTGTCAGTGGTTGCCCTGGCTGGTTGCACAAGTGGAAAAACTTACAGCGACGTTGCAGCCTTAAAGGCTGCCTTTCTCGAGGCTGGCGGCGAATGCGATCCTGCAGAAGTGTTGGATTCTTCGAAAGCTACTGTTGGTGAAGCGTCAATCCTCAAAGGTATGGAGGGTATCGCCTGTGGGGGTGCTGTCGGTATCTTCCAATTCCCTTCGGGGCAGGCTCGAGACTACTTCATTCAGCAGATCGAAAACACGGCTGCACAATCCAACGCCCCGGTCAAGCTAGTAGTTGGTTCGGATTGGCTTATTGGCGGCCCGAAACTCGATAACGAAAAGTTTGCCACTGCCTTAGGCGGCACAGCGAGGTACTAGACCTACGATTGAAATAGTTCGTTCGAGGAATTCTTTGAATACTAGATCACTCACCGTTGGGCGTTGGCTCAAACTTTGGCTGGCGAGCTTTCCTGAGGGGGAGTTGGGTTACGGCCTAACTCGGCGACTTTACTTTATTTTGGCTAACGAACTCGGTGATTTCGGCAAGCTCCCCCTAGATTCCGTTGGGATAGCCGAAGTTTTTCGATTTGTCGAAACCCTACCCAAGCGTGAACGCAAGCTGGCATACGCGTTTATGCAGTCTGGGCTTCGGGCCGCTCGAAACGCTGGATTGGCAAACAAGTACCCTGGTCTGCCCGCTAAACGCATGGTTATCGGCTGGGTTTGGATGGCGGTTCGTACGCTGGTGCTTTTTGGAGTTGCGGTTGGTTTGGTCACCACGGCTGCGGCGGCCGATCGAATGATTCGGTTCAAGGAGGAGCCTCTAACCGCTTACGCGACAGTGGTTCGTCAAGCGGGTTTTGGAGTCGTCGTCGCGTTTGCTGAGGATATTTACTACAGCTACATCAACCTGCCGACCGTAGGTGGAAACCCGACGGACTCAGCCAAGTTTGATGACGAAATTGTTGATTCGAATGTCGACAGGGCAGAGCCTGCATCGGTGGCCTTCGTTGAGCTGTGGGGGCCAGCCGGGGTTCCTTCGGAGCCACCGGCTCGATTAGTTTCACCTGTTGCTCCGAAGCCTGGTGAGGGTAATTTCTTGAATACGCGAATCTTCGTCAACGGTTCGAGTGCGATTCGAATCGCCAGAATTCGACCGGACACCGAGCACACGTCCTACTTCGCGACTATCACCTGGCTGGACTCTTCGCTATTGGCTTTCAAACAGATCCCGGGCACCGAGGTGCCTGAGGGCAAGTACGACCGTGGCGACGGGTTAGTTCCGAAGGAACTGCGAGCCTTCTACGTGGCCGGCCTAAACAACGCCTTTCTGATGCGCGACAGCCAGGGTGGTTTCGTTTACGAGGGCAAGGTGGTCAAGAAACTCGTGGACGGCAAGGCGACCCTGGTTACTTACCAAGATGGCACACTCGATGTTTTGAAGTGGGGTCGCGATCTGCCAACCAAGGAGATTCAGGCGGCGCGGCAAAACCTAACTCTTATGGTCGATGACTCTCTCTCGCAGGTGGAGGATGAGAGCCAGTCCAAGTGGGGCTGGGTATGGGAGGGCGTTGGCTCTGGCAAAAACCTGGTCTGGCGCAGTGCCATCGGCGTGCGCGCGGACGGAACGATTGTTTACTGCATCGGCCCTGTCCTGTCGGCTCGATCCCTAGCCGACATGATGGTTCGAGCAGGGGCTGTTCGTGCAATGCCGTTAGACATGAACTCGGCCTACGCTAACGGTTTCCTGTATGGGCCCTATGCGCCAGGCAAACGAATCGATCCGAACATTTATCGCGAACCCGACCGTTTCTTCGTGCCGAGTGAGCGCGACTTTATCGCCGTATTCGCTAAGTCGCCTTAGAGCTTGATTCGGTCGAACAAGAAGGTTGGCATACTTCGAATGACGAACGACAGCAGTCGCCAGATTCTCGGTGTGTAAATCTTCGGTTTGCCCTTTTTCATGCCTCGAACAATTAGCTTCGCTACTGTCTCAGGTTTGGCCGTGAAACTGGCTTGTGCTGTATCGGGCGAAATCATCGGGGTTGCCACCGGGCCTGGTTTGATAATCGAGAACTTGATCTTTGTACCGAAGAAGCGGTTGTTAAGTCCTTCTACGAACTTCTCAAGAAACGCTTTGCTAGCGCCATAGACGTAGCGCGCCCCGCGCCCTCTCTCGCCAGCGACTGAGCCGATGATACCCAGCGAGCCGAAACCCTGAGCCTCGAAACCGTTGGCGATGGCTTCGGCGAACATGGCCGGTGAGGACGCATTGATCGCCACCGAATCAAAAATCACCTGCGGATCTTTGGCGTCAGGCTGTCTGGTGAGCACGCCCTGAGCAATCAGCGCGGTGTGCACCGGCTGTTTGAAGATACGAGTGATGGTCGCGGAGATTTCCTTAGCCGAAAGAAAATCCAGGATTACCTGTTCAGTTTTCGCACCTGTGCGAACTTCGAGGTCCTTGGCCACTGCGTTGAGCTTCTTGCTGTCCTTGGCTAGCAAGACAAACTCGACATCGCTGTTGCCCCAAAGTCTTGCCGTGTGCTCGGCGATCAGCGAGGTTGCTCCGACAATCAGAATTCTGGTCATGGTTTCCTATCGAATACTCGTTCGGCAAAGTGCGACGAGATTTTTGGGTCGCGGTACTTGTTGAAGGCTATTTGGTTGGGGAAGCTGGCCGCGAATGTTTCTGGACTCATGGTTGCGTCTTTGGATGGGTTTACGCGTCCGCCGTGCTTCAAGACTATTTCGTCCAACCTAGTCAGGAGATCTATTGTGTTCGCGCCTCGGTTTGGAAAGTCGAGCGCGAGAGTGACACCCTCGGTCGGGAAGGTAAGTAGTCCGGGTGGATTACTTTCGCCAGTGGTTTTCAAGACCGCAAGAAGCGAGCCAGCTTTGGCACGCCTAATCTCGCCAAGCAACTCGTCGAGAGCCTGTTTCGCTGAACGCTTTGGGATCACGCACTGATGCTGAAAAAAGCCTCGGCTTCCGTAGGCGCGGTTCCAGTTCGTTATCGCGTCTAGAGGGTAGAAAAACGGGCGGTAATGAACCGTCTTGCTCCCCGCGGCGAACTTACCAAGTATGTAGTAGGCGAGATTTAGAGGCTTCAGAGTGAGGCGGTTGATGAGGCTAAACGGGGGAGTGAGCGGAAAGTTTAAGGTCTTTGGTGCTTTGGTTTGCCTGGTTTCTGCCGAATGGTTCCCTCTTGTGAAAATGCCACGGCCCGACTTTGTCGTGCAGTCGAACCAGGCGACCGAGTATTCGAAGTTCTCGCTTTCTCGGCTTAGTGCCCAGAATTCTTTGAGGTTTTTGAACGGAATGGTCTCGGAATCGATCCAAGGTCCAGTAACTTTTTTGAGTTGAATGGATGCTTGGGTGATGATTCCGGTGAGGCCAAGTCCGCCGATTGTCGCTCGAAACAGCTCTGCGTTAGCTGCATGGCTGCATTCGTTTTGGCTTCCGTCGCTTCGAGCAAGAGTCAGACTCAGCACGTGTTCGCCGAAAGTGCCTGCGACGTGGTGATTCTTCCCGTGAATGTCGTTCGCGATGGCGCCGCCGACCGTAACGTATTGGGTGCCGGGGGTTACTGGAAGCATCCACCCCCTTGAAGAAAAGATTCGTTGGATTTCGCCCAGTTCTACACCCGATTCCACCTTCAGGATTCCTTTGCGTGGGTCGAAGTCGATGAATCGATCTAGCCCACGAGTGCTCCAAGTGGTTGCTGCGACACCAACATCTCCGTAACTGCGACCTGAACCTTGGGCCAGCCCAGGTCTCGCGAGTAGCGCATCGGCTACCGCATCACGATTACTCAGGGTGCGCGCATCGACCTGGTATTCGGTCAAACGACCCCAGGTTCGCATAGCCAACCACCCTTTCCTGCAATAAGCCTAGACAACCTAAACTATGAGGGATTCTCACGAGGTGAATGATGTTCTGGCACGTCTTTAGGTTGCTTCGCCCAAAACAGTGGGTGAAGAACTTTTTTGTCTTTGCGCCAGCTCTGTTCGCCGGTGAACTATTTGAGGCTCACGCTTTAGAACAGGCGAGTTGGACCTTCCTCTTCTTCTGCATGGCGTCATCTTGCGTCTATGTGCTCAATGATCTTCGGGACATCGAAGCCGACCGCGCGCACCCAATCAAACGCACATCCAGGCCGCTTGCGTCGGGTGAGGTCTCGGTTCGTGCGGGAATCTTGACACTGGTGATCGGTGTCGCAATCCTTGGCACCGGTGTGTTGGTTATCCCGATGGCGATGATTGCGATTCTCGGTTACATCGCTGTCAATGTGGCCTATTCGCTTTTTGCTCGCAAGATTCCGGTCTTGGACATCTTCGCAATTGCCTTCGGTTTCGTGTTGCGAGTAGTTGCCGGAGCACAGGCGATTGCCGAACCTTTGTCGGCTTGGATGTTTGTGACGACACTCTGTTTGGCGCTTTACCTCGCAGCCATGAAACGCAGGCACGAGTTGAAGTTTTTGGGCGATGCGAGTAGGTCTTCGCTGAGTTCTTACACCGTTGCGGTGGTGGAGCGATTCGCCGAGATTTCGGCAACATCGGCATTGGTCTGCTACTCGATCTTCGTTGCAACGGTGAAGGTCGAGTTGGTTTACACGATTCCGCTCGTGGCCTTCGGTTTGTTTAGGTACTGGTTCATCGCCGAGAAGTTGAAGACGGCGGAGTCGCCCACCGAGGCCATGCTGAGAGACTGGCAGTTGGTACTAGCCGTTGCCGCTTGGGCAGTGGTTTGCGCGAGCGTGCTGCTATTCGCAGGGAACTAGTTGCGCGACACGCTGAGGGGTAACGCCTAGGAGGACAGCGATGTCTCGAAGGGTCAGACCTTCGGATCTCATTCGGACAACGACGTCGCGAATCTCGCTGGATGCCTCTTCTTGAAGTTTGGCTGCCTCGCGCATTTTTGCCTGAGCGCTCTCGATATCGCAGATGATCCCTGGCATGTTGGCGATGACATTTACTACTAGCTCACAGTTGTCGGTCGCGCCTTTTTCGACGGCAACTTTCTTCACCAGTTCGACAACTTTGTCCAGTCGCTTGGCGGAGGTGCTGAGCGACAGTTCGGGGACTTCCACAGACCAGCCTTCGGCGAGTCGGTCGCATTTTGCGGTGAGTTCCACGATTCCTCCAAACAAAGTAAAGATGGACTTGACTAAATAAGTAAAGCCGTGCTTGACTATCTCCACAGTATTCCAAAAGACACTAATCAACAAGGAGAAAAATGTTCATCGCTCTAGCAATCGCCGGTTGGGTTCTAACCGCATTCCTCACCTCGGTTTACTTCAAGGCCGGCAAGTTCAAGCTCACCGCTTCGATTGACACCCTCGTCGGTGCCGGCATGACCTGGACCAAGCAGATTCCTGAATTCGTGGTGCGTCTAATTGCGCTGCTCGAGCTGATTGGTGTTGCCGGCATCATCTTGGCGCCAGCCGCGTACCAGTTCGCTGGTTTTGAATGGGCGCTAATCTGGGGTGTTCTGGCAGCCGCTGGTCTTGCTCTAACCATGGTTGTCGCATTCGTAATGCACGCCGTGCGTGCCGAACTCAAGTACACCTGGAAGATCAACGTTCTCGTGATTCTTGCCTCGGGTGCGCTAACCGCAATCCTCGCGCTACTGCCATCGGTCAAGTAACCGTTTAGCGACCAATTCCGGCTCTGCCGGCTGCTCTGTTAAGGGTGGCCAGCAGAGCCGGTGCCGTTAACAGGATCAGCACCACGGTAGTAACCGCTCGGCCGGCGTCCCAGAGCAATCCGCCGGTAAGTAGTTCGTAGCTGATAAACCGACCGAGGTTCTCGGTAAGCGTTGCACCCGGGCTATACGAAATGTCTGTTCCCGTTCCTGCCAAGAACGGCCAGTTCCACATGGTCATCAACCCGCCGTAAACAAAGGCGGCCACTACCGCATAGCTAGAAAGGGTCGCGAGCTTGAGCCAGTTGCGTTCTGGCTTAGGGATTAATCCTGCACCTATTCCAACCAGGCCAGCTGCCATCATTTGGAACGGAAGCCACGGGCCAACGCCTCCCATGATCAATGCGCTCACAAAGAGGGAACCTGCTCCGAGCAGAAATCCGAAGCCAGAACCGAACACGTAAGCGCCGATGATAATCAAGAAGAATGCGGTTTCGATTCCCGAAGTTCCTGCACCCAAGATTCGGATTACAGCGTTGAGGGCAACCAGAACACCGAGGATAGCTAGTTGTTTTGAGTCGATGTCGCCGGTGGCAAATTCCACCAAAATCAAGGTGAGCAACATCGGCATAAGAATGATGAACACGGTTTGCGCCACCCGGTTTTCGCTGGCATCGGGCAGTTGAATCAACAGAGGCCATGTGAACATCAACAGGCTTGCCAGCGCTGTGATTGTAATCACGAGTTTTGAGAACCGGCTATCGAGCACCTGAATCACCAACTTGTGTCGCTAGCAGCAGCCCTGCCTGATTCGTGATTGCCGCGACCTGGGTCGGTAGCGGGCCATCGGGTCCGAGAGCGTCTCGGGTTGCGCCTTCGAAGATGACGCGCCCAGTTTCAAGCAGATAAACGCGGCTGGAAAGCTGCGCGACAAATTCAACATCGTGAGAAGCAATCAAAACTGAACGACCGCTATCCCGCACGATTTCGATAGCTTTGGCGAGATGGCGTTTGGCTTCGTAGTCGAGCCCACGGGTCGGTTCGTCGAGAAGCACAATTGGGGCACCTTTAACCAATTGCACCGCTAGGACTAGGGCTAGCTGCTGGCCGGCAGAGAGATCTCTCGGGTGCTGCTTTGGGTCGGTTCTAGAGGTCAGCTCCAAAAATAGCTTTGCCGTTTCGCCAGAAGAGACGCCGTTGAACTTATCTGACTCCTCAAGCTCCGCAGCCAAGCTGTTTAGGAATAACAGGTCGGACGCTCTTTGAGGAACCAGCGTGATCGCGCATAGGCGCTCGTGCACATCCAGTGAAGAAGGGTCGCCAAATGGAGTCCAGACAGTGCCCGAGGTTCGCTTACCGCTGCCCTGAAGCGCCCAGAGGAGTGAAGATTTACCCGAACCGTTGGCTCCCATGAGGGCGACAACCTCGCCCTTTTTCACAGAAATGGACACGCCATCAACAGCCTTCGTTGTGCCGTAGTCGATGGTCAGCGCTTGGGCTTCGAGCGCCAGCTCACCTGTGGGAGGCGCACTGATCGGTTCGAAAGTTATTGACTTAGGAATGCGTGACCGCGCCTCTGCAACCGAGAGCGCAATGGGCTTCAGGTTCAAACGTTTGGAAAGCTCCACCACGGGAGGAGTCAGGCGGTAGTCCTTGAATGCGTCAGTTGGCCGGCTCTTCACGACCGAAGAATCGCCGTTCACCACAATTACCGAATCGATTTTGTCCAACACACGTTCAAGCCGGTGTTCGGCCAATAGGACGGTGATTTGCAATTCCTTGGATAACCTTGCGAGCAAATTGATTAGGTCGGCGGCCGAACGACTGTCGAGGGCCGAAGTTGGTTCATCCAGCACGAGAACCTTTTGGCCGGCCACGAGAGCCGCGGCGATAGCCACTCGCTGCTGTTGACCTCCGCTAAGTGAGGCCAGCGGTCGCTCCAGCAGTGCAGCGATACCGGTTGCTTCGGCAAACTTTTGGATCCGCTCTTCCATGTCTGAGTTCGAGAAACCCAACTGCTCCAATCCGTAGGCGAGTTCTTCACCAACGGTGTCGGCAACAAACGACCCTTCTGGTTGCTGGTTCACAAAGCCGACAAGTTCGGCAAGCTCGTTCGGTTTCCGGCCCGAGACGAGCTGGTTACCGATGTAGATAGCGCCCGAAACGACCCCGCCCGTGAACGAAGGCGCGAGACCATTGACCAGCTTCAGGAGAGTGGATTTGCCGCTTCCCGTTGGCCCGCAGACAAGAGCGAACTCGCCTGCCTCCAGTTCGAAGGTCGCTCTAGAAATAACCGTGTTTTCGGCAGCTCTGTAGCCGAAGGACACGTTCTTGAAACTAATCAAATGAGCACCACCGATACTATCCAGGCGATGCCCACCAGGGCCACAATCAAGTCTCTCGCCCGCGGCTTTTGCTTACGGAAGCGAGTACGGAGGTTTCTTCTACTTGCGATTCGGATAGTGAAAAAAAGCGCAACCACACCTGTGGCTATGAGGCTCACCGCGAGAGTGGTGGCATTGGTTGCTAGCAGAAAATACGTTGCAATCAAGATCAGGAGTAGTCCGCCAAGTGAGAGAACCCGACCTAACAACACTTGAGCGCGGGTGAGCTGACCGCGACGACCGAAGCCGCGCGAGTCCATGCTTGCAGCCAGTGCGAGTGACTGATCGATGGTGTCCTCGAGAACCGGTATCACGATGCTGCTAAGTTGCGAGATTCCCTTGCTTCGGCCACGAAGTGCTCTAGCACGGCGAACTCGCTGCAAGCTCTCGATGAGTTGAGGTGCCAGGTTGATAGCAACCGTCATAGCTGTCGCTAGTTCATAGAGAGCGCCGGGAGTTGACTTCAAGAGGCGCTTCGGGTTTGCCAACGTGTTCGCCATGCCAATCGAGATGATGATCGTGGCTAGTCGAAGCCCATCCGTAAGAGCTGTCTCTAGCGTGATCCAGGTAACGACACCGAGAAAGTCGATTCCGGCTAGGTTGATGGCGATCAAGCTAAAGGCGACAGGGTCAGCAGGGTCGCTTGAGTTAAACACGACACGAAACAGCACGCGCATCGCAACCACGAAGGCTCCGAGGGCGAGGTAAAAGCGAATCGACCTCGACCAAGGTGCGTCTTCGCGAAGCAGGAGCATCGCCGAAATAGCAAAGCCCAGCACAAGTGCAATCGTCGAAATTGAGTTTGCGAGACTCGCCGCAGCGGCTAGGCATAAACCGAGGAACCACCACGTTGCCGGGTGCAGTTTGGAGGCTGAGAAAGGTTTCATTTGCAGACACGAGGCTTGGGCGATGTCGCCGGTTTCGCAGTCTGTGGCGATTCTCCGGCTGGCACAAAGACCCAGGCCTCGGCGCTGCCGCACTCGGTGAAGTGCGTTGCGGCACCGGTTAGCGCGTACTGCCAACCAGGCTTTCCGGGTCGCGCCACAAAGAAAGCCCAACTACCTTCGTCATAACGCGGAGTATCTTTGCAATCCTGCTCTTTGGGGAGTCCCGAGAGCTGGCACACAAAACCGAGCGGGTGGGCGCTCGTCCCGCGCGGCTCAAAACCTGCTGCGACAAGCGCGTTCCAGCTGGTGCCGGCAAAGTCGGTGGCGCATCGAATCGTGCTCTTACCTTTGAATTCGGTAATCACACTCACACCTTCGTCTTGGCACCAGCCCGAACTGAAGCTAACAGGGGTTTCGGCAGGCTTCACTCCGGGCGCGGCTACGAATGCACCGACCGCAACGAGTGCGATCAGCGCTACAAGCACGACCCGGAGTGAGAGCCTCAACTTATTTGCTCAGTTCTACGTAGTTCAAGCCGATTAGCGGAAGGTAACCCTGCGCTGTAGCAAAAACATCTCCGGCCCCTGCAGACCAGGGGGTCTCTAGGCCGCCGTCTTTGGCAACTCTTGAAGCTAGCCACGCCTTGATCGGTGCAACATCTTCGCCGGCTGCTTGAAGGGCCATCGCGGCGTAGGCGGTTCCGTTTACGTCAACGTCACCCCAGGCTTCAAAGTGGTCAGCTTTGATGTTTGCCTTCAACCAAGCCTTTGCGACATCTGCGGCATCGGTTAGACCGGTGGCAATGAAAGCCATGAGTGCGATAGCTGTCGCATCAGTTGAGCTAGCTGTGGTGGAGTCACTCAAATCTGTACCCCAGCCGTTGTCAACGCGGCGAATCTGCGAGAGTGCTTCGGCAGCGCGCTCAGCTTCTGCTTGCTTACCCGCTGCCTGCAGCGCGAGGGCCTGCCAAGCGTAGTCGAAGGTGTTTCCACTCTTCTCGGCGGACGAACCTTCGGACCAGTGAGAGGTGAGTTCGCTTAGGACGAATTCACGGGCGTCCTTGTTTTCGAAGTCGAGTACTTCAGACACGAAAAGCCATTTAGCCGCAAGGCCGAGGATCAAGTTGCCCGAATCGTCGGTAATGCTCTCTGTGTTTGAGAGCGCCCACTCTTCGGCTTTGGTCACGTCGATGTCGTCGCCGCTTTGTGAAAGTTGAGCGATTGCTTCGAGAGTGAAGCCAACATCAGGCTTACCCGGAGTGAATCCCTCTAGGTAGGTGCCGTCGGCGGCTGTTACGAACTTGCCGGCCAAGAAGTTGGCAGTAGCTGGTTCGAGAGTGACTTTTTGTGTGGTGCAACCGGACAGCGCAAGGCTGGCGGCAGTGATGATTGCAATTAGCAATCCAGATTTGGTTCTCATTTGAGACCCTTTCGCGTAAGCGCGATCTGGGTTGCGAAGGCGGTAGGCAAAAAGCCCACGCGACTCCGACCGTAGACCTCGACGGTTGTTTCTTGGAGTCTTCTACTTTCCAAACAGGCATTCCGACTCATGCCTAAGCATTTACGGTTGCGGGTCAGCGCCGGGTTTGCACCGGCTTCCCCTGTTTGGTTGGTGAAAGAGCAACTTGCGTTGCTTGCTCAGATTAGCAGGACTGAAGCGGCGAAGTTGCTATTGTTTAGGTAATAACTTGATAGCCGTAATAAAACGTTGCGGGAGAGCAGTTTCAGTACTGCACCGAAGGAGCAATCCTCCCCAGAATCTCTCAGGTGATCAAACCGCAGCGAACAGGCAACTCTGAAAAGAAGGTCTCAAGACCTCGCCCAAGGTGAAAACTGCGAAAGCGGTGAAGCTCTCAGGCACAGCGACAGAGGGGGAGTTCTCGACAGGCAGCGCGCCGGTCAGATTTGGAGAACTCCGTGACTCGCAAGACAGCACTCTACGAAGAACACGCCAAACTTGGCGCGCAGTTCACCGACTTCGGTGGTTGGGAAATGCCGGTACGCTACACCTCCGATTTAGCTGAGCACCACGCGGTTAGAAACCAAGCTGGACTCTTTGACATCAGTCACATGGCCGAGTTCTTCATAACTGGTGCAGGTGCCGCTGACTTCTTGAACTTTGCTCTAGTTGGGCGGGCATCTGAAATCGGCGAAGGTCGGGCCAAGTATTCGCTCATTTGCGCCGACAACGGTGGAATCATCGACGACCTGATCGTTTACCGCCTATCGACAGAAGAGTTCTTGGTGATTGCCAACGCGGGAAACCGAGACAACGTGGCGGCCGCCCTTCGTGAGCGCGTTCAAGGATTTGAAGCAGAACTTAGGGATGAGAGCGACAACTACGGGTTGCTTGCAATTCAAGGGCCACGCGCAGTTGAGATCCTGCAGAAACTGAAGGCAACTGACCTAAACGCTTTGAAGTATTACTCGATTGACGCCGGCGAATTGGACGGTGTCCCTGTGTTTTTTGCTCGCACAGGCTACACCGGGGAAGACGGCTTTGAAGTTTTAGTCAAGGCTGAGCAAAGTGCACGCCTCTGGGTCGCGCTCCTGCAGGCAGGTGAAAACTATGGTCTCGTGCCAGCGGGTCTGGCCTGCCGCGACACCTTGAGACTTGAAGCGGGTATGCCACTTTACGGGCACGAACTCGGTCTCGACACCAACCCGTACCAGGCTGGCTTCGCGCGAGTTGTCCGACTCGATCGCGATGAGGACTTTGTCGGGCGAAGTGCTCTAGAGGCGCTCGCCGAGAAACCTCAGGCTCAAAAGTTGGTCGGTCTTGCCGGAGAGGGCAAGCGCGCGGCTCGCGCCGAGTACGAGATCTTTGTCGATGAGACCTTACTTGGCGAAGTAACTTCGGGAGCCCTGTCGCCAACTCTGGGTTACCCAATTGCCATGGCCTACGTTTCGACCGAGTACGCCGAAGTGGGTAGCGTAGTGAGCGTCGACATTCGCGGCACAAGAACAGATTTCACGGTGGTCCCGCTGCCGTTCTATAAGCGAAACAAGTAATAGGAGAAAAAGATGAGCGAACTGAAGTACACCAAGGAGCAC
>JBEBBA010000088.1:0-3046 GCA_041158585.1 Actinomycetota bacterium
CGTCTGCTGCGGTGTAGTTAGCCATTACTTGGCCTCCTCTTCCTTGGTCTCTTCTGCTGCTTGAGCCACTTCGACTGCCGCTGCTGGAGCTTCGAGAAGTTCTTTCTCCCACTCAGCTAGAGGCTCAGCCTCTTCAACCTTCGAGTGCTTGGCCTTTAGGCCCTCGGCGACGGCGTCTGCGATCACGCGGGTTAGAAGACCAACCGAGCGAATTGCGTCGTCGTTACCAGGGATACCGATGGTCACCTCATCTGGGTCGCAGTTGGTGTCCAGGATGCCGATTACCGGGATGCCTAGCTTCTTGGCCTCGGTGATTGCGAGGTGCTCCTTGTTGGTGTCAACAACCCAGATCGCCGAAGGGGTCTTGGTTACGTTGCGGATACCACCGAGCGACTTCTCGAGCTTGTCCTTCTCACGGCGAAGAATCAGAAGTTCCTTCTTGGTAAGACCGGTCTTGGTTGCGCCGGTGAAGTCCATGACCTCAAGTTCCTTTAGGCGCGAAAGACGCTTCTGGATGGTCTGGAAGTTGGTCAGAAGACCACCCAACCAACGCTCGTTGATGTATGGCTGACCAACGCGCTGTGCCTCGAGAGCGATCGCGCCCTGGGCCTGCTTCTTGGTGCCGACGAAAAGGATGGTGCCGCCGTGAGCGACAGTCTCCCTGACGAACTCGTACGCACGGTCAATGTGCGAGATCGACTTCTGAAGGTCGATGATGTAGATGCCCGAACGGTCGGTCAGGATGAATCGCTTCATCTTTGGGTTCCAACGACGGGTCTGGTGCCCGAAGTGCACGCCAGCGTCAAGTAGCTGGCGAACGGTTACAACTGCCATGGCAGTGCTCCTTATTCTCAGTTGTCTTTGCCGGCGGTTGCCGGCAAACCTAGTGCCGCAACAAAAACCGCCCGAGGGACTGATGGTGTTTGCCGATGTTCGACACGCGAAGTCACTCAACCCGAAGGTCGAGTGCTTCTAAAAGCATAGCAGTTATCCACCGTTCTCACCTAGCCTTTTGTGGCTCTGCAAAGCCGAACGAGCATTGTCTGGTGAGAGATCCGAAGTTCCTACTATTGCTCGTTGTAATGCTGGTTTTCAGCTTCACCGAGAAGGCGGAGGCCAGTTCAAACTGGCGAGCCCCTATCGACTCCCCCGAGCTTGTGAATCAGTACCGCCAGCCGGCTAGTGACTACTCTGCCGGGCACCGCGGGGTGGATTACCTCGTGAAGGAAGGGCAGCCCGTGTTCGCACCCGCGAGCGCAGAAGTTGCCTTTGCCGGCAAGGTGGTAAACCGAGGCGTCATCACTTTGAAACATGGGGCAAGCCTTAGAACGACACTCGAACCGGTCTGTTCTGACTTAGAGGTCGGCGAGCGCGTCCTAGTCGGCGATCGCATCGGCGCTGTCTGCAACGCGTCAGAGTACGAAAACCATTGCAAACCGAGAATCTGCCTGCACTTCGCACTCCGAACGGATGCCGGCTACCTCTCGCCTCTGGTCACGATTGGCGGATTAGCACCGAGCAGGCTTCTGCCGATTACGCCCTAGGGTGAGCAACTTTGTAGCCCTCTTTGAGGCGCTCAATGCTCACATGCGTGTAAATCTGAGTCGTGCCAAGGCTGGCGTGCCCCAGAAGCTCCTGCACTGCTCTAAGGTCAGCGCCACCATCTAGCAGGTGTGTTGCCGCACTGTGTCTAAGCGAGTGCGGGCCAGCCGCTCCGGTAGGTGTTTCGGCAAGCAACCCTGCGACGAGCGAATAGATCTGGCGGACTCCGACTCTTTGACCTCTAGAAGTAAGAAGGAGTGCGTCACCGCTCTTTTCGTTCTCGTAAGTCACGCGCCCGTCGCGCAACCAGGCATCTAGAGCCTCTCTTGCCGGTGCGCCAAACGGCACCATGCGCTGTTTGCCGCCCTTTCCTAGCACTCGAAGCAGATTTCTTGAGAAGTCGATGTCACTAAGGTTCAATCCCACAAGTTCGCTCACGCGCGCCCCACTGGCATAGAGCAGCTCCACCGCCAAACGGTCGCGCAGGGCACCGGGGTTCTCGGGTGTGGCCGCTCTCTCAAGAAGCTCGAAAACCATCGCTATGGATTCGCGCCCAACCACCTTGGGTAGCGTTCTCGAGGACTTAGGTGTTCGCAAACGAAGCCCTAGGTCGGTTGGTATCAGGTTTTGCTTGTAAGCCCAGGAGCTAAGCGAGCGAATCGAAGCGCTCTTTCGCGCCATCGTAGCTTTGCTGAGACCCTTTTCGGTTAGTTCGTAAAGGAAGTCTCGGAGCGCGTCCAACTTGATTTCGGCTAGTTCTTGGACACCAATCTTCTCTAGGTACTCAAACAGCTCGGTGACGTCGGTCTTATAACCCTTGATCGTATGCGCCGAGTAACCGCGACCTGACTCCAGGTACGCGCAGTAGTCGCAAAGGACTCTCTCGAACGTTGGCACAGTCAAAGGTTAAGGCTCTTGCGCCACATTTCGCGGTCATTACGCTTTGCCAAACCTTGGAGTTCCAAACTGCCCAGAGCTATAGCTAGTTCATGAGGAGTCAGCCCTGACTTTGTACCTAACGCAGTTAGCGTTTGGTGGCGGGCGGTTAGCGCGTCTGCCGCTCGCAACTCCAGTGGAGCCAGAGCAAAGTCAAACTCCTGCTGAACGGCGCGAACGCCTACTAACTCTCGTAGGTCAGAGAGCGATCCGGTTAGTTGGGCATAGCCGTCTCGAATTAATCGATTGCAACCGTCACTCGTGGATGCGTTGATCGGACCAGGGACCGCACCTACAGGTCGCCCAAGTGCGGTGGCGTGATTTACGGTGTTGATTGCACCGGAGCGGTGACCCGCCTCGATTACCAAGGTGGCCTGGCCTAGAGCTGCTATGAGACGGTTGCGTTGCAAGAATCGCCAGCGGGTTGGCCTAGCCCCGGGCGGCAGTTCAGACATAACCGCACCGAGTCTCGAAACTTCTCTGAGGAGTTCGCTATTGGCGTTTGGGTAATAGTTATCAACCCCGCCAGCCATGACGGCGAAGTTCGCTGCACCCAAGTTGTTAGCGT
>JBEBBA010000089.1:0-16723 GCA_041158585.1 Actinomycetota bacterium
CCCGTGGATCACCAACGCGGCCCTGATGTTCTTCGTTTACCTCGCACAAGCGCTGATGTTCAGCACCTTCAACATTGCCCTCAACTCACAGGCCGTCGCGTTCCAGAAAAAGCAGGGACGCGTCCTCCTCGGCACACTCCACGGTGCATGGAGCGTGGGTGCCGCCCTCACCACCACCTTCACCGGTTGGCTAATGTCGCTTTCGCTGGACTTCAAAATTCAGATGATCATCGTCCCGACCTTCTGCCTTCTGGTCTTCCAGTTCGCCGGATCCAAGCTCCTCACCCACGATGAAGAGCGCGGTGGGGCGGAGCCGAATCCAACCAAGAAGGCATCCTGGCTCAAGTCACCCACCTACCTCTGGGTCCTAGCAATCGGACTCTTCGCCGGCATGTGGCCCGAGCTCGTCATCATGGACTGGTCGGCTCTGTTTGTCCAAGAAATCTACGGAGTCGAATACACCAGCCTCGCCGGTGTTCCTTACGCGGTGCTCGGGGCAACCATGGTGGTCGGCCGATTCTCGATCAGCGCCCTTACCAAACGCTGGCATATCGCAACGCTCGCCCAGTGGGGTGGCATCTACGGCTCAATCGCGATGGCCCTGGGAATTGTTTCTTCACTATTACCCGGCGGATTCGTCATTCAGTGCATCTTCTTCGGTCTCGCCGGTTTCGGCCTCGCTCCGCAGGTTCCTTCGTCTTACTCCGCCGCCGGCCATGTTCGCGGCCTTTCAACCGCTCAGGCGCTCAGCCGCATCAGCCTCGTCAACGCGCTGGTGGTCATGATCGCCAAGGTATTCATGGGTAGCCTCGCCCAGGGCTTCGGTTTGCAGTGGGCGTTTGCGTTCCCTATCGCGATGTATTTCTTAGCGGGAGTCGTCTCGGGTTACGTTGCTAAACACTCAAAACGCCAAGCTCAAGAAGACGCAACCGCCTACCCGCCCACCGGCCCGATTTCGAGCCTGAACTCTTAGCGGTAGTTGGTGAACTGAACGTCGATCGGCAGATCCGAAGACTTCAGTAGAGCGATAACCTCTTGCAGGTCGTCACGGCTCTTCGACTGAACCCGAAGCTCGTCGCCCTGAATCTGGCTCTTGACCGACTTCGGGCCCTCTTCGCGAATCAACTTAGAGATCTTCTTGGCGTTCTCCTGGTCAATACCGTTCTTCAGAGTTGCCTCAATGCGGTATTCCTTGCCCGAAGCAAACGGCTCGCCGTCGTCGAGGCTCTTTAGCGAAATCCCGCGCTTGATCAGCTTCGACTGGAACACATCCAGCACAGCCTTCACGCGTTCCTCGCTCGAAGCCTTCATGAGAATCTTTTCGCCAGACCACTCAATCGAAGCGCCAACGCCTTTGAAGTCGTAGCGCTGTTCGATTTCTTTAGAAGCCTGGTTGAGGGCGTTGTCCGCCTCCATTTTGTCTACTTTGGAAACGATGTCGAATGATGAGTCAGCCATAGCCCAAAGTTTACTGCTAGATTTTGCTCGTCCATTGTTTGCATTTGGGGTGCACGATTTCCAGAAAACTCAGGCTACTAGCCACCGTACTCAGCGTTGCCGTTCTCGTATCCGCGGGGCAGGCTGCTCAGGCAACCGATGAAACCGTCTCGGAGGTTGGATATTCGAAGTGGCTTGATCCAGTGACAGTTCCAGCTGGCCTCAAGTGGGACTCCCGGGCTCGCAAATTGGGCCAGAGAACGATCAATGCAATTAGCTCCGAGCTGAACTCGATGCTCAAGGAACTCAAGGATGATGGCGTCACCGAAGTCAAAACAGTGCGTTCTAAGGCTGTGGATTTCACTCTGCGTAAATACGGCCTAACCCACGAGGTGGTCACCTACCGAGGCATCAATAAGGACGGCGGCAAGAGCGGTCTTGAGTTCACGTTCCCCAACCGCCAAACTGCATTTGCAAACACCCTGGTGACGCTCAATTCGCCGAACTGCAGTTTGCGTGATTTCAACTTTTGGGATTTCAGTACCTGGTTCCAAACAAAGTGTGAGGTAGTAAAGCCGTCGGTTGAAAAATTCTTGCGCGCTTCGGTCGCTGTGTATCTTTGGCAAGGGCCGGGCAACTTGCCCGAAATCGTCGCTTACGAACTCCGCAAACTTCGCTATGTACTCGAGAACAGGGTGCCGTTCACAATCGCAGGTGAAACGCTAACCGCTCGTTCGCTGCCCGAGGAGTTTGGTTCGAACAGTGACGTTTGGCTGGGGAGCTCTAGCGGTTCATACAGTTTTCAGGTCGCTGTGAACCAAAAGAACTGGAAAGCCAAGGTCACCTACTTGCGCCCAAATCCTCTAGTACTGTTCAAGAACGCGTCTTACGACAATGTCGATTTGACGATTAACTTCTAGTTACCGAGACGCGGTTGAAGAGCGAGCGGTCGAAGATCTAACCACCAGCTGAACCGGCCAGTGAGTGGTCTCTTCGATGTTCACGTGGCTGGCGAGGTCGGTCTCGGCAAGTAGGGCGAGTAGCATCTCAGCGGCTCGACGACCCTGCTGGCGCGGGGATTGCGAGATGGTCGAAAGACCGAAGAACTCAGACATGTCGTGGTTGTCGAGGCCGATAACCGAGATGTCTTGTGGGACTCTGAGGCCGAGGTCTTTGGCGGCCATGATGGTGCCGAAGCCCATTTCATCGGAGGCACAGAAGATTGCGGTTGGTGCGTGACGTGGGTCACCGAGCATCTGCTTGGCAGCCCAGTAGGCACCTTCGATTGTGTAGTTGGCTTGAGCGATCCAGTTTTCACGCATCTCAACGCCGGCTGACTTTAGTGCGCTAACGTAGCCGGTTTGTCTGAGGTCGGGTTGGTTGAACTCGGTGTCGCTGCCGGGAATGCCGCCGACGAAGCCGATCTTGGTGTGGCCGAGTGAGAGAAGGTGTTCGGTGGCCAGGCGGCCCGCGCCTTCGTCGTCCATGGTTAGAGCGCGAGCACCTTTGATCGGGCCTCCGATGCCGATGATCGGTTTACCCATCCTGGTAAGGCTCTGGAGCTCAGCTTCGGACGGGTTGACTGCAACGGTTAGAACACCATCGACGCGTTTTCTCAGCAAAAACTCGTTGAAAATCTTCTTTCGTTGTTCGTTTCCACCCGAAAGGTTGTAAAGCGTCAGGTCGTAGCCGTGTTCGATCAGGGTTGTTTCAATGCCTTCCAAAACAACCGAAAAGAACCAGCGGTCGATGAACGGCAAAACCACGCCAATGTTGAGCGTGCGACCCGAGGCGAGCTGGGATGCGCTTGCCGAAGCGACATAGCCCAATTGTTTTGCAGCTGCTTCTACGCGCTCCTGAGCCTTCTTACTTACATGGTCCTTGCCACGAAGCGCGCGCGAGACGGTTGCAGTCGATACTCCCGCAAGCGCGGCGACTTCTTCAATGCCAACCATGTAAACCTCGTATTTTTGCAGTCCAAAACTGTAAGCGTCTTACAAATCTAGCCTGATTGGTATCTAGAGCGAAAGTTCGGGTATTCTTGGTCAAGCGCGTTGGCTCAGCTGATTACAGGTGAGTCAGGGCGTACCGGCTAGTTACCCTAGCGGCCAAAGGGATCTGACTGTAAATCAGACGGCTCAGCCTTCGGGGGTTCGAATCCCTCACTAGCCACGGAAGCCCCAGTCCTCCACGACTGGGGTTTTCTTCTTTTTGGCGAATCTAAAATGTTGCTCATGGCATGGAAACGAGTGGATGGTCTTAGAACCATCGAGTTTGGCAACGTTGGTGCATCTAGAACCGCGCTCCTGGATTTCATCTTCAATGGCAACAAGCGGGCGACTGCCGGTTTGCTGGAGATTGACTACGAAGCCGAGGGCGAAGAGGTCGAGACAGTTGGCGAAGTCTTGGTGGTTCTGGGCAATGACTTCGAAGAGGTCGGGCGCATTCGTGCGACTCGAGTTGAGGTGACCACGTTTGCTGAGGTGCCAGACGAGTTTGCGCTTGCCGAGGCAGAGGGAGATCTAAACGCTGCCGACTTTAGGGCTAGCCACAGCGCTTTCTGGGGTGCCAGTGGCATCGACGTCCAAGACGACACCAAGGTTGTTCTTCTTTACTTCGAGCTTTTGTAAATCAGACCCTAGGCTCTAACAGGCGGGAATTTTTGAGGGTCCCGAAAAAGTTAGGTCTGGAATGAACAACATCGCTAAATTCATCTCTGGTCGCGTCGGCGCGCCAGTCACCCTGCTGGTCGGCTTGATCTTCGCCGTGCTGGCGTTTGGCCCTCTGGCTGCAGAGAAGGCAGAAACCGCACCTGGTGTTGGCCTGCCGTCGAACAATGAGACTGTTCTCGTTGAAGAGGCTCTTGCCACTCTTCCTGGTCAGGACGGCAGCGCGGCGGTAATCATTTACCGCACGGTAAATGGCGAGGCGCTGACCGATGCTGAGAAGGCATGGCTTGTTGGTGAGGTTGATCCGTTTAGCCCTGTGCCGATTCCGACCGGCGGCGCTAACGAGTTGTTCACCAAGTGGAGCAACGTTGAGGTCAACGGCGAGACCATCGTGCCGCCGGTGACTCTGTCGGAGGATGAGAGCGCCGGACTCGTCACGGTGCCGATGAACGTCGAAGAAGATGTTGAGAAGCAGACCGAGCGTGTTGAACAGATGCGCGCAGCGATGTCGAAGGGAATGCCTTCAACTCTCGAGGTAAAGCTGACCGGCCCTGAAGGCTTCTTGGCCGATGTTTCGAACGTGTTCGCCGGTGCTGACTTCGCTCTGCTCGGAACCACCGCCCTCGTGGTTATCGTTCTACTTCTTATTACTTACCGCAGCCCGAGCCTCTGGCTGATTCCACTGCTAGTTGTCGGTACTGCCGATGGCATGGCAGGCGGTCTAGCAACCACTGTTTCGAGTTGGTTCAATGTGAGCCTCGATGCCTCGATTACCGGAATCCTTTCGGTTCTGGTGTTTGGTGCCGGTACCGACTATGCGCTGCTTTTGATCTCTCGTTACCGCGAGGAACTTTTGGCTTATGCGGATCGCCGTGAAGCGATGGCTCGTGCCTGGCGCGAGTCGGCTCCTGCGATTCTGGCTTCGAGCGGAACGGTTATCTTGGCTCTGCTCACTCTTAGCTTTGCAACTCTCGAAGGCAACCGTGGTTTGGGTATCGCCTGTGCCACGGGTGTGTTCATCGCGATGATTGCAGCATTGTTCGTGCTACCGGCAGCTCTGGTGACCTTTGGCCGCTGGATCTTCTGGCCGATTGCTCCAAAGGTTGGTGGCATCAACAAGTCCGACAACGGTCTCTGGGCCAAGTTGGGTAAAGGTGTTTCGAAGCGTCCGGTGGTTGTCGCTGTCGGTGGATTCGTAATCCTCGCAGCTTTAGCAGTCGGTGGTTCTGGAATCAAGATTGGTCTCTCTTCGACCGAGCAGTTCATCGAGCCACCGCAGGCCGTTATTGGTCAGGAGTGGATTGGCGAGAAGTTTGCCGCTGGCTCGACCGTGCCGACCATTGTTCTGGCGAACAACGACAAGGTTGACGATGTGGTTTCTGCGGCTGCCGACGTCGATGGCGTTGCCTCGGTTGAGGTTGCCAAGACAGCGACCGGCGAAGTTGTGGGTAACGACACCTTCACCCGCATCAACGTTGTTCTAGATGGCGAGGCTGGTTCGGAGCAGGCATACGACTCGATCGTGGCTTTGCGCGAAGCGGTTCACGCCGTTGATGGGGCAGAGGCGAAGGTTGGTGGGCAGGATGCTCAGCAGCTGGACGTGAAGAATGCGTACGCTGCCGACCAAGCTCTCGTGATCCCGCTGATCTTGGCACTGGTCTTCCTGGTGTTGCTGATCCTCCTGCGTTCGATCGTTGCGCCGGTGTTGCTACTGATCACCGTGGTTGCCTCGTTCTTCGCGTCAATGGGTGCCGGTTGGCTGCTGTTCCAGCACGTCTTCGACTTCCCTGCGCTCGATCTATCGGTGTTCCTCTTCTCGTTCCTGTTCCTGGTTGCCCTCGGTGTTGACTACAACATCTTCCTGGTGACCCGTGCGCAGGAAGAAGGCGCGAAGCTCGGCCTTCGCGGCGGAATGATCAAGGCGCTATCGGCTACCGGTGGTGTGATCACCAGCGCGGGTGTTCTGCTCGCAGCAGTGTTCGCGGTTCTGGGCGTTCTGCCTTTGATCGCGCTCACCCAGATCGGTGTGATTGTCTGCATCGGTGTGCTGCTCGACACCCTGCTCGTTAGAACCGTAATTGTTCCAGCTCTTGCGTTCATCGCTGGCGAGAAGTTCTGGTGGCCACGCAAGCCTAAGAACGTCTAAGCAATAGGTAAGAGAAAAGCCCCGACCACACCGGCCGGGGCTTTTCTCTTTGAACTAGTTGGTGCCGGTTAGCACGGGAACAATTGCTCCCGAGAAAACCTGCCAAGCCAAGACCGACTTGGCTAGCAGGCTTAGCGTGATGTAGCTGCGCTCGCCTTGGAGGTAGCTGGCCCACTTGCCGATTTGGCGGTACTGGAGAACCTGGTTCACCGCAAAGGTGTTGAAGAAAATGAACAGCGTGATGATGATGCCGATCACGAAGCCAGGAACCTCGGCAGCACTGGTGCTACCTGGCTGGAGGGTGTTCACGCCGATGATGATCCAAGGAACGATTCCGGTCATGCAACCGAAGATGAACGGCAGACCCTTCTTGTTTCCCGGGGTTTCGTACTTCTCCTGAAGAGCACCAAACATGATCATCGACGCATTGACGGCGAAGATCGAGAACAGTGCGGCCATGTCATTCACGCCACAGAGCTGTGAGATGAGCCAGATCATGACGGATGAGCTGAGCGAGTATTCGACCCAGCGGAAGTAGTTGTGATTTTGCTTCAGGCCGTTTGCGTAGCGCTTGAAGAACCAAGGTGAAGAGATTAGGAAGTGGAAAAACGCCGACATTCCGAGGAACGCGACGGCACCGATACCGAGGTTGATGTTGAAGAGCGTGACTGTCTCGAGTGGAGCCGATGATCCGGGCGGACCGGTCATGTAGTCGATGGTGACGGGGAAGTCCACCTGGAAAGGTAGTTGGGTCAGGAAGTAGCCAAAGGTTACTGCCTGAAATAGGTGAAGGAATCCGGCGACAATGTTGTAGTTGCGCAGGCGGGAAATTTGCTGATCGGTGTCATAGGTCTTGCGAGCCATGGTCAACCTCTCTACTTAGTGTTCAGCCAAACCGTCTGGTCTGCCTCAATCACGAGAGTATCGCCATATTGGCTCGATGCGATGAGGTTGCCTTGGGGTAGTGCGATTGGTTCGCGCCCGAAGTTGTGAATCACGAGTATGCCGTTGTTCAGGTAGCCGAGGGTGTTTTCGTTGGTATATTCGGTCACCCAGTCGAACGAGCCGTGGCCGAGGCCAAGTTCTTTGCGCAGTTTAAGCGCGTGCTTGTAAAGCTCGAGTGTCGAACCAGGGATGCCTTCTTGCTGGTCACGTGAGTATTCGGCATAGATTTCTGGTTGGGGGATCCAGGCTTTGCCCGTTTGGTTGAAGCCGTTGGCAGAGCCGGCACCAGACTCCCAGGGCAGCGGCACACGGCAGCCATCGCGGCCAACTCGCTTGCCACCCGTTCTAAAGAAGGTTGGGTCTTGCCTAAACTCCGGGGCAATCGTGGTGTGCTCTGGCAGGCCTAGTTCTTCACCTTGGTATAGGTAGGTCGAGCCGGGGAGTCCGAGGGTGAATAGGGTTGCACCGCGTGCGCGCTTTAGTCCGAGCGCGCGATCCGGTTGCGGGTCGTTCGGGCCGATGCCGTCCGATGCCGTTGGGCGTCCTACCACCCCACCCATGCGGGTCGCGTGGCGAATGATGTCGTGGTTCGAGAGCACCCAGGTGCTTGGGGCTCCCACCTCGTCGAAAGCTTTGAAGGATTCGTTGATCGAGGAAAACAGGATCTCGGGTTTCCACTCGCTGTCGAGGTAGCGGAAGTTGAAGGTCTGGTGAAACTCGTCTGGGCGAACCCAGAGGGCCATGAAGCTCAGCGGCAGCACGTAGGCTTCGCCGCACATGGCGCGCTCGCCGGGGTAGGAGTCGAGGATTGCCCGCCAGCGACGGAAGATCGGGTGAACCGATTCTTGGAACCACATCGGCGGGCTCGGCTCACCTTCGATGAATCCAGCACCCGCCCGTTCTACGTCTGGGTGGTCGGGTAGGCCCTCGGCCTTGCCCATCGCATGCGGTTGGTCAACGCGGAACCCATCGACTCCGCGGTCGAGCCAAAACCTGAGGATGTCTTCGAACGCCTCTTGAACGGCCGGGTTCTCCCAGTTGAGGTCTGGTTGGCTCGAGTCGAATAGGTGGCAGTACCACGAGCCGTCTTCGATGCGCGTCCACGCTGGGCCGCCAAACATCGAAAGCCAGTTGTTCGGGGGTAGCTCGCCGTTCTCGCCGCGACCTTCTCTGAAGTGGTAAAAGGCACGTTCGGGCGAAACCTTTGGGGTGGCGAGTGCGGCCTGGAACCACTTGTGCTGGTCGGAGGTGTGGTTTGGCACTAGGTCAACCAGGACGCGCAAACCGAGTTCGTGCGCCCTGGTCACCATGGCGTCAAAGTCGGCAAGAGTGCCGAACAGTGGGTCGACGTCGGTGTAATCCGATACGTCGTAACCGGCGTCCTTCTGCGGGGAGCGCATGAACGGCGAAAGCCAGATGGCGTCAATCCCTAAAGACGCCAGTGCTCCGAGCCGAGAAGTGATGCCGGGTAGATCGCCCATGCCATCGCCGTTTGAATCGGCGAATGAGCGCGGGTAAATCTGGTAGATGATGGCCGAGCGCCACCACTCACTCGAGATGAAAGGTGAGTGGTGGGCACCCGAAGCCAAATCCATTAGCTGAGCTTGATCCAGACTGTCTGGTCGTGCTCGAGTTCACCCTCGACACGAAGATCGTGCTGAGTGGTGACCAGGATCTCACCCGCAGGCAAGGTGACCGGGTGGCCGGTGAAGTTGGCCAGAACCAGTACGCCGTTGTTTACGTAGGCGAGCGAGTTTGCGTTTTCGTACTCAGGAGCCCAGGCGAAGTTACCCGCACCGAGGTTGTGCTGCTTACGAACCTTTAGCAGAGCCTTGTAGAGCTCGAGGGTCGAGCCAGGCTGGCCGACCTGTAGGTTCCGAGCATAGCGGCGGTAGCTCTCCGGCTGAGGTAGCCAGCCGTTACCGATCTTGGTCGAGAAGCCGTTCGACTCGTTGACACCCGACTCCCATGGAATAGGTACGCGGCAACCGTCGCGACCGACGCGCTCGCCGTTGGTGCGGAACCAGGTTGGGTCCTCGCGGTACTTGCCCTCGAGGGTGGTGTGCTCCGGGAGGCCCAGTTCTTCACCCTGGTATAGGTAAGCGCCGCCGGGGAGGCCGAGCATGAAGGCGGTGGCAGCGCGTCCCTTGCGAAGACCTACTGCCTCGTCTGGCTGCTCACTGTTCGGGCCAATGCCGTCACCCTGCGGGACGCCGTTGACCATTCCGAAGCGCGAAACGTGACGGATTACGTCGTGGTTCGAGAACACCCAGGTGCTCGGTGCGCCAACTTTACCGAAGGCTTCGAGCGACTCGTTGATGCTCTTGCGCTGCTCTTCCTTGGTCCAACCGGCGAACATGTAGCCGAAGTTGAAGGTCTGGTGGTACTCGTCTGGGCGAACCCAGGTGGCCATGCGGTTAAGTGGCATTACCCAAGCCTCGCCACACATGACGCGGTCGTCGTACTCGTCGAGGATCTTGCGCCAGCGCTTGTTGATTTCGTGGACCTCTGGCTGACCCCAGAACGGGTTGCGCTCTTCGAGTTCCTCGATGGTCATGTCTTCCTCGGCCTTAGCTCCACCCATTTCGGTCGAGTAGTCCTTGGTGTCTGGCAGACCCTTGCGCTTCTTTAGGCCGTGGGCGACGTCGATGCGGAAGCCCGCGACACCGCGGTCGAGCCAGAAGCGTAGGACGCCGTCGAAGTATTCGAGAACCTTCGGGTTGTCCCAGTTGAAGTCTGGCTGCGAGGAGTCGAAGATGTGGAGGTACCACTGGCCCTTGCGACCGTTTGGCTCGGTGATGCGGGTCCAGGCGTTACCACCGAAAACCGACTTCCAGTTGTTTGGCTCCTTGCGGCCGAGGAATCCCTTGCCGTCGCGGAACATGTACATGTCGCGCTCAGGGGAACCCTTGCCAGCCTTTAGAGCTGCCTGGAACAGCGCGTGCTGATCGGAGGAGTGGTTTGGCACTAGGTCAACGATGATGCGAATGCCAAGCTTGGTCGCCTTGGCAAGCATGATGTCGAAGTCGGCCAGGGTGCCGAACAGCGGGTCGATGTCTTTGTAGTCAGAGACGTCGTAGCCGGCGTCTTTTTGAGGTGACTTGAAGAAAGGGGAGAACCAGATGGCATCGATGCCCAATTCGGCAAGCGATTCCAGTCTGTCGGTTACACCCTTTAGGTCTCCCATGCCGTCTCCGTTGCCGTCGGCGAAGGAGCGAGGGTAGATCTGGTAGATGACGGCTGAGCGCCACCACTCTGCGTTGTCTTTAGTTACATAGAGAAGTTCGTTTTTCGACATGAGATTTAGGTTAGTCCATCGTGCAGAAAAGAACCTTTTTTGTAAACGCTTGCAGGATTTGTGATGAGACCGTTATCAAAAATGGCCTTTTCAGGTTGCTAGTTGAGGTCTCCGCGTTGTTTCATTATGGAGACTTGATTGCAAGTCCTTCATCGACTAGTCAACTGAAAGGTTACAAATGAAGATCCGCAACCGTGGCATCGCGGGTGTAGTTGCCGGACTGGCAACCGCCGCCATGCTAGCCGTTAGCACTCCTGCTAACGCTGTTAACACTGGAAGCCTATTGATCTGGGTAGATAACGGCTCAAAGCCTGTTATAAACAAGGTCGTTTACGCATGGGCTTCTGCAAACGACATCGACGTCACCATCGTCGGTAAGGACTTCGGCCAGGTTCGCGACCTAGTCAAGACCGCTGTTCCAGCTGGAACCGGCCCTGACATCCTGGCTGCTGCTCCACACGACTGGACCGGAAACCTAGCTGCTGCTGGTGTTCTACGTTCGATCAACCTTTCGGCTTCGGTCAAGGCTGGTCTTGCTAAGAACGCTCTAGACGGCTTCAAGGTAAGCGGTGTTCAGTACGGTGTTCCTGCCTGGACCGAGAACATCGCCTGGCTACGTAACGTAAAGAAGGCTCCAAAGGCTGTTACTTCCCTATCGCAGGTAAAGAACGGTGAGCTTCAGATCGGTTACGGCTCGGACGGTGGAGACCCATACCACTTCTACCCACTACAGACCGCTTTCGGCGCTCCTGTATTCACCTCGAACTCGGGAGGCTGGACCAGCACCCTTGGAATGGGTAACGCAGGCGGCAAGAAGTTCGCTGCATGGCTCGAGTCGAAGGGTACCGCTTTCTTCGGTGCTCCAAGCAACTGGGGTAACCTCGCCTGTGACTTCATCCTAGGTAAGAAGAAGTACTGGATCACTGGCCCATGGTCGATCGGTGACATCACCGGCGGTAAGGCTGGCTGCACCGTCGGTCTAAAGGTCGGCACCGGATTCGCAATCGACAAGTTCCCTAAGGGTGACACCGTCGGTCGTCAGTTCATGGGTGTACGTGGCTTCTTCATCACCAAGTCGGCAGACACCGACGTGAAGGCTGCTACCAAGCTCCTCACCTACCTAGCCGGTTCGGTCCCACAGACCGTGTTCTTCACCAAGGACAAGAAGACCCCAGCAAACCTAAAGGCTCTTGCAGTTGCCAAGAAGGACAAGGTAATCGCTGGTTTCGCTAACGCAGGTGCTACCGCTGTTCCAATGCCGAACATTCCAGCAATGGACTCGGTTTGGGAGAAGTGGGGCCAGGCAGAGGCTCGCCTAATCCGCAAGGTAAAGGTAGAGGCTACCGCTGCAGCTGAGTGGGACAAGATGGTGGCCGACATTCGGGCACTACTCAACAACTAGTCAGCCGCGAGGCTAACAACTAAAGAATCGGGGCCTTGGGAAACCAAGGCCCCGATTCTTAGCCCAAAAATCCGTACCGTGTGCCGGTTGTTAGGATTGGGCAAGAATTTTCAGCAACACTTGAAACAAATACCTAGGGAGCAAGGCATATGGCCGAAAGTCGCGCACAGCGCAAGCACGCAAAACGCTTGAGCGAAGGCGGTGCACGCACAACTCGCGGTTGGATCATCACGATTCTGACCCTCGGAATTGTCGACGCAATGGTCGGCTTCGTCCTATGGACCTTGATGCTCCGAGAAATGTGGCTAGCCAGCGCAGTCACATTGATCGTCGCAGCAGTCATCAACTGGATTTACCTTCGCCGTGGCGGACTACCCGCTAAGTACCTCGCCCCCGGCGTCCTCTTTCTTATTGCATTCCAGATGTACGTGCTTTTCTTCAGCTCCTACATCGCTTTCACCAACTACGCAGACGACCACAACGGCGACATCAAGATGGCCGTCTCCGGTATCCAGTCGGCTAGCTATGTGCCAGTCGAATCGGTTGACTCCGACCTGAGCTACGGCTACTACGTCTGCTACCTAAAGGACGCCGACCAGCAGACCTGGATGATGGCGACCAAGTACGAAGTGCGCGTAACCGACCCTGAAACCGGTGAAACCGCCATCAAGAACCTCGAGTCCTACATCGGTGGCGCAGACGCCGAGACCCAGGCACTGCGCCCTGTCGAAGGTGACGCTGCCTGTGACGGCGTCGACGGTAGCCCGACCGGTTTTGTAGCCGTTGCGCCAGATGGATTTGAGCCCTTCGACCCAACCGTTCTAGACGCCGACCAGGCCAACGCCCTCGGCGCCATGCGTGTGTGGACCTCAACCGAGAAGGACCAGTTCCTGATGGCCGAGGATCTTATGAACGGTCTGATGTACAGCGAACGACTCGAGTTCATTAACCCGAACGACGACTGGACCAACCCGCACTTCCGTGAAATCTCCAACGGCAACATGTTCTACGCTGCCAAGGACGGCTACTTCCGCCTCGACATGGATGGTGACAAAGTCGCTGATGCCGACGGCGAAAAGGCCAGCTCTATCGGTTGGCGTGTAGAGGTTGGTTTCGAAAACTTCCAGCAAATCTTCTCCGATGAGCGCTTGCGCGCACCGCTTCTGAAGATCATTTCCTGGACCTTCATCTTCGCTGGTGCGACAGTGCTCAGCACATTCGTAGTTGGTCTGGGTATTGCCCTGCTCTTCAACGACGACCGCATGAAGGGTAAGAAGATCTACCGCTCGATCATGATCTTGCCTTACGCCTTCCCAGCGTTCCTCTCGGCCTATGTCTGGCGAGGTTTGTTCAACACCCGCTACGGCTTCATCAACAACGTGATACTCGGCCAACCTTCGGGTGAGGCTGGTGTGAACAACACACCTTGGCTCGAACAAGAGGGTTACGCCCGACTAGCGGTTCTTCTCGTGAACCTCTGGCTCGGCTTCCCGTACATGTTCTTGATCACGACCGGTGCTCTACAGGCAATCCCTGCCGAGCTAACCGAATCGGCGACTATCGACGGAGCGTCCTCGTGGCAGATCCTGCGACTCATCAAGATGCCGCTACTGCTCGTTTCGCTGGCACCGCTCCTGATATCGTCGTACGCGTTCAACTTCAACAACTTCACGTTGATTTATCTGTTGACGGGAGGTGGTCCGAACGATACGTCCTCGGGATACAACGCCGGTGGCACGGATATCTTGATCACGTTCGTTTACAAGATCGCGTTCTCCACGGGTAGCGGTCGCGACTACGGTCTTGCGAGCGCCTTCTCGATCCTTATCTTCATCGTTATCGGTGGTCTGTCGCTAATCAGTTTCCGCCGGACCAAGACCCTGGAGGAAATGAACTAACATGACCACCGCAATCGAACCTCAGTACAAATTCGCTAAGAAGCGTCGCACCCCGTTGCAGTGGGCTCTGACCACCGGTTGGAAGCACCTTCTCGGCCTGGCTCTAGTGGTTTACTCGATCTTCCCGATCCTGTACATCATCTCGACCTCGCTTTACCCGAACAACGACATCAACGACACCAACAACCTGTTCGGTGCGTTCTCGATGGAAAGCTACATCGCGCTGTTCAACGACCCAGAACGTCCTTTCGGCCTCTGGTACTTCAACACCCTTGTTATCGCCATCGCCGCATCGGTTGGTTCGGTGTTCCTTAGTGCGCTAGCCGCGTTCGCGTTCTCGCGTCTGCGCTTCCGCGGTCGTCGCAGCGGTCTGCTATCGCTGATCCTGGTTCAGATGTACCCGGCTCTGCTCGGTCTTGTTGCTATCTACGGCATCCTCTCCGAAGTCGGCCGAGTGTTCCCGTGGCTGGGTCTCAACAGCCAGCTGGGTCTGATCATGGTTTACATGGGTGGCTCGCTCGGTGGTGGAACCTATCTGATGTACGGCTTCTTCAACACCGTGCCAAAGGAAATCGATGAGGCAGCGAAGATCGACGGCGCAAGCCACGCTCGCATCTTCTTCGGAATCATCCTTCGCCTGGTTTCGCCGATCCTTGCAGTTCAGGTTCTCCTGAGCTTCATCGGTATCACCTCCGACTTCGTTCTTGCCTCGGTCGTTCTCGACGACCCGAACAAGATGACCTTCGCGGTTGGTCTGCAGATGTTCATCTCCGACCCGTTCTCTAAGGACTGGTCGATGTTCTCGGCAGGTGCTGTTCTTGCTGCTACCCCGATCGTGATCCTGTTCCTCTGGCTACAGCGATTCATCGTCTCTGGCCTCATCGGTGGAGCGGTCAAGGGCTAATGGCTAAGTCGCTGGAACTACCTCTAGCACTTCAACCACACCACGACGGTTCGGCGCTCTATGTGCCGAACCAGTCGCCGGTGTTGGGCGACAAAGTAAAGATTCGCGTTCGAATTCACGACGCAATCGGAAAGGTCGCAGAGGTTCGCGTTCGCTACAGCGAGAGCGGCGAGGCGTTCCCGACCCCACCGGCAAAGGTCGTCAAGCGCGACGGCAAGTGGTCTTGGTACGAAGCGACCATCACCATGCACAACCCGCGCATGAACTACCGCTTCTACATCAAGCTCAGCAACGGCGAAGTCATCTGGTACAACACCCAGGGTCTGTTCCGTCTAAACCAGCCAGACACCCTGGACTGGAAGCTGAACACGTTCTCGAGCGCCCCGAACTGGGGTCGCAAGACGATCATGTACCAAATCTTCCCCGACCGCTTCGCTCGCTCGGCTAAGGCCGACAAGCACAAGACCCCGAGCTGGGCAATCAAGGCCAACTGGGGCGACGAAGTCATCGGCCAGGGCCCAGGCACCAGCGAGCAGTTCTTCGGCGGCGACCTCTGGGGCGTTATCGAGCACCTCGATCACCTGCAGAGCCTCGGCGTCAACATGCTCTACCTGACCCCGATCTTCCCGGGCCGCTCAAATCACCGCTACGACGCGTCCTCCTTCGACGAGGTTGACCCGATACTAGGCGGCGACGAAGCGTTCGCAGAGCTAATCAAGGCCGCTCACAAGCGCGGCATGAAGGTTATCGGCGACCTAACCTCCAACCACTCCGGAGTAGGCCACGAGTGGTTTAAAGCTGCTTACAAGAAGCCAAACGCTCCCGAGAGCGACTTCTACTACTTCAGCGAGAAGAACACCAAGTACGACTCCTGGTTCGGCGTACCTAGCCTCCCGAAGTTCAACTGGAAGTCCAAAGAGCTTCGCAAGCGCTTCATTCAGGGTCCGAAGTCTGTCGTTGCTAAGTGGCTGAAAGCTCCGTTCCACATGGACGGCTGGCGCATCGACGTCGCTAACATGACTGGGCGAATCCGCGACGAAGACATGTACCTCGAGGTTTCGCAGGTCATTCGCAAGACCATGGTTGACATCAACCCAGACACCATCATGCTCGGTGAATACACCGGTGACGCCGCCTACGAGGTTCAGGGCGACGGCTGGCAGGGTGCGATGACCTACTCGAACTTCACCAAGCCGGTCTGGCGCTGGTTCTACAACAAGAACGCCAAGGGCGACCCCGGCTTCATGATGTGGGACGGCGACTACCTGGCCGACGGCAACGACCTGGTCACCAGCTACAACCAGTTCATCGCCGCGTTCCCGTGGCACGTGCGCCTGCACAACATGAACCCGCTCGACACCCACGACATCCCGCGCTTCAAGTCGTTCACCATCAAGGGTGCTCAGAAGATCGGTGCTGCCATGCAGTTCACCTTCCCTGGCATCCCGGTGATCTGGGCCGGCGACGAGTTCGGCCTCGACGGCTTCAACGGCGAAAACTCACGCACCCCGCTGCCTTGGAACAACGAGCGCAAGCACGACACCTCGATGCTCCCGATCTACCAGCAGCTCACCAAGATTCGCCGCGAAAACTCAGCTCTCAACGAGGGTTCGATGCGTTTCACCTACTCGAGCCCGGAGGCAGTCGTCTATGTTCGTGAGGACAAAAAGCAGACCATCGTGGTCTGCGTCACTCGCGGTGCCGACAAAAACATCAAGCTTCCGAAGGATGCCGTGCCTGGCCTAGCCAAGGCCGAAAACATCTTTGGCGGCGGCTCGATCAAGGCTGACGGCGCAACCTTGCACCTGCCTGGCGACAAGTTGAGCGCCAACATCTGGCGTTTGCGAGCAACCAAGTAGAGGTGCTAATCTCTTCTGGTGCCTGTTTTTGAAGGCACCAGCAACGCCCCGATAGCTCAGTGGTAGAGCACTTCCATGGTAAGGAAGGGGTCGACAGTTCAATCCTGTCTCGGGGCTCTGCGGCTGGGTAGCTCAGGTGGTTAGAGCACACGACTCATAATCGTG
>JBEBBA010000090.1:0-8829 GCA_041158585.1 Actinomycetota bacterium
CACCCCGGTTCTCGACTGCATCAAGAACTCGACCTACCAGGACTACGTCTTGAGCTACACCCAAGACACCGTCTTCGCTCGCGACATCCCAGGTACGACGCTTCGTGTGAACGGTACCCCGTTCATCGTTCTAAACGGACAGCACTTCCAGGGCAACTGGACCAACCCTGCAGAGTTTGCGCAGTGGGTTCAGACCACGGCTCCGCGCAGCTAAACAGTCAAAAAGAAAACGCCCCCGAACTTCGGGGGCGTTTTCTTTTGCCGTGACTATCTGGTCGCTATTGCGATCGGCCTGGTTGCAGCCGAGACTCCGACGTCGTTCTTTGCCGAAACCCTAAACAGGTAGGAGGTCTTCGATTTGAATCCCTTCACCGTGATGCTCAGGCTCTTGAACGATGGAGCGCTAACCCGCGTCCAGGTAGTTCCCTTGTTCTTGGAGTATTCGACGATGTACTCACGAACGGCAGATCCACCGTAAACCTTGGCCGCTAGCCACGACAGAGTGACAGTGGTGGTCGTCTTGGTGGTTGCCTTGAGTCCCGTTGGCGGCGTTGGTGCGTTACCAGGTGTCACCACCGAGACAACGTTTGAGAGTTCCCCAGCGCCGAAACCATTGACCGCGCTAACCCGGAACTTGTACGCGGTGCCCGACTTCAACCCGGTAACCAAGAAGCCGTTGCCAACGAAGGCGGTGTGGTTGATTGCTACCCAGCGGGTTCCGCCATCGCTTGAAACCTCGATTTGGTAGTCGGTAACTGCCGAGCCGTTTTCGTGTAGCGGGGCAAGCCAGCTGAGATTCAGGTTTGGCATCGCAACATTGGCGCTTAGCGAGCCAGGTGCGCTCGGTGTTCCGCTCGGTGTGGTGAAGCTATCGTAAACCGCCTCGCCGATACCCGTGGCGTTCTTCGCGGCAACCCGGACCAGGTAGGTCGTGTTGCCAGCCAACTTCGTCAGAGTCATCTTCGTCGAGTTCGAAGCCGTGTGTGGGACTGCGAGCCAAGTGCCACCGTTGTCGGTGCTCAGTTCAACCACGTAGTCGCTCACTGCCAATCCGCCTGTGTCGCCAGGTGTCAGCCAGTTAAGGACTGCGGTTGACTTGGTAACTCCGCTCACTGCTAATCCGGTTGGGGTTGCCGGTGCAGTGGTTTGTGCCACAAACGTCAATACGTCAGAAACTTCGCCGAGACCCACAGAGGTAACCGCGGTGACTCTGACCCTGTAGGTCTTACCTTTGGCGAGGCCCGTGACCGTAAAGCTCAGGGCATTAGAAGGAGCGTGATTGATCGTGGTCCAAGTGGTTCCGCTGGTTACCTCAACTTTGTAGTCGGTGATTCCCGCTCCACCGTTAGTTGCAGGTAGATCCCACGCGAGGACAGCGCGGCCAGACTCCTGCGAATAAACCTGCAGGTTCTGTGGCTTGCTGGCGTTGCTCACCAGTGTTGTTGCCGAACCGGTTAGGTATTCGCCAACGCCAACCTTGTTCACTCCGGCGATGCGAACCAGGTACGTGGTTCCCGGTGCAGCACCAGATACAGTCAGCTGCTGTGAAGTTGATTCGCCTGCCTTGGCCGAAGTCCAGGTCGCACCGTTGTTTCGCGATAGTTCGACACGGAAGTCACTGATGTCAGCGCCGCCATCGTTTGCTGGCGTCGTCCACTTCAGCATGAAGCCCGACTTTGAGACATTTGAGACAACCAGGTCTGTCGGAGCCTCGGGCACGACTGCTGCCGGGGTGTGAATGTCGAGGTAAGTCCAAGCCAACTCCATGAAGTTGCTGGTGTACTCGTCTATGCCACCGCCGTTTTCGCCACGGATCCTGAAGCGGTAGTCAGTGTCGTCCCTAAGGTTCGAAATCGGAAGGCGAGGGGTCGTCGAGTAGCCGTCCTTGATGGTGGTCCACGCCTCACCGCCGTTTAGCGAATACTGAATCACGTAATCCTTGAGCGCCGGCGTTCCAAGGAAGCTCGGGGGAGTCCAAGTTAGGACGCCCGATGACGCATTGGTTACCTCGTAGGCAAAATCGGTTGGCTCGTTCGGCATGCCCGGTGGGGTGCGCCAAACGGTGAGCGGGTCGATGTTCGCCCAGAAGCTGTTGTTGAAGTCATCAACACCCCACGCGTAACACGGATACTTGCCTGGGTATTGCCCAAGCAAAATTGTGTTCTCAAAGGTGATGTAGAGATCCTTGCGGTCACCCTGCACCGATGCGATAGCGGGGTTAGCGAGCAGCTGGTCGATGTTGAGGTTGTAAAGCGGCGTGTAAACAACGCTGCCGCAGCTCACATACAAGTGCTTGATTCCGGTTGCATCGGTGATGTGCAGGTTCAGCAAAGCAGTCTGCGCGGCTTGGCCGGCGTCAAACTTCTCCTGGTTCCAAACGCCGTATTCAACGACAGGTGCCTGTTCATCCCAGGTTCCGAAGTCACGGGTGATGATTAGCGGGTCCACCGACTGGTAGCGGAAGTTGTTCTTCTTGTCGTAAACCCAAATGTTGCAAGGGAAGATGCCCGGCTTGTGGCCCTGGGGGATCTCTAACTTCAACACACCGTGGAAGTCTTTGATGGTTCCAGAGTACGAAGCCAGCGAAGGGTTGTTGATGTTTACGTCGAGGTTGTACGCCCAAGCCCAGAGGTCATCGCACTGCAGGCTGATGTTGGTGATTCCTGTGCGGTCGGTGATGTGTAGGTTCAGCAAGCCTGTTTGCGCGTAGGCACTGACGTCGTAACTTGCCGGGTTCCAAGTGGCATCGATCACCATCGGTGGCTCATCGTCCCAGTCGCCAACCGAACGAGTCAGTTGCAAAGAGGCAATCTTCTGCCAGAAGTGGTTGTTTACCTGGTCGTAGCCGGTTGCGTAGCATTCGTAGATACCGGGCTTTTGCCCCTGAGGCAGTGTGTAGGTGAGCTTCGCAGAAACATCCTTTTGGAACCCCGACCAGCTGTTCGTCATGGTTAGGGTGTTACCGCTCATGATGTTGCAGTCAACTCTGATGAAGCGAACCGCAACCTCGTCGGTGATGTGAACATCGAGGCCAACGGTTACCGAGCCAGCGCCTGTTTCGTAAGACGCTCTATCCCAGGTTGCCGAAACTAGAGCCGGAGCAGCGTCATCGTAGCGACAGGTTTCGCCCTTGATTTCACCTTTTGAGTAGTCGCAAAGGTTTAGGCCCCAACCGCCCTCTAGCTCATCTGTGCCATCGCCACCGGCGATGATGTCGTCGCCTTCGCCACCGAGAAGAGTGTCGGTTCCGCTCTCACCGTAGATGTTGTCATCGCCGGTGTCTCCCTGCAGGAAGTCGTAGAGACCTTCGCCGCCGTAAAGGTTGTCGTTACCAAAACCGCCGAGAAGGGAGTCGTTGCCGGTTAGTCCCTGAAGGGTGTCGGCGCCCCAGCCGCCGTTTAGGTCGTCGTCGCCGGCCTCGCCCATGAGCTTGTCGTCGCCTCGGTCGCCATCGATGTTGTCGTTTCCGTGGCCACCGGCGATCGAGTCGTTGCCTTCGCCGCCGTAAACCGTGTCGTCACCGTCACCGGCCGAAATGTCATCTGGTCCGGGGGTTCCGTAGATTACGTCGTCACCTTCGCCACCAAAAACGACCGCGTGGTATTCGGTCAGCCCAACCCCACCGTAAAACTCGTCATCGCCCAGGCCGAGATTGGCGCGAACTGTGCCACCGCCTTCAACGATGATGATGTCGTCGCCACCGAGAGCGTTGATGACGTCATTGCCGCCGCCCGTGCAGATCACGTCGGCGCCTTCGGTGCCGGAGTAGGTTTCGCTCGCCGAAGTCATCGTGATTGTGCAGTCGGGAAGGTCGGCAGCGTAGGCCGTCCTAGCCTGAAGTGGCCCGACCGCGACGATAGTTGCCGCTAGTGCAGCTAGGAAAAACTTAGAAAACTTAGACATCATGCCCCCCGACACATTTATAGGTTCAGGATACGCCCTAAGCGAGCCGAAAAGGCAACCCAAAGCGGTTCGGGCAAGCGGGTATTATTTACCTGTTAGTTCAACGTTTGCCGACTTGGCGCAATTGGTAGCGCACCGCTCTTGTAAAGCGGGGGTTGTGGGTTCGAGTCCCATAGTCGGCTCAGAGATTTGTGCTGTTAGGCACCCAGCGCGGTGAGCACCTCGTAAACCAAGAATGCTGGCCAAACCAGTGACTTGATAACTCCGAGAACTCCGACCCAAAAGTCAGTTGCGTTCGATACGTAGTAAATGGCCGCGCCAACAAAACCCATGAAGTAAAGACCGCCGGCGCTACCGCTTGCGATGTTGATGTTCTTCTCTTTACCTTCAGGCATTTGCGAATCCTTTTCGTTTACTCGTCACTGCTAAAAGTGATGCTAACCGAGTTGATGCAGAAGCGCTCGCCGGTTGGAGTCTGTGGTGCGTCCTCAAAGACGTGGCCGAGGTGGCTGCCGCACTTAGCGCAAACGACTTCGGTGCGGATCATCCCGTGAGAGCGGTCCTCGATTAGCTTGACCGCGTGATCTTCCTTGGGTTCGTAGAAACTTGGCCAGCCGCAGTGTGCGTCAAACTTTGTCTCACTCTTAAAAAGCTCAGCGCCACAACCGCGGCATGAGAAAGTGCCCACCCTGTTCTCGTTGAGTAGTTCGCCGGTGTGTGCTCGTTCGGTTCCTTTTTCGCGAAGCACGTGATACTCGAATTCGCTAAGTTCTGCGCGCCACTGCTCTTCGGTTTTCTCTACTTCGAAACTCACAGGGTTCCCTCTCTCGTAAGACCTAATATTAGGTAGCACCTTCTTCTAAGAGGATTAATGTCAAAAAAGTTCCCGTTGGACGAATTCGACCAACTGCCCGACCACGGTGGGCGTCATCGAATCAGACGCACGGCCGTCGATCGCGTCCGGGAATTTGTTCGCTACACAGCCATGGCCACTTTCCTCGCTGGTGCAGGCTTCTTTGCTTTGACCTGGGCTGACAGCGGTAACATCTTCAGCGGATCGGTTCCGGTCGTCACCTCGACTGCCGACCCGATCAAGAGTTTGCCGGTGACCGTTCTCGATTCAACCGACGAAGATGGGCGCGCCGGGTCGGTGGCACACAAGGTCCTCGATGCCGGTTGGACCGTGGTCACCGCCGCCAACACAGACGAAAATGTGGATGCCAGCGTGATTTACTACTCCAATGTTGACTACCGAGCTGCCGCGGTGGAACTCGCCAAGGTGGTCGGAAATTTCAAACTCGAGCTTTCGATTGAACAAACTGATCCGCTAACTGTCGTTTTGGGTCCGAATTCCTAAAAGTAACGGCTCTATAAAGGTGCGAATTATTTACTAAACGCACTATTTACTTTTTGATAAATGGGATAGCGTGGCTAATAGGTCGTAGTGCCACCCAAGGATTTCCCTAGGTGACCATAGTTACTACACGTTGCTATGCGGCTCATGCTCGGTTGATCGAGCAGAAAACATAGGTAACAGGAGTAAGTAATGGCAACAGGAACCGTAAAGTGGTTCAACTCTGAGAAGGGCTTCGGCTTCATCACTCAGGACGGCGGTGCAGACGTATTCGTGCACTTCTCGGCTATCGCAGGCGATGGCTACAAGGAACTCAAAGAGAACCAGCGCGTTGAGTTCGACGTTAAGAGTGGCGACAAAGGCCCACAGGCAGACAACGTAAGCGTTGTTGGCTAAGTAAAGACTTAACTGCGAGAAACGCCATCCCACAGGGGTGGCGTTTTTTGTTTGCACTCTCGGGGTTAGAGTGCCAAAATAGAGTTAGCACTCTAAAGACCTGAGTGCCAAAAACTACTTTTTGGGAGATACCTCAAATGGCAAAAATCATTACTTTCAACGAGGAAGCTCGCCGTGGCCTAGAGCGCGGTTTGAACATCCTCGCCGACACCGTAAAGGTCACCCTCGGCCCACGCGGCCGCAACGTGGTTCTCGAGAAGAAGTGGGGCGCCCCTACCATCACAAACGATGGTGTCTCGATTGCCAAGGAGATCGAACTAGAAGACCCGTTCGAGCGCATTGGCGCAGAGCTGGTCAAGGAAGTCGCTAAGAAGACCGACGACGTCGCTGGCGACGGAACCACCACCGCTACCGTGCTAGCCCAGGCGCTGGTTCGCGAAGGTCTGCGCAACGTTGCAGCCGGAGCCGACCCGATCAGCCTGAAGCGCGGCATCGAGAAGGCAACCGCAGCCGTTATCGAGCAGCTAATCAAGGACGCTAAGCCAGTTGACGGCAAGGAGCAGATTGCTGCTACCGCTTCGATTTCGGCCGGCGACACCCAAATCGGTGAGCTAATCGCCGAGGCAATCGACCGTGTTGGTCGCGAGGGTGTTGTAACCGTCGAAGAGTCGAACACCTTCGGCATCGAGCTCCAGCTAACCGAGGGTATGCGTTTCGACAAGGGTTACATCTCGGGCTACATGGTTACCGACCCTGAGCGCCAGGAAGCCGTTCTCGAGGACGCATACGTTCTGATCGTGAACAGCAAGGTTTCGGCCATGAAGGACCTCCTTCCGATCATCGAGAAGGTAATCCAGACCGGCAAGCCACTTCTTCTCATCGCAGAAGACGTTGACGGCGAAGCGCTTACCACCCTTGTCCTGAACAAGATCCGCGGAATCTTCAAGTCGGTAGCCGTCAAGGCTCCAGGTTTCGGTGACCGTCGCAAGGCAATGCTGCAGGACATCGCGATCCTGACCGGTGGCCAGGTTATTGCCGAGGAAATCGGCCTACGCCTAGAGACCGCAACCCTCGACCTGCTAGGTCGCGCTCGCAAGGTGGTAATCACCAAGGACGAGACCACCATCGTTGAGGGTGCCGGCGAGGCTTCGGCTATCGCTGGTCGCGTTGACCAGATTCGCCGCGAGCTCGAAGCAAGCGACAGCGACTACGACAAAGAGAAGCTGCAGGAGCGTCTGGCTAAGCTAGCCGGCGGTGTAGCGGTAATCAAGGCAGGTGCTGCAACCGAGGTTGAGCTCAAGGAGCGCAAGCACCGCATCGAGGACGCCGTTCGAAACGCGAAGGCTGCCGTCGAAGAGGGCATCGTTGCCGGTGGTGGCGTTGCGCTACTTCAGGCAGGCAAGAAGGCCTTCGAGTCGCTGAACCTAACCGGAGACGAAGCAACAGGCGCAAACATCGTTCGCGTCGCTATCTCGGCTCCGCTAAAGCAGATCGCTATCAACGCTGGCCTCGAGCCAGGCGTTGTTGCTGAGAAGGTCGCAAGCCTTCCTGCGGGTCAGGGTCTAAACGCCGCAACCGGTGAGTATGTTGACATGCTGAAGGCTGGCATCAACGACCCGGTGAAGGTCACCCGTTCGGCACTGCAGAACGCTGCCTCGATCGCTGGATTGTTCCTAACCACTGAAGCTGTTGTCGCAGAGAAGCCAGAGCCTGCCGCTCCGGCTGCTGCACCTCAGGGTGGCATGGACTTCTAAACAGTCAAGAGGAGTGGGCGGAGCCTTTTGGCTCCGCCCATTTCTACTTAAATGAAGAGTCGCGTGTTGGCTTGTTCGATTTCGGCATACTGCTTGGCCGCGTGAGCCAAGGCAATGCTCACCTCGTTGAGGTTCTGCTGCACGGTGGTTGCTGTGATTCGCCAGCGGCCGACTAGTTCTTGAAAACTCGTTGCTGCGGCTCCTTGCCAGGAACCCTGCAAACCCTGAAGACTGGCGTGCAGTGAGTCAACCTCTGCTTGCAGCCTCGAGATCGTCGCTTGGATGGTTGTGTTTGCCGCGAGCACTTGCTCGCTATCTACGCTGAAATGTGTCATGTGTAGAGCGAACTACAAGATTCCTAACGCTACTTAGCCAGGGAAGTTTCTGGGGAAAACTAAGGTAGTTCGATTCTGAATGTTGCTCCACCACCGGGGGTCTCGATAACCCTGATGGTTCCTCCGTGGCGCTCAACGATAGCCTTCACGATCGCTAGCCCGAGGCCGGAACCGCCAGTCTCTCTGTTTCGTGAGTTGTCGGCTCGGTAGAAACGCTCGAAAACTTTATCGCGCAAGTTCTCAGGTATGCCGGGGCCGTGATCGCGCACTTCGATTACCGACGTTTCGCCTTGCTGGGCAAAAGCAACGGTAATTGGCTTGCTCTTTGGGCTGAAGCGGGCGGCGTTGGCAAGTAGGTTGATGATGACTTGACGCATCGAACCGGCATCGACCTTCGCGATGAAACTCGAGATCGGCTGGTTGCCGAAGTCAACAGCGACAATCTTGATGCCACCGTGGTTGATGCTGATGTCCTTGCCGGCTTCCTTTACGAGTGGTAGCAGGTCTACGTCGGACTTTGAGATTTCGGACTGTTCGTCAATCCTTGCAAGGGCCAAGAGATTCTCAACCAAGTCGGTCATGCGAGTCGCTTCGGACTCAATTCGAGCCATGGCGTCGGCGAGGTCTTTCTTCTTGGTCAACGCTCCCATCCGGTAAAGCTCGGCATAGCCTCTAACGCTCGCTAGGGGAGTCCTAAGTTCGTGGCTGGCGTCCGAGACGAATCGGCGCAACTGCTCCAAGGCACGTCCGCGCTGCCCAAAGGCTTCCTCGATGTTGTCGAGCATCGAGTTGAGTGCGCTGTTGATTCTGGCAACCTCGGTTTTACCGGGTCGCTTTGGGAGTCGCTGGCTGATGTCGCCGCCGGCTACCGCGGCAGCCGTGCGTTCGACTTCCTTAAGGGGGCGAAGGGCCGAGGTAATGGTGATCCAAATCGAAAGGGCACTAACGATCAAAAGCAAGAAGCCAAATCCAGCACCGATCGCGCGGTACTGAGCCAGAATTCCGTTATTTGCTTCCGTGGGCAGAGCAACAACCAATGAACCCGGGTAGGTGCTCAGCGGAACAGCGACCATTCGCCAGCCGCGGC
>JBEBBA010000091.1:0-42454 GCA_041158585.1 Actinomycetota bacterium
CTTTGGGCCAATCCCGCTACTCGCGTGCTGGCCATGTACGACGGCGCGGTGCTCCTGGCAGGGCAAGAACTAAGACTTCTGCCCGTCGAGACAGTGCCCGCCGCTCAGTACCGCGTTTACCTGGGGCGAGACGCAGTTGGTCCGATTGTTTTGGCAGTGCTTAGCGAGAACGGCGCTAAAGAAATAGCGGCCGATCCTGAACTTTGGCACAACTTGCGACGCACCGGAGCTGGCCTAAGTGACCGCGACGCAGGGATTTTCACTCAGGCTCTAGCGATCGCGAACTGGCACAGTAGCCACGTCCACTGCCCACGCTGCGGAACCCCAACCCTCGTCGAGTCAGGTGGATGGGTCAGGCGGTGCTTTAAGGATGACAGCGAGCACTACCCCCGAACCGACCCGGCAATCATCGTCGCAATACTCGACGACCAGGATCGAATCCTTTTGGGTTCGCAGGGCGCGTGGGAAGAAAATCGCTGGTCGATACTTGCGGGTTTTGTCGAGCCTGGCGAAAGCCTCGAAGCCGCCGTCATTCGCGAAATGTTCGAGGAGGCTGGGGTCTTGGTTGACGAACCTAACTACCTCGGCAGTCAGGCTTGGCCTTTCCCGTATTCGCTGATGCTCGGTTTCGCGGCTAGGGCTAAGACCACCGAGCTGCGCCCAGACGGTGTAGAGATTGCAAAGCTCAGATGGTTCTCGCGTGAAGAGTTAGCTGCAGAGGCAGCCCAAATCCTGCTGCCAAACCGCATTTCGATTTCTCGCGCGATGATCGAACTCTGGTTTGGCGAGCGCATTGAATCGGGCACGGAGCTTCGATGAATGCCGAAGCTCTCCTAGAGGCCCTAGACCCGGAACAACGCGAAGCTGCCACCGCACTGGTGGGGCCAGTTTGCATTCTGGCTGGCGCCGGCACAGGAAAAACTCGAACGGTAACCCATCGAATCGCATACGGAATCGCGAAGGGCTATTTCGCAGCGAACCGCGTGATGGCCCTGACATACACAAACCGAGCCGCTGGTGAACTTCGCGCTCGCCTTCGTTCGCTTGGAATTCCAGCGGTGACAGTTCGAACTTTTCACGCTGCTGCCCTAAGCCAGCTTGAGTACTTTTGGCCACAGTACGCGGGGGTTCCGGCGCCAAAAGTTCTTGAGTCAAAGGCCAAGCTGATTGCCCAGATCGCCGAGCAGCAAAAACTCCACTTTGACTCGGCGACGATCCGCGACCTCGCAGCCGAAATCGAGTGGCGCAAATATTCGATGCTCAGCCTCGAGGATTATGAGAAAGCTCTTGACGACAGACCCGCTATTTCCGGGGTTAGCAAGCGAGCAAACATTGAATTGCAGACCGCTTACGAAGACGCAAAGATCAAAGCGCAGCGTCTCGACTGGGAGGATGTTTTGATCCTCACGCTAGGCCTCTTGCGCGCCGAACCTCGAGCGCTCGCACATGTGCAACAGCAGTATCGCTTTTATACGGTCGATGAGTACCAGGACATCAGCCCGCTGCAGCACGCTCTGCTCGACGCCTGGCTAGGTGAGCACTCGGATCTCTGCGTAGTCGGCGACCCAAACCAGACGATTTACACATTCACCGGGGCGTCGAGTCAGTTCCTTCGAGGTTTCTCCAGTCGTTACGAGGGAGCTACCGTTGTCCAGCTAACTCGCAACTACCGTTCCACTGGGCAAATCATCGCCTATGCCAACCGTCTCAGCCGTGAGGAATCCGGAGTGGAACCGTTGCAGGCAACGGGCCCTATTGGACGCGCTCCTGTTGTCCGAGGGTTTGATAATCCAGCCGAAGAGGCGAAGGCTGTCGCCCAGCAGATTCGCACCCGAATTAACGAGGGGGCAAAACCTCAGGACATCGCAGTCCTCTACCGGGTGAACGGTCAGTCTGAGGCGCTCGAAAACGCTCTAGCCGAGGCTGGTATCGAAACTCAGGTTCGGGGTGGAGAGCGGTTTTTCAACCGCACCGAAGTTCAAGCGGCGATACGGGCGATCCGCGCAGAAGTTTCAATCGCCACCGAAAAGCCGCTATTCCAAACCGTCAGCGACATCCTGCGCTCCCTAGGTTGGTCGGCTGCCGCTCCAGAGGTTGCCGGCGCTGTTCGCGACAAATGGGAATCGCTGAATGCGATTGTGCTCATCTGCGACGAAATGGCCGAAGGTGCAACTCTCGCCGACTTTGCCGCCGAGCTCGATGAGCGTGCTCGTTCCCAGCACGAACCCATGCGAAGCGCCGTAACTCTCTCAACAATCCACGCAGCCAAAGGACTGGAATGGAGCGAGTTGTTCGTGATTGGTCTGAGTGAGGGGTATTTGCCGATTAGTTACGCGAAAACAGCGGCAGAGCTAGCCGAAGAAAAGCGCCTGTTCTACGTTGCTATCACCCGCGCCAAAGAGTCGCTGTGGCTCAGTTGGAACAAACCAACCCAGCCGTCGAGATTCTTCAGCCTGCTTCAGGCCGCACAGTCGCAAGCTTCGTGAGCCTGCCAACTCCACTCCTCAACTCTTCCCGAAGCCAGCTTTAGCCTGTGCCCGACGAAGTCGCTTTCACGCCCGGGCGAATCGATTGCTCGCAGAAGTTCTCCAGTAACCATCGCAGCCGCAAATAGGCAACTTTGGGCATCCTCTAGGTAGTCGTTTCGACCAATGAGTTGGGCTGCCAAGGTAGGCCAATTTGAGTCTGCGTCGGTCCTCCAGAGATCCAGGCAACCGAGGCAAGGTGAGCCGGTGATTCGAGGACTGACCGAAATCTCCTCGGAACCAAAAAACACTGCGACGTGCGGTTGGCGGTTCGCGAGGAGCGCTCGATAGCGAGACGGAGCCATAGCGTTTTGCGTTGTGATGACCCGCAAGGCGTGCCTAGCTTTCGCAGGAGTGAGTAGTTCAAGATCCAACAGCTCGGTTGTGCCGGGCTTAGAGCGCAACAGCTCATCCAAAGCCTTTAGCCGTGGAGCACCGACAACGGACGAGTTGTAGCCGAGCGGCCCAGTGTCCTGTGCGGTTACTCGCTCGCGATCCGAGGTGAGAATCCGTCCGATTCCCGCGGCGGCCAGTCCAAGCGCAATCAGTGCGCCGCCTTGACCCAGCGAGTCGATGTGAATGCTCGTTTTGGCTCGTTCTTCAAGGACCGAGACTCCATCTCGTCCGGTGCTGTAACTTGCGCGGATTAGCTCGGCGAATGCACTTCGCACGTAATCGGCCGAAAGCCTTGGTTTGCGAACTTGCCGAAAGTCCAAAAGTGCAGGTGCGAGGCGCTCTGCCAAAGACTTAGCTTCGGGCTCAAGTGCGTCATCGGCCACTCCGCGTTCAAACAAGGCAAGTAGTCGCTCCTGTTCGGCGGTTACGTTTTCGAGAATCAGCGGGTCCGTAAGCCCGATTTGCAGGTCTTTAGGGTTGCGCCAGAGCAGCAGCTTTGAGGGGTTGATGCGAGTGGTCATCGCTGTATTTTGCCAACTCAATAACGCCGGTTGGCAGAGTTTCCACAGGCCTACCCGAGAAGGTCGCGAAGAGCTTGGTCCATTGCGTCATCGTTTGTGTCGCGCAGTTTGACAATCAGGGCTGATGGGTTATCGATGTCTTCTGCTGTCGGTAGCAGGTCCGGGTGGTTCCAAAGAGCGTCGCGCTTTTGAATGCCCACCGCCTCTGTCACCTGGCGCCACATTGCCGCCGCCTCGCGAATGCGCTTGGGTCGCAAGTCCAAGCCGACCAGGGTTGCAAAGGTAGATTGGGCCGGGCTCGAAGTCGCTCGGCGGCGACGTTGGAGCTCCCCAAGAGCATTCGCCTGAGGGAGTCGCTTACAAGCCTCATCGCTGACAGCCTCGACCCAACCCTCGATCAGTGCGAGGGTGGTTTCTAGGCTCTCGAGAGCTCGCTGCTGCTCGTCGGTGCGTTCGGCTAGCAGTTCGCCGTTGCTCAACGCCTCACGAAGTCGTTCCTGGTCGTTCAGATCCAGACCCTCGGCAAGTTCGCTCATTCGTTCGGTGTCGATGGAAATGCCTGAGGCGTAGTTTGCAATCTGATTGACCACGCTGTCGCGTAGCCACTTGCTCTGCTTGAAGAGCCTGGCGTGAGCGAGTTCGCGAACCGCCAAGAAAATCAGCAGTTGGTCTTGCGGCAGGTCAAGCTGTTTCGCGTACTCGGTGATGTTCTGGGGAACAAAAACAGCTCGCTGCTCTGTGAAGAACGGCAGGCCGAGATCGCCACCGGTGAGCACCTCGCGCGAAAGGCGACCGAGTGTTTGGCCGAGCTGCATGGCAAACATGGTTCCGCCGGCGGCACGCAACATGCCACCAGCTCCGGAGATCATTCCAGCGAGTTCCTCCGGCATGTTCTGCTCGAGGTTTTCGGTGAGCGCGTCTGCCATGCGCGATGCCACGGGCTGGCTCAATTCTTGGAAAAGTGGCAGGGCGTCGGCGACCCAGAGCTCGCGAGTTATCAACTTCGGGGTGGTGGTGAGCTGGGGGAGCGTAGTCGCTTCGTCTAGCCAAAGCTCACTGATCTGCACGGCGCTCCCGATTGCCTGGCGCTCTTGGTCGTTGACCGAGAAGCCACCCTCGCTCGCGAATTTTCTCGCCTGCTCAGTGGCAAGTTTCCAGTTCACTCCGCCAACGATTTCATGCTGCGATTGAGCAAGCGCAAACTGCAGTTGGCGCATCAGATCAGCCAGGGCTGCCGGGTCGTTGGCTAGGCCAGCCGCAGCCGCTAGTTGTTCGGGATTCAACCCCTCCTGCTGCGACAAAAGTTGACGCAGAAACTCGGCTAAAGCCTCGGGGTCAAAGTTCTCTTCGCTCACAGTCATAGAGTATTCGGCGTCTGTCTCGGTGTCTGCTTTGTTCGCCCTAAGCGTGGCTTAGGCTTAAAGCAAGCCAACAGTTAGGTGTGCTCTTTGAAGCGAATCTTGGGTCGAGTTTCACTCGTTCTAGTCCTGCTGGCATTCATTGGTTTGAATCTCGCTAGAGCGCCTTACGTGGTGGAAGTGCCTGGCCCAACGTTCGATGTCCTAGGCAAAACCGATGGCAAAGCCGTCCTGACTTTCGACGATGTCAAAACCTACCCGACCACTGGCGAAATCAACGCTCTAACCGTTTCACTTTTGGGTAACCCCGAAAACCAGCTCTCTTGGATGACCGTTCTCATGGCCTACCTCGACCCGAGCAAGTCGGTTGTTCCGATGGAGGAGGCCTACCCGGCTGGAGTCGGCACCAAGCAGATCCAGGCCGAGGACGCCGCCCTGATGCGCGGTTCCCAGCAAGATGCGCAGGCGGCAGCGCTCACCTATCTAGGCATCGACTACGTCTCGAGGGTTTACATCGAAGCGATGTTCGAAGACTCTGCCGCGATGGGAATCTTGAAGCCCGGCGACTTCATCGATTCGGTCAATGGCGAAAAGGTTGCCGACAACGACCTTCTGCGCAAGCGCGTCAAGGCCTGGGACGGTGGCGACCCAATCAAGGTGGGTATCACCCGCAAAGGCGAATCCAGCGTCGTCGAAGTGACGCCTGCCAAGGTGAATGGTGAGTACTACCTGGGCGTGTTTGTTACCTACCGTTACACGTTCCCATTCAAGATCGAGGTCGACTTAGGCGACGTCGGCGGGCCAAGTGCCGGCAGCATGTTCGCGCTAGGAATCATCGACAAGCTAACCCCTGGAGCTATGACTAACGGCCAGACAATTGCTGGCACCGGAACCATTTCTCCTACCGGTAAGGTCGGGCCAATCGGTGGCATCGTCCAGAAAATGTACGCCGCCAAAAACATCGGTGCAGACGTTTTCTTAGCTCCAGCCGAGAACTGCAGTGAGACGGTTGGGAACACTCCAGAAGGTTTGAAGGTTTATCGAATCGAGCGGCTCAACCAAGCGGTTGAGTTGTTGAAGGCAATACAAACCGGCAGCAATCTAAGTGGCTTTGCCACCTGTTCAAAGTAAAGGGAATCAATGGCCAAGAAATCCAAGAACGCTAGCCCAGCTCGTCTGGCGGTTCTGATCGTTGTTCTACTTGGTGTTGCTCTCGTGGCTTCAACCGGGTTCTTCACCGACACTCTCTGGTACAAGCAGCTTGGCTTCTCTTCGGTCTTCTTCACCCAGATTTGGTCGCAGACAGGGCTGTTTGCAGCGGCGTTCGGCATTGTCGCTCTGATGACCGGCGTGAACCTTTACATTACAAATCGTGTGCGTCCGCTGTACCTTCGGCTCGAGGGTAACGACCCGTTCGCTCAGTACCGCGAGGTGCTCGAGAAGGGACGCAAGGTTCTGCTCACAGTTATTCCAATCGTCCTAGGTTTGGGTGCCGGTATTGTTGCCGCACCAAACTGGCAGGAAGCCGTTCTGTTCATGAACCCAACGATGACCGGCGACCTTGACCCGCAGTTCGGCATGGACACCGGCTTCTACCTATTCGTGCTTCCGTTCCTTTCGGCAATGGTTTCGTTCGCGGCCGCGATCTTCGGCCTAAACAGCGCACTTGTCCTATTGGTTCACCTCTACAACGGTGCGATCAAGTTCAATGGTCGCAAGTCAACCGTCACCAAGGGCGCGCAGGTCCAGGTTGGCATCAACCTCGCACTTTTCTTCGTCGCCGAAGGCGCTAGCGTTTGGCTCGACCAGTACCAGACCATGACGAGCTCTTCGGGGCTGTTCACTGGAGCCACCTACAGCGACGTCAACGCCGCGATCCCCGGCCTCCAGATCATGGCACTCATCGCTCTTGCGGTTGCAGTGCTGTTCGTCATCACGGCCTTCATCGGCCGTTGGCGTCTACCGATCATCGGCACCTCGCTGATGATCGTTTCTGGCCTGCTACTCCAGGGCGCTTACCCTTGGCTCGTTCAGAGCTTCCAGGTCGTCCCGAATGAGCGAACCCTCGAAGCGGAGTTCATCAAGCGCAACATCGATGCAACCCGTATCGCCTACGGTCTAGACGGTGTCGAAACAATCGACTACAACGCCAAGACCACCGCGACCGCCAGCGACCTCCGCAAGGACGCCGAAACGACCGCAAACATCCGCATCATCGACCCGGCGCTGGTTAGCGAGTCATTCCGACAGCTCGAGCAGTATCGCCAGTACTACGGTTTCATCAACCAGCTGGACGTTGACCGCTACCAGATCAACGGCAAGACCCAAGACACCGTTCTCGCGGTTCGCGAACTAAACCAGAGCGGTCTGGGTTCTTCGCAGTCCTGGTTCAACAACACTTTGGTCTACACCCACGGTTACGGCGTTGTTGCCGCTTACGGTAACCAGCGCACCTCAGATGGTCAACCGAAGTTCCTCCAGTCGGGCATCCCATCTAGTGGCCTGCTTGGCGACTACGAGCCGCGCATTTACTTCGGTGAAGAGTCCCCGCTCTACTCGATCGTTGGCGCACCTAAGGGCGCTCCGGCCAAGGAGCTTGACTACCCGGGTGGTGAAGACGGCGCAGAGCAGACTTACACGACCTTCACCGGCAACGGTGGTCCGAAGCTGGACAACCTGTACACCCGTCTGGCTTACGCGATTAAGTTCGGTAGCGAGCAGATCCTGCTCAGCGACTCGATCACCAACGAATCGCAGATTCTTTACAACCGCGACCCGGCCGAACGCGTCGCCGCAGTTGCTCCGTACCTGACCCTCGACACCGATCCGTATCCAGCGATTGTCGATGGACGCGTCCTCTGGATCGTCGATGGTTACACCACTTCGAACAAGTACCCGTACTCTCGCGCCGAAAACATCGGCGACGCGATTTCGGACTCGAACGGAACCGCGTACGGCCCGAACATCAACTACATCCGAAACTCGGTTAAGGCAACCGTTGACGCATACGACGGCAGCGTGAAGCTTTACGCCTGGGACGACAAAGACCCGATCCTGAAGTCCTGGCAGAAGGTGTTCCCGCAGACAATCTTGCCGATGGCAAAGATGTCGGCCGACCTGATCAGCCACGTTCGCTACCCTTCAGACCTGTTCAAGATTCAGCGACAGGTTTTGGGTCAGTACCACGTGACCGACCCGGGCTCGTTCTACTCGCAGCAGGACGCGTGGATGGTACCAAACGACCCAACCGTTGGTTCCAACATCACCGCACACCAGCCCCCGTACTACATGACCATGCAGGCGCCTGGTCAGAGCAGCCCGAGCTTCTCGCTGTACTCAACCTTCATCCCGAGATCGACAGGCGACTCGAGCCGCAACGTACTCACCGGTTACCTGATGGTTGACTCCGATGCCGGCAAGCAGGCGGGCAGCAAGGCCTCTAGCTACGGCAAGTTGAGACTGCTGGCTCTGCCGAATGACTCGGTAGTTCCGGGCCCAGGTCAGGTGCAGAACTCGTTCAGTGTTGACCCCGAGGTTTCGCGCCTGCTCAACCTGCTGAGCCAGGGTTCGACCAAGGTGCTGAACGGAAACTTGCTGACGCTACCTGTCGGTGGCGGTCTGCTCTACGTTCAGCCGGTTTACATTAAGTCCACTGGTGAAACTTCGTTCCCGTTGCTCAAGAAGGTCCTCGTCGCTTTTGGTGACAAGATCGCCTTCGAAGACACCCTCGATGGGGCGCTGACCTCGCTGTTCGGTGGTTCGAGCGGAGCCAACCCGGAGCCGGTAGATCCTTCCGAGCCGGTTACCCCTGGTTCGAATGCCGCGCTTACCGCTGCGCTGAACGCCGCCAAGGCTGCCATGGCAGAGAAGTCGGCCGCTATGGCTGCCGGTGACTGGGCGGCATACGGCAAGGCCGAGGCCAAGCTCCAGGCTGCTATCACCGCTGCTTTGGCTGCGTCTGGTAAGTAGCCGCGGTTTCGTGCTAAACTGTCTCTACCGACGCGGGGTGGAGCAGTTCGGTAGCTCGCCGGGCTCATAACCCGGAGGTCGTAGGTTCAAATCCTGCCTCCGCAACCAATTAGAAAACCGGTCTCTTCGGAGGCCGGTTTTCTGCTTAACTGTGGACAACTTTCTCGCCCGCGAACACCGCCAATTAGTTTTCTGGCATGAAACGTTTCGGTGCCATTCTTTGCCTCGCCCTGATCTTTGGCGGTTTCACCCAGCCGAGCGCAAAGGCCATGAGTTGCGACAATCGGGGTTCGCAGGATCGACTCCACTTCGGGTCATATGTTTCGGGCAGAGAGGTTCGAATTTGCGCCGAGTACTGGTGGCCCAAATCAACGTCCAAGCCCGTGATTAGTAAGCCGTCACCCAAGACAACTCCGGCAAATCCTAAGCCGCGGTTCCTTGTGGTTACGCCTGAGGGGCCGATTGCCTACACGCACCACGACAAGTTCTTGCTGCCCGGGCAGGCGTTTGACGTCGGCACCACCGCGGTCATTCACCAGCGTTCGGGGCGGCTGATCGGCAGGGAGACGGTGGTTCGGTTCACGCCGGATCAGGTCACCTGGAACTTTGGTGACGGCCGCTTAGCTCGAGCGGCAACAGCACTTCACTCTTTTCGATCCACGGGCACATTTAGGGTCCAAGCTGCCGTTCGGTACAGGGTTACGTTTAGGTTTGTTGGAACTACCAACTGGTTTGCCGATCCTCGGCCCATCACGATCTACACCAATCAACTGAAATTCGTGGTTTCTCGCACACTCCCCAAACCGCCACCCGGTGCCCCGTTTCTTGTTGGCAGCAACTGCATCGCCTCCAAGCGATTGGGCTGCTGATTCTCAGCAACCTCACAGGATGAAAACTTAAACTAGACGGGTTCTCGTTTTTGAGAAACCCGAAAGGTCTAACGTGTCCGCTGATAACCAGAACCGTCAGTTCATGTTCAACTACCAGCCGCCTGCCGCGCCAGTCGCACCTAAGAAGAAGCGGAGCTGGGCTCCTGTCTCAATCGCAATCCTTGCCGGCGTGCTGGCCGGAAGCGGCACCGCCGCTGGCCTTAGCGTCCTCGGTTCATCTCAAACGGTGGTTATCAACAACGTCGAGTCGGTCAACTGGGTTACCGGCGTCGCTGCCAAGGGGCTACCTTCGGTCGTCACTGTTTCTGTGGGTTCGTCCAACTCCGGGGGTAGCGGTAGCGGCGTGGTTCTCTCGAAGGACGGCTACATCCTTACCAACTCGCACGTTGTCACCCTCGACGGCGAAACCAGCGACGTCTCTATTCAGGTAAAAACCAACGACGGCAAAGTTTTCAATGCCAAAATCGTCGGACTTGACCCGACCAACGACCTAGCCGTGATCAAGGCCACCGGGACCTTCACTCCGGTTGAATTCGCCGACTCCGACAAAGTGAATGTCGGTGACTCGGTTGTCGCTATCGGAGCTCCGCTAGGTCTGGAAGAAACGGTAACCACCGGAATCATCTCGGCTCTGAACCGAACAATCCAGGTTGCTTCGTCTGAGGTTCCAGACGGAAGTCTCCAACTTTGGACTGGTCAAGGTGCAGCGCCGGTAAACCTTCGCGTGCTCCAGACCGATGCTGCCATCAATCCTGGTAACTCGGGTGGTGCTCTGCTGAACTCGAAGGGCCAACTCATCGGCATTAACGTTGCGATCGCAACTGCTGGCTCATCGGCGGCCGGTGGTCAGTCCGGAAGCATCGGCGTTGGCTTCTCGATTCCGTCGAACGTTGCCAAGCGGATTTCGGCAGAACTAATCGAGAAGGGCTCGGCAAGCCACGCGCTGCTCGGCGCTCTCGTCAGCGACGCCGGCGCCGAAAAGGCTGGTGCCTTTTCACAGGGCGCGAAGATTGAGCAACTGACTCCGGGTGGAGCCGCTATGAAAGCTGGCTTCAAGGTCGGCGACGTGATCATCGAGTTCAACGGCGAAACCATCGCTTCTGCTTCTGAGCTAACCGCTGCCGTTCGCCTCGAACCAGCAAACTCGAAGGCTCGCGTGGTTTACATTCGCGACGGGCAAACCCTGAGCATGACCGTGACTCTCGGGGACGCCGCTGACGCAAAGTAGTCGCATCTCTGGCAGACTAAAACCATGTCAACGGCGCCTTCGGTTCAGTATTCAATTACCATGCGCCTCGAGGCGCCGGCAAAGCCGACCACGGTCAGCGAGCTAACCAGTGCAATCGAGGCTTCGGGCGGTTTAGTTACCGCTCTGGACGTAAACCATTCCGATGCAGACAGGGTCCGAGTTGACCTCACCTGCGCGACTCGTAACTCTGAGCACGCCGAAGAGATCGTCGATCGCCTGAAGAAGATCGATGGGGTAGTAGTAGGTAAAGTCTCAGACCGCACCTTCCTCGCTCACCTCGGCGGCAAGTTGACGATCGAGTCCAAACTGCCGATCCGAAACCGCGACGACCTTTCGCTCATCTACACCCCGGGTGTGGCGCGAATCTGCGAGGCGATCGTCAAGGACCCTAGTGACGCACGTCGCCTAACTATCAAGCGCAACACAATTGCTGTTGTAACCGACGGATCCGCCGTGCTCGGCCTCGGAAACATCGGACCTCTTGCCGCGATGCCGGTTATGGAGGGTAAGGCTGCCCTGTTCAAACGCTTCGCCGAAATCGACGCGTTCCCGATTTGCCTAGACACCCAAGACACCGACGAAATCGTTCGCACCGTTAAAGCAATCGCACCTGGCTTCGCCGGCATCAACCTCGAAGACATCTCGGCTCCGCGTTGCTTCGAAATTGAAGCTAGATTGCGTCAGGAGCTCGACATCCCGGTTTTCCACGATGATCAGCACGGCACCGCAATCGTCGTTGTCGCAGCCCTTCGCAATGCCCTAAAGGTTGTTGGCAAGGACATCGGCGAAGTCAAGCTCGTGATGTCTGGTGCCGGTGCAGCCGGAACCGCGGTTCTCAAGCTTCTTTTCGCTGCCGGAATCAAGCACGCTACCGTCGCCGACCAGCGCGGAGTTGTCGTTCGTGGTCGCGAGGACATCGCCTCGGGCAGCACACTCGAGTGGGTGGCGGAACACACCAACGCTGAAGGTTTCTCGGGCACCTTGAAAGAAGCAATCGTCGGGGCCGACATCTTCATCGGCGTCTCTGCGGCAAATCTTCTCGACGAGCATGACATCGCCAAAATGGCTCCAGGTTCGATTGTCTTTGCGCTGGCTAACCCAAACCCCGAAATCGAGCCATCGCTAGCCGCCCTGCACGCGGCCGTTGTAGCAACCGGTCGCAGCGACTTCCCGAACCAGATCAACAACGTGCTCGCATTCCCGGGATTCTTCCGCGGGTTGCTGGACGCCGGAGCCCACGAGATCACCGAGAAGATGCTTCTCGCGGCAGCCACCGCACTTGCGTCCTGCGTGGAACCGAGCGAGTTAAACGCCAGTTACATTGTGCCGAGCGTGTTCCACCCGGATGTAACCGCGAAAGTTGCCGACGCCGTGCGTAAGGCTGCCAAGTGAACGAACAACCTGGATCGCTCCTGGAAGAAGAAGTTGTCGAGTCCGTCGAGCCGGGCGACCACGAGCGGTATTCGCACTATGTGCGCAAAGAGAAAATCGTCGAGTCGGCCGTGATGGGTACGCCTGTGGTTGCACTCTGCGGCAAGGTCTGGGTTCCGAATCGTGACCCTAAGAAGTTCCCGGTCTGCCCCGAATGCCAAGAGATTTACGACGGCCTTCGCGAGCCTCAAGACGGCGACGAATAAACTGAACCCCGTGAACGATGCACCAATAGGCATTTTTGACTCGGGAGTCGGTGGGCTCACCGTGGCTCGCGCCGTCATTGATCAACTGCCCAACGAAAGCATCATCTACGTCGGCGACACAGCGAACAGCCCCTACGGCCCGAAGTCGATTCAAGAGGTTCGCGACCTAGCAATCGCGGTGATGGACAAACTCGTCGACGAGGGCGTCAAGTTGCTAGTTATTGCTTGCAACTCCGCATCGGCAGCTGTCCTGCGAGATGCCCGTGAGCGTTACACCGCTGGACGGGGGATTCCCGTGGTTGAGGTCATTCAGCCGGCCGCCCGCAGAGCGGTTGCCTCGACTCGCAACCACAAGGTGGGAGTGATTGGCACGAACGCGACAATCACTTCGCGAGCCTACGAGGACGCATTCGCTGCCGCCGTGGACGTCCAGCTCACTTCTGCAGCGTGTCCGCAGTTTGTTGATTTTATCGAACGAGGCGTCACATCGGGGCCAGAGCTGCTCAAAGTAGCCGAGGAATACCTAGCTCCAATTCGCGCAGCCGGCGTTGACACCCTCGTTCTCGGCTGCACCCACTACCCACTTTTGACCGGTGCAATTTCTTACGTGATGGGTGAGCAGGTCACCTTGGTTTCCAGTGCCGAAGAGACCGCCAAAGATGTTTACCGCACGCTGGTGGCGCACGACCTACTCAGAACCGAATCGAGTAAGCCGTCATACCGATTCCAGGCCACCGGCGAAACCGAATCATTCGAGCGCTTGGCTCGTCGTTTTCTCGGCCCCGAGGTTAACTCGGTCGAGAGCCTCTAACAAAAGGAGAACCATGTCCAGAGCAGACGGTCGCACCGCCGATCAACTTCGCCCCATCGTCATCGAGCGAGGTTGGAGCGAACACGCCGAGGGAAGCGCTCTTATCTCCTTCGGTTCCACCAAGGTTCTCTGCACCGCATCTTTCACCTCTGGCGTTCCTCGCTGGAAGGTAGGAACCGGCGAAGGTTGGGTCACCGCCGAGTACTCGATGCTTCCTAGAGCAACCCACACCCGCAGCGACCGCGAGTCTGTGAAAGGCAAGCAGGGTGGACGCACCCATGAGATTTCACGGCTAATCGGCCGAAGCCTACGCGCGGTTGTCGATGTGAAGGGACTCGGCGAAAACACCATCGTGATTGACTGTGACGTGCTGCAGGCCGACGGCGGAACCCGAACGGCTGCCATCACGGGCGCTTATGTAGCGCTCGCCGATGCGATCGAGTGGGGTAAGGCTCAAGGCTTCATTCCTCAGCGCTCCCAGCCACTGAAGGATTCCGTTTCGGCAATTTCGGTCGGCATCATTGACGGCGTACCATTTCTCGACCTCGCTTACACCGAGGATGTCCGAGCCGAGACCGACATGAACGTTGTGGTCACGGGCGCCGGGCACTTTGTCGAGGTTCAGGGCACCGCGGAAGGCGCGCCATTTAAACGCGAGGAGTTGAACGCACTGCTAGATCTAGCGCTAAAGGGCACCGCCGAGTTGCGCGAGATTCAGGCCGAGTCACTCAAGTGATGCTCGTCCTAGCTACCCATAACCAGGGCAAAATCGATGAGGCGAGGGCCATTCTTGCGCAAAGCCTGCCGGAGTTGGAAGTTGTCGGATACGACGGCCCCGAACCCGTTGAAGATGGCACCTCATTTCTCGAGAACGCATTCATAAAAGCGCGAGCTGCATTTGAACACACCGGCTTGCCAAGCATCGCCGATGATTCGGGTATCGCCGTCGAGATCCTCGGAGGCTCGCCAGGAATCTTCACCGCCAACTGGTCTGGGACTCGCGACAACGTTGCGAATCGTCAGCTCTTGCTCGCTCAACTTAAAGACATCGCACCCGAAAATCGCGCCGCGGCGTTTATCTGCACCATCGCGTTGGTGGGCCCAAACGGCGAAGCGTCATTCACGGGTATTTGGACTGGTTCTGTCGCTACCGAAGAGCGCGGAACAAACGGTCACGGGTACGACCCGGTTTTCATTCCAGAAGGTTTTGAACTAACCGCAGCAGAGCTTGAACCAGAGGTCAAGAACGCGTTCAGCCACAGGGCCCAGGCTCTAGCTCAGTTAGCTGGCTTTCTTGTGTCTAAGGACCTTCAGGACCTCTAGTCCAATCGGGATAAACGAGATCACGATAAACGCGAGAGTCACGTAAGCGACGTGTTCGCGGACGAACGGGATGCTGCCTAGGAAGAAACCGAGCAGGGTTACACCCGCACCCCAAACCAACACAGCGAATACGTTGTAGGTCGTGTACTTGCGCCATGACATCTTGGCGACGCCAGCTGAAATCGGAATAAAGGTTCGCATGATCGGCACGAAGTGAGCCAGGATCACAGCTTTCGAGCCGTAGCGTTCGAAGAAGGCGTGTGCTCGGTCAACGTTTTTTGAGTTGAAGAGCCTCGAGTTAGGTCGGTTGAAAACCGCTGGACCGACCTTTCGACCGATCCAATAGCCGGTTTGATCACCCGCGAATGCGCTGACCGAGATCATCGCGCAGGCTATACCTGCGGGCACATCGATGACACCGGTAGAAATCGCAAGGCCCACAAGAAATAGCAGAGAGTCACCCGGCAGGAAGAAGCCGAAGAGCAAGCCGGTTTCGGCGAACACGATGGCACAGGTTATGAAAAGGCCAACGGTTCCCAGGGCTGTGATCGTCTCTGGGTTGAGCCACTCTATTCCGAACATGCGCCCCTAGCAGGATTCGAACCTGCGCTTTCGCCTCCGGAGAGCGACGCTCTATCCCCTGAGCTATAGGGGCTTAGGGTTAAGTCTTAGGTTACAGGAGGTTGTCTTGCTCAAGCTTGTGGACAAGTGGATTTGGGACTCGTGGTTCGTCTTTGATGGCGAGAAGTATCACGCTTTCTATCTGAGTGCGTCACGCGCACTTGGCGACCCAAACCGCAGGCACCGTCACCCGATTGTGGGACATGCAATCTCGACCGACCTGACTAACTGGACTGTCCTGCAGGACGCGCTAATTGTGAGCGAATCTCCGGCTTTCGATTCGTGGACAACCTGGACCGGCTCGGTGGTCAGAGGAGACGACGGTAAGTGGTGGATGTTTTACACCGGAACGAGTCGTGAAGATGGCGGGGATATTCAAACCGTCGGTGCAGCAACTTCTGATGACTTGATCATCTGGGAAAAGGTGTCGAATCAAGCTCTGGTCAAGGCCGACCCCACTTGGTACGAAACTCTGGACAAAACTATCTGGCACGACCAAGCTTGGCGTGACCCGTGGGTTTTCAAGCGCGGTGAGACCTGGCACATGCTTGTGACAGCTCGCGCTAATCACGGTGCCCCAAAAACCAGGGGAGTAGTTGGCCACGCGACCTCGAGCGACCTGCGCGATTGGCAGGTGCAGCCGCCGCTCTCTGAGCCCGGAGCAGACTTTGGCCAGCAGGAGGTATTTCAGTTCGAGATCGTTGACGGCGTGCCGATTCTGCTGTTCTGCTGCGGCTGGAGGGAGTTATCCGAAAGTCGTCAGCGGGCCATGGGGCAGCAAGACGCCACCTATTCGCTAGTGGTCAACGAGGAGCTGACCGAGATCGACTTTTCGAAAGCTCAACCCTTCCTAGCGAATCCGGTTTATGCCGCTCGTTTGGTGCAGGGAATCGACGGGGGCTGGAATTTGATTGGCTTCGAAAACATGGTGAACGGCGAATTTGTTGGCGCCCTTAGCGATCCGATCCCCGTTACCGCGAACGAACAATTCGGGCTCATTCCTCGCTAATTTGCAAAACTGCAAGCGTTTTCAAATTGTTATCAAAATGAGCGTTTTGTTTCTTTCATAGTGGCTAGTCTTTCAAGTGCGCGCTCATTGCAATTGCTTGGGCGTACCACGAAAGGACAACAATGAAAGCAAAGCGTTTTCTAGCTATCGCTGCTACTGCAGCTGTAGCGTCACTTTCCCTGACTGGCTGTGCGGCTTCTGCTCCAGCTGGTGACGGAAAAGTTACCATCTTCGGTGGATACGGCGAGGCCCAGGCCGCGGCATTCCAGGAAGAGCTAACCGCCTTCGGTGAAGCAAACGGACTAGAGATCACCTTTACCTCGCTAGCCAGCTTCGACCAGGACATCGCAGTCAAGATCAAGTCGGGTGACACCCCAGACATCGCTCTATGGCCACAGCCAGGCGGTCTGAAGGACGCTGCTGAGAACCTAGTTCCACTAGGCGACATCATTGACCTAGAGGGTCCAAAGTCGACCCTTATCCCAGGCTGGGACACCCTAGCTGAAGTAGACGGCAAGGTTTACGGTCTGCCTGTATCGGCAAACATGAAGACTCTTGTTTTCTACAACCCAGAGGCTTTCGCGAACGCTGGTTACACCGTTCCTGAGACCGACGCAGAGCTAAAGGCACTTGAAGAGCAGATCATCGCAGATGGTTCGGGCTACCCATGGTGTGCAGGTATCGAGTCGGGCGACGCAACCGGTTGGCCAATCACCGACTGGATCGAGCAGTACGTTCTAGACCTTAACGGTGTAGAGAAGTACAACCAGTGGATCGCAGGCGACCTAGACTTCGCTTCGCCAGAGGTTACCGCAGCTGCTGACGCAGTCCAGGCACGTCTTCTAGACGAGGGCCAGGTCAACGGTGGCGGCGCTTCGATGGCTACCGACAACTTCGGCAACACCGCTCCTCTATTCGAGACCGGTGGCAAGGCCAAGGGTCAGTGCTTCATGCTCCGTCAGGGATCGTTCATCCAGGACTTCTTCCCAGAAGCAATCAAGAAGGAAATCGCTGCTGGTGACTACACCCGCGCCGACGTATTCCCTCTACCTGCTCCTGAGGGTGCAACTGCTGGTGTAATCGGTGGTGGCGACCTAGCTGCTGCCTTCACCAACGACGCAGACGTCGCAAAGGTTCTAGAGTTCATCCTCTCGGACCAGGTCGGTAAGAAGATGGCTGCCGCTGGTGGCTTCATCTCCCCACACAAGACCTTCGACACCACCCTGTACCCAACCGCGATTGCTCAGAAGATCGGTGCAGCTATGGCTGCTGCTGAAGCCTTCGGCTTCGACGGTTCGGACCAGATGTCCAAGGTAGTAAACAGCGAGTTCTGGAAGGCCGGATCCGAATGGGTCGCAGGCGACATTTCATGGGCTGACGCTGCAGCACGAATCGACGCACAGTACTAAGTCGTCGATAGTTTCAAAGGGGGCGCTGGCGGAGTGGAAACTCCGCCAGCGCTCTTTGAAAACTAAAGTTACAAAGGGTGGCATTCGCCGCCAAGGGATTGAAGTAGGTAAATAATGGGACTCCTCGGAGACATCGCATACGGGCTGATTTCGGTAATAATCGGTTTGGCCGTGAGCTACGCGATTTACTTCCTCCTCGACAAAGCCCTCAACTTCCTCCCTCGCAAGACTCAAGAAAAAGTTCGTTACCTGGCCTTCGTCCTTCCGGCGGCAACACTGATCGCCGTGGTTTTGATTTACCCGATGATGTCGACGATCATCCTTTCGTTCTTCAGTAAGACCGGCAAAAAATTTGTCGGCATCGAGAACTACGCAGACCTATTTACATCCGAGAAGTTCTACAGCATTCTTCTAAACAACTTCCTCTGGATTGCCTTTGTGCCAGCGGTAACAGTTGCAATCGGTCTTCTCTTCGCGACTCTCACCAACCGCCTCGGCCCGACTCGTGAGCGCATCTTCAAGTCGCTCGTCTTCATGCCAATGGCCATCAGCTTCATTAGCGCCGCAACCATCTGGGGTTTGTTCTACGAGTCCGTTCCCCCAGGTCGCCCAGAAATCGGTTTGGTAAACGCGGCTACCAGTGCTCTCGGCGGAACACCTCAGGCTTTGCTATCTAACGACACATTCCGTCTAAACAGCTTCCTTCTAATGATCATCGTGGTCTGGCTGCAGGCGGGTTTCTCGATGGTTCTTCTTTCTTCTGCAATCAAGGCGGTACCCGAGGAAACCATCGAGGCCGCCAAGATCGATGGCGCGAGCACCCGCCAGACTTTCTTCCGGATCATCATTCCTCAGATTCGTGGAACCATCATGGCCGTGTTTGTCACGGTGCTGATTCTGGTTATGAAGATTTTCGACGTGATCCTCGCGATGACTCGCGGAGACCACAACACCAGCGTTCTCGCAATGGAGTTCTACGACCAGTTCGTGATTCGCGATGACTCGGGTACATCTTCGGCCGTTGTCGTTGTGCTTTTGGTTTTGATCGCCCCGCTGATGTGGCTACAGATTCGTACCGTTAGACGCCAGGAGGAGCTGCGATGAATAAGGTTCTACACTTCTTCCGCAAGGCGAAGATTGGCACCACCCTATTCCTGACTTTGCTTGTGACAATCTGGTCGGTTCCAACCCTCGGTCTGATTCTGACCTCGTTCCGAACCAAGGACGCAGTTGACAACAGCGGTTGGTGGACAACCCTTCTCAACCCGCTCGGCGAGGATTGGAATCTCGACGCCTACCAGCACGTCCTAGCTACTGTCACAAATAAGGGCGGCATGCTCGAGGCGCTCGTGAACACGCTTGTGGTCACGATTCCGGCGACGATCTTGCCAATCCTGATTGCCGCCAACGCCGCCTACGCCTTCACGTTCTTGAACTTCAAGGGCAAAGAGGTTTACTTCTCGATCCTGGTTGGACTCATGGTCGTACCGCTCCAGGCCGCGCTTGTTCCGCTGCTAAACCTCATGCGCGTCCTGAAGCAGGACTTCGGCATTCGCCTGGCAGGTGACTACCCGGCAGCCTGGTTGGTTCACACCGCCTTTGCGCTTCCGCTCGCCATCTACATTTTCCGCAACTACATGCTCACTCTGCCGGTTGCACTTATTGAAGCAGCTCGTGTGGACGGCGCGAGCTACTACCAGATCTTCTGGCGCATGGTGATGCCGATGTCGGTTCCGGCTCTCGCATCATTCGCGATCTTCCAGTTCCTCTGGGTTTGGAACGACTACCTGATTGCCTTCATCTTCGTGGGTGAGCAAAAACCGGTTATGACTTACAAGATCAACCTCCTGCTAGGCCAGTATGGTGATGGCTGGTTGAACGTGACGGCGGCTTCGTTCTTGAGCTTGATTGTTCCTTTGATTGTGTTCTTCAGTCTGCAGCGCTTCTTTGTTCGCGGTCTGACCGCTGGTTCGGTTAAGTAACTCAACTCGCGCTTGCGGGTAGAATTACAAAAACCGCCAACGACCAGCCGACTAGGGCAAAAGTGACTCCAGCCAACCTTTCTGAATCGATAGCGCGCGTCTTACGTGAGCTTATGAATGGTTCGCTCGCACCCTTTGAACTAGGTGAAATTGTCGTCGAAAGACCTAAGAGTCGCGAGCACGGTGACTGGGCTACCAACGTTGCCATGCAATATGCGGGCAAGGCTGGTTTAAAGCCGCGAGAGTTTGCCGAAATTTTGGCCCCTGCACTGCAGTCGGTCGAAGGCATCGCCAAGGTTGACATCGCCGGTCCTGGCTTCATCAACATCACACTAGAGGCCGGTGCCGCTGGCGCTATTGCCAAAGACATCGTTACCGCGGGTGACGCGTTCGGCAAGGGAAACGCGCTTACCGGCTTGAAAATGAACCTCGAGTTCGTGTCGGCAAACCCAACCGGTCCGATTCACATCGGTGGAACCCGCTGGGCTGCAGTCGGTGACTCGCTAGCGAGAATTCTTCAGGCCCAGGGCGCGGACGTAACTCGAGAGTATTACTTCAACGACCACGGTGCCCAGATCGACCGTTTCGCCGGATCGCTGTTGGCAGCAGCTCGCAAGCAGCCTGCCCCCGAGGATGGCTACGCCGGCGCTTACATTGATCAGATTGCAGCGCAGGTCCTTGCTGGCACGGCTGAAGATCTGTTGTCTCTACCCGAGGCAGAGGCACAGGAGGCCTTCCGCGCCGCCGGTGTCGAGTTGATGTTCGAAGAAATTCGGATTTCACTCCACGACTTCGGGGTGGACTTCGACGTGTTCTTCCACGAAAACTCGCTATACGAATCTGGTGCGGTAAACCGAGCCATCGCGAGACTTCGTGAGCTAGGACACATCTTCGAAGAAGACGGCGCGACCTGGTTGCGCTCAACCACCTTTGGAGACGACCGCGACCGAGTCATCATCAAGTCCGATGGCGAAGCCGCTTACATCGCCGGTGACCTTGCCTACTACCTAGACAAGCGCTCTCGAGGATTCGATCGTTGCATCTACATGCTCGGAGCCGACCACCACGGATACGTTCAGCGCATGATGGCAATGTGCGCCGCCTTCGGTGACGAACCGGGAGTCAACCTCGAGATCATGATCGGACAGTTGGTCAACTTGGTTCGCGATGGTGAACCAGTTCGTATGTCTAAGCGCGCCGGAACCGTAGTGACTATGGAAGACCTGGTCGAAATCGTGGGTGTGGATGCCGCTCGATACGCGCTGGTCCGCTCGTCGATCAACTCGATGCTCGACATTGACCTCGCATTGCTTGAAAAGAAGACCAACGACAACCCGGTTTTCTACGTTCAGTACGCTCACGCGAGAACCAAGCAGGTTGCGGCTAACGCATCGAGCCTCGGTGTAAATACTTCCGAGTTCCAGCCGGAACTGCTAAATCACGCGAGCGAAGAAGAGCTTCTGGCCAAGCTGATCGAGTTCCCGCGCGTGACCGCAATGGCGGCCGAGTTCAAAGAACCGCACCGTGTTGCTCGCTACCTAGAAGAAGTTGCCGGTTCGTACCACCGCTGGTACGACAACTGCAGAGTAACCCCGCTCTCTGGTGGAGAGGTCGAAACGATTCACCGCACCCGACTATGGCTCAACGAAGCTGCTGGAGTTGTCTTGCGGAACGGGCTCGGACTTTTGGGCGTCTCGGCCCCTGATCGGATGTAATGATGGCGAACAAACTCGCACCGGAGTGGTTGAAGGAACCAAAAGACGCGAACGCGTTTCCAGCGACAATTTGGCCACGTGATGCTAAGCGCCTAGGCACCGGCGAGCTTGAGCTCGGGGGAGTTCCGGTTAGCGAGCTGACTGCACAGTTTGGAACCCCGCTTTACGTAATCGATGAAGACGAATTCCGCGCCCGCGCGAGAAGCGTGAAAACCGCTTTTGATGCAGCTGCAAAGTCAATCGGTTCGAGCGCCAAGCTTTACTACGCGGGCAAAGTCTTCCTCGCGGGTGCTGTGGTTCGCTGGGTTGATGAGCTTGGTTTGAATGTTGATGTTTCATCGGCCGGCGAGTTGGCTTTGGCTCTCGCATCGGGTATCGACCCGAAGAAAATTGGGCTTCACGGCAACAACAAGTCGCTCTCGGAAATCGGTCGGGCTGTGTCGGCGGGAGTCGGCGCGATCGTTGTTGACAGCGAAATAGAAATCGAGCGCATCGCCGCTGCCGCCGGTGCTCAAGAGCGCGTCCAACCGGTTCGCCTTCGGGTGAACACCGGTGTGCACGCGCACACCCACGAGTTCCTGGCCACCGCTCGCGAAGATCAGAAGTTCGGAATTGCGATGGGCGATGTCCCAGCGCTGGTCGCAAAGATCCGCGAGAGCAACAACCTCGAATTCTTAGGGCTGCACTCGCACATCGGCTCTCAGATTTTCGCTCCCGACGGTTTTGTCGAGGCTGCCAAACGCCTGATCAAACTCCACGCAGAACTACTAAAAGACGGCCCGGTTCCCGAGCTGAATCTCGGGGGCGGCTTCGGAATCAATTACACCAGCGCCGACGACGCACCAGACATCGTCGAGTTTGCTCGTCTGATCACCGATGCCGTCGCAACTGAATGCAGTGCCCACGGAATCAAGGTTCCCGCCCTAGCGTTCGAACCTGGTCGAGCGATTGCCGGGCCTGCGGGCGTGACTCTCTATACAGTCGGTACCATCAAGAACGTCAACGTCGATGGTTCGATTCGCAAGTACGTCAGCATTGACGGCGGAATGAGCGACAACATGCGGACCGCGCTTTACCAGGCGGCTTACACGGTTCGCTTGGCTTCGAGGGTTTCGAGCGCCGACCAGGCTCTCGTTCGAGTTGTCGGGCGGCACTGCGAGAGCGGTGACATCGTGGTTCGCGATGATTACCTGCCGGGCGACGTGTCCAATGGAGACACCTTGGTAGTTGCCGCAACTGGCGCTTATTGCTTCTCTCTCGGCAATAACTACAACTTCATGACTCGCCCTCCGGTTGTGGCAGTGCGCTCCGGTAAGGCACGATTGATTGTGCGAGGCGAAACCGAAGCCGACCTTTTCGACAGAGACGTCGAACTCCATGACAAATTTGCCTCAGCGAACAAGGACCAATCGTGATCGAATACCGCCCACTGCGCATCGCACTACTCGGTGCCGGTTCTGTCGGCGCTCAGGTTGCCCGACTCCTTCTTGAGAACCGTGAAGAACTTGCCGCTCGAGTAGGTGCCGAACTCGAACTGATCGGAATCGCCGTCCGCGACCTTAATTCGAAGCGTCCGCAAGGTTTCCCGGTAGAACTTCTCACCACTGACGCCGAGAAGCTGATTCTCGGGGCTGACATCGTCATCGAAGTTATGGGTGGTCTCGAGCCAGCCAGAACCTACATTCTTCAGGCACTGAATTCGGGTTCGGACGTCATCACTGCAAACAAGTACCTTCTCGCGACCCACGGAACCGAGCTATTCGACGCTGCCGAGCAGGTTGGCGCACAGCTTTACTTCGAGGCCGCTGTAGCAGCTGCAATTCCGATTATTCGCCCACTTCGCGAATCTCTCGCTGGAGACAAAGTCACTCGCATCATGGGAATCGTGAACGGCTCGACCAACTACATTCTCGACCGAATGGACAACGCCGGGCTTTCACTCGAAGAGGCTATGGTTGAGGCCACCGAGCTTGGCTACCTAGAGGCTGACCCTTCGCTAGACGTCGAGGGCTACGACGCCGCCCAGAAGGTGGCAATTCTCGCCTCGCTTGCATTCCACACCGAGGTTCCTCTAGAAAACGTTTATCGCGAGGGAATCACCAAGATCACTCGCGAGCAGATGACCGCGGCTAAAGAGAACGGCTACGTCATCAAGTTGCTTGCAATCTGCGAGCGCCTCGAAGACGGCGTATCGGCTCGCGTTTACCCCGCTCTGATTCCGCGCGAGCATCCGCTAGCTGCCGTGCGCGGAGCGTTCAACGCCGTTTTCGTTGAGGCAGAGGCCGCGGGAGCACTCATGTTTTACGGTTCCGGCGCCGGTGGCACCCAGACCGCCTCTGCTGTTTTGGGCGACCTAGTTTCGGCCGCCAAGCGTCACGTCGCCGGTGGCCCGGGCCTTGCTGACTCGGTTCATGCTGAGCTTCCAGTCTTGCCGATTGACCGCGTCAACACGCGTTACCAGATCACACTCGAGGCAAAGGATCAGCCAGGTGTGCTGGCGTCAATCGCTTCGACATTCGCCGACTTCGGTGTTTCGGTTGAAACAGTCGAACAGTCAATCAACCCGCGCAAGACCGCCACTTTGATGGTTGGCACTCACGAGGCAACCGAATCCTCGTTGCGCGCCGTTGTCGCAGCTCTCGCCGCCAGTGATGCCGTCGAGTCGATCACCTCAGTTATTCGAGTAGAAGGCATCTAATGGCACATCAGTGGCGCGGAGTTATCCGCGAGTATTTCGATCGACTAGACATCGATGAGTCGTGCCCGATCATTACCCTCGGTGAGGGTGGGACCCCGCTGGTTGAAGCCCCCGCGCTCGCCAAGCTCGTTGGTGCGGCAGAGGTTTACCTAAAGGTCGAAGGCATGAACCCGACCGGTTCGTTCAAGGACCGCGGAATGACCATGGCCGTTTCGAAGGCTGTCGGTCACGGCGCTAAGGCTGTGATTTGCGCCTCTACCGGTAACACCTCGGCTTCGGCGGCGGCTTACGCAGCTGCAGCCGGCATCCAGTCGGTCGTTCTGGTTCCCGAAGGCAAGATCGCACTCGGCAAACTATCGCAGGCTGTGGCTCACAAGGCTCAGATTTTGCAGGTTCAGGGAAACTTCGACGACTGCCTTCACCTAGCCCGCGATCTCTCCGAAAACTACCCGGTTCACCTGGTCAACTCGGTAAACCCAGACCGCATCGAAGGCCAGAAGACCGGTGCCTTCGAGGTTGTCGAGCGTCTAAACCGCGCTCCGGACATTCACGTGTTGCCGGTCGGTAACGCAGGCAACTACTCGGCTTACTTCAAGGGCTATGTCGAAGAGTTCAACCTCGGGGTAATCAAGAAGGTCCCGCAGATGTGGGGTTTCCAGGCCGACGGCTCGGCTCCATTTGTGTACGGCACACCGGTGCTGCGCCCAGAAACCATCGCAACCGCGATTCGAATTGGCAACCCGGCTTCTTACGAACTCGCCCTAAGCGCTCGCGAATGCTCCGACGGCATGTTCGGCTCGGTCACCGACGAAGAAATTCTCTGGATGCACCGCTTCCTCTCGCAGGAGGTTGGCGTATTCGTTGAGCCATCGTCTGCCACCGGCGCTGCGGGTCTGCTAAAGCAGTCCAAGGCCGGCAAGGTTCCAGCGGGTTCGGTAATCGTTGTAACCGTCACCGGGCACGGACTCAAGGACGCCCTGTGGGCGCTCAAAGACGAAAACGGTGACGAAATCCAGCCGCAGAGTGTCTCAACTCGCGCCGAAGAAGTAGCAGAGCGCCTGGGTCTAGCTTGATGAACATCGTCGGTCGCAAAGTCAGCGTCAAGGTTCCGGCAACGTCCGCAAACCTCGGCCCTGGCTTCGACACGCTCGGTATGGCCCTGTCGTTCTACGACGAATTGCACGTCGAGGCCGTCGAGGGCAACAAGGTCACCGTTGAAGTTCACGGCGAAGGAGCTGGCGAAGTTCCGACCGACGAAACCAACCTCGTTGCCAGGACCATTCGCTTCGTCTTCGACCGCTACAAGCAGGAGATGCCCGGGCTCAAGCTCGAAGCGCACAACGTGATCCCGCACGGCCGAGGTATGGGATCATCTGGCGCTGCCGTTGTCAGCGGAATCATGGCCGCCAAAGGTCTGCTCGAGGGTATCGTCGAAATTTCCTCCAGCGAATTGCTCGACATCGCCACCGAACTCGAAGGCCACCCGGATAACGTTGCCCCCGCCCTGTTCGGCGGCTTGACGATTGCCTGGGAAGACGAGTCCGGCCCGCACCACAAAAAGCTTTTCGTTCACCGCGGTGTCTCTCCGCTCGAACTGGTGCCAGCTCACAAGATGTCCACCGCTCTCGCGCGTTCGCTTCAGCCTGAGTCGGTTCCTCACGACGACGCCGTTTTCAACGTTTCTCGCTCTGCGCTGTTAATCGCTGCTCTCACTCAAAGCCCGGAGCTCCTCATGGCCGCAACCGAAGACAAGTTGCACCAGGAATACCGAGCCGAGGCCATGCCCGAAACCAACGAGCTGATCGCGCTGATGCGTTCGCACGGTCACGCGGCTGTAGTCTCGGGTGCGGGACCATCGGTCTTGGTTTTGGCAAGTGACCCCGCACAGCGTCTCGAAGCAGCGAAATTGGCTGCCGAAAAGTATCCACAGTGGCAGGCGTTGCTTTTGGCTGTTGACTTCAAAGGTGCTACTGTTATCACGCAGCACAAATAAGTCGCAATTGCGCTTGTGCAGCCCCTCGCAGATCTAATGCGAGAGAACAGTGACCTTTTCAAAAGCAGTTTTCTTGGTCACGCATAATCTCCAGAAAGAGACATAACAAAACATGGATGAAATCCAAGAGACTACGCCGGCAAAACGCCGTCGCGTAACCGCAGAGGCAAAGCCTGCGACCGAAACAACCACCAGCTCAGAAGCCCCAGCGAGCGAAGCTCCAAAGCGTCGCACACGCAGCGCCAAGCCAGCAACCGAAGGCGATTCGGCACCGAAGGCCGACAGCTCACCAGCTGCCGAAAAGTCGGAAGGCTCGTCTGAGCAGCGCGAAGACCGCCCTCAGCGTGACCGTTCGGAGCGCCCAGAGCGCGACGACGAGCGTTCGGGAAACAACCGTAACCGCAACCGTAACCGCAACCGTAACCGCGGTGACCGCAACCGCAACGGCGGCGGAAACTACCGCGACCGCGACCGTGACCGCGACGAGGTCGAGCCGGAGATTTCGCCTGACGACATCCTGGTTCCAGTCGCCGGAATCCTCGACGTTCTAGACAACTACGCCTTCGTGCGCACCTCTGGCTACCTACCTGGCCCGAACGACGTTTACGTCTCGCTCGGCCAGGTAAAGAAGTACGGCCTGCGCAAGGGTGACGCTGTAGTCGGCGCAATCCGCCAGCCAAAGGAAGGCGAAGGCCAGGGTCGTCAGAAGTTCAACGCGATTGTTCGCATCGACTCGATCAACGGCCAGACCATCGAGCAGGCTCAAGCCCGCGTCGAGTTCGGCAAGCTAACCCCGCTCTACCCGCAGACCCGTCTGCGCCTGGAGACCGACCAGAACAAGCTCTCGACCCGAATCATCGACTTGGTTTCGCCAATCGGTAAGGGTCAGCGCGGTCTGATTGTTTCGCCTCCGAAGGCCGGTAAGACCCTGGTTCTCCAGGCGATTGCAAACTCGATTGCACAGAACAACCCTGAGGTTCACCTCATGGTTGTCCTTGTTGACGAGCGTCCTGAAGAAGTAACCGACATGCAGCGCACCGTAAAGGGTGAGGTTATTGCCTCCACCTTCGACCGCCCTGCCGAAGACCACACCACCGTTGCCGAACTGGCAATTGAGCGCGCAAAGCGTTTGGTAGAGCTAGGCCACGACGTTGTCGTTCTACTTGACTCGATCACCCGTCTCGGACGCGCTTACAACCTGAGCGCTCCTGCTTCGGGCCGAATCCTTTCGGGTGGTGTCGACTCCTCGGCTCTCTACCCACCAAAGCGCTTCTTCGGTGCCGCTCGAAACATCGAGGACGGCGGCTCGCTCACCATCCTCGCAACCGCTCTCGTTGAGACCGGTTCGAAGATGGACGAGGTTATCTTCGAAGAGTTCAAGGGAACCGGAAACATGGAGCTTCGCCTGTCGCGCCAGCTCGCCGACAAGCGTATCTTCCCAGCCGTCGATGTGAACGCATCGGGTACCCGCCGCGAAGAGATGCTGATGAGCCCGGACGAAACCAAGATTGTTTGGAAGCTCCGCCGTGCTCTTGCAGGTCTAGAGCAGCAGCAGGCTCTAGAGCTCGTGCTGAACCGCCTCAAGGACACTCAGAGCAACGTAGAGTTCCTGATGCAGGTTCAGAAGTCGATGCCTGTACCTGCCGGTTCCGACGGAGAGTAAATGCTCGACTCGGTAGCACCCCTTCTAGCCGAGCACGCCGAGCTTCAGGTGAAGCTCAGCGACTCTGCTGTTCACGCCAACCCAGCCTTGGCCAAAAAGCTCAACCGCCGATACGCAGAACTCAGTGCGATTGTTGCCGCCTATAACGGCGTCACCTCGTTGACCGAAGATCTTGCCGCCGCCAAGGAGCTTGCCAAGGAGGACGAAGCGTTCGCCGAAGAGGTTCCGGCTCTCGAAGAGAAGCTGGTTGCTGCCAACGAGCGCTTGCGCCGACTCTTGATTCCGCGCGACCCAGACGACGGTCGCGACGTGATCATGGAAATCAAGGCCGGTGAAGGTGGTGCGGAGTCCGCGCTTTTCGCCGCCGACCTACTTCGCATGTACATCCAGTACGCCAACTCCAAGGGTTGGAAGACCGAGATCCTCGACAAAAACGAGAGCGACCTCGGTGGTTACAAGGATGTTCAGCTCGCTATCAAGGGCAACAGCACCGACCCTGCACAGGGCGTTTGGGCTCACCTCAAGTACGAGGGTGGCGTACACCGCGTTCAGCGCGTGCCGGTCACCGAAACTCAGGGCCGAATTCACACCTCGGCAGCAGGAGTTCTCGTGTTCCCAGAAGTTGATGAGCCCGAAGAAGTTGAGATTTCGCAGAATGACTTGCGCATCGACGTTTACCGGTCATCCGGCCCTGGCGGCCAGTCAGTAAACACCACCGACTCGGCTGTTCGAATCACGCACCTCCCAACCGGTATCACCGTTGCCATGCAGAACGAGAAGTCGCAGTTGCAAAACCGCGAAGCGGCCATGCGTGTTTTGCGCGCTCGCATTCTCGCGGCTCAGCAGGAGGCTATCGAGGCCGAGCAGAGCGCTGCGCGTAAGTCTCAGGTTCGTTCGGTTGACCGTTCGGAGCGAATCCGCACCTACAACTTCCCAGAGAACCGCATCGCCGACCACCGCACCGGCTACAAGTCTTACAACCTCGACCAGGTAATGGACGGCGCTCTAGAACCAGTGGTTCAGTCCGCTATTCAGACCGATGAAGAGGCACGCCTAGCGGCACTCGGAAACGCTTAATGCTCATCTCCGAGCTGATTAGTCGGGGACGCAGCCTTTTCGAGGCGGCCGGAATCGAATCAGCTGGCGCAGACGCCGAGCTAATAATTGCCTTTGCCCTACGGGTTAGTCGTGGCGAGCTTCAGGCTAAAGCGATCATGGACGAGTCCATCGACGACACTTCAGCGATAGAAGCTCTCTTTGCGAGGCGCGCCGCCCGAGAGCCGTTGCAGCACCTAACCGGCGAAGCCTACTTTCGCAAACTGACCCTCAAGGTTGGTAAAGGAGTTTTCGTCCCACGCCCAGAAACCGAACTTCTCGCTGGCTTGGCAATCGATGCGGCGAGCGCGTTTGATTCACCGATAGTCATCGACCTGTGCGCGGGTTCAGGAGCAGTCGGTATTGCTGTGGCAACCGAGCTGCCTTCGGCAAAGGTTTACGCGGTCGAGAAGTCGCCGGAGGCCTTTGAGTACGCCAAGGCAAACTACGAAGTCCTAGCTCCCGAAGCAACTGTGATCCTCGGGGATGCCATCGACGCCTTCCAAGAGTTGAACGGGCAGGTCCAGGTTGTGGTTTCCAACCCGCCGTACATCCCAGCCGCCATGATCCCCATTTACCCAGAGGTGGCTCTGCACGACCCCGAGCTTGCCCTCTACTCGGGCGAAGACGGCCTCGATCTGATTCGGGCAATTGAAAAACGCGCTCGTGAGCTTTTGGTCACCGGTGGCACCCTCGCCATCGAGCATGCTGACATGCAGAGCGAAGCGGTGGTTCAACTACTATTGGCATCAGGGTGGCGTGAAGTCTTTGATCACAGGGACTTCAACGACCGACCGCGTGCTGTGACCGCTAAAAAGTAAACCGGGAGGTGCCAATGGACCGCATTTTCGACTGTTCTATCGACACTGGACTCCTAGAAGGACTGCGACAGGCAAAGCTTGCACTTGGCAGGGGAGAACTTGCCGTCTTACCGACAGACACTGTCTACGGCATCGCAGCAGACGCCTTCAATGCTCCCGCTGTCCAGGCGCTGCTGGACGCAAAGGGTCGTGGCCGCCAATCGCCACCTCCTGTTCTAATCCCAAACATTGAGTCCCTTCACGCGCTCGCCGAATCCGTTTCGCCAACCGCGCTCAAACTTGCTGAGAAATACTGGCCCGGCCCGTTGACTATCGTCGTTCGAGCTCAAAGTTCGCTGGTTTGGGATCTGGGCGAAACCAAGGGAACCGTCGCGTTGCGAGTGCCAAACCACAAGGTTGCCCTCGCACTTCTAGCCGAGACCGGCCCGTTGGCTGTTTCGAGCGCTAACCTAACCGGTCAGCCGGCCGGGCAAACCGCGGCAGAAGCTTTCGAGCAGCTCGGTGAAAAGGTTCGCGTTTATCTCGAGGACGGTCAGGCGCAAATTGGTGAGGCATCCACAATCCTCGATCTGACCGGCACGAAGGTACGCATCATCCGCGAGGGCGCTATCAAACGTTCCGAACTTGCCGAACTTCTGGGTGACGAGCTGAGCGACGACTAGTGCGCGCCTATCTTCTGATCACCCTGGTTACCGCCTTAGTAACTTTTGGCGCTACCTGGCTGGTGTTGAAACTTGCCCTGAAATACAAGATTTACCCCCAGATCCGCGAGCGCGACGCACATAAGGTGCCAACCCCTCGTCTCGGCGGTATCGCGATGCTCATCGGTCTACTGGTCGGAACTCTAACCGCCGCATCGTTCGGCTGGTTCCGATCTGTTTTCGACGAACCAATGCCGATCATCGCTGTTTTGGCCTCCGCGGTTTTCATCGCAATTCTCGGGTTCCTCGATGACCTTTTCGACCTCGACTGGACCCTGAAACTCGCTGGTCAGTTCATCGCCGCCGGTTTCATGGCCTGGCAGGGTGTGCAGATTGTTTCACTGCCAATCGGGGGAGTCACCATCGCCTCGTTCGGTGTCTCGTTTGTGGTCTCCGTTTTCTTGACGGTCCTGATTATGAACGCCGTCAACTTCATCGACGGCCTCGATGGACTAGTGGCAGGTGTGGTTCTGATCGGAACCGGTGTGTTCTTCATCTACACCTACCTCTTGGCCCAACGCACCGACCCGACCAACTACTTCAACCTCGGATCCATGCTGGCTGCGATAGTAATCGGCATGTGCCTCGGCTTCCTGCCACTCAACTGGCACCGAGCCAAAATCTTTATGGGGGACTCAGGCGCTCTTTTGCTTGGACTCCTCATGACCGCCGGAGCGCTATCGGTAACCGGTCAAATCGACCCTGCGACCATCAGTGGCAACCAGGCTGTTCCGGCTCTGCTCCCGCTAATCCTTCCGCTGGCAATCCTTGTCGTGCCATTGCTCGACTTCACGCTCGCGGTGGTTCGTCGCCTGCGAGCAGGGAAATCGCCGTTCACCGCTGACCGCAAACACCTTCACCACCGGCTTCAAGACTTCGGTCACGGCCATCTAGGAACTGTGTTGGTTTTCTACTCGTGGACGGGATTGATTTCGGTTTCTTGCCTGTTGTTCTTCTTTGTGTCGGCCAAGTGGGTCGCCGTGTTCTTCGTCCTAGGTTTCATAGCTTGCATGGGCTACACCCTGCTGCCCCTACTTCGCCGAAAGGTAGCTAAATGAAGTTCGATTCCGCAGGAACAATCTTCAAGCGCGTACTTACTCAAGGGTCAATTCTGATCGCCGGAATAGCTGCAATCGGTAGTCTCGTTGGGGCATTGACCGCGGGCATGCCAGGTCTGTTCAGCGCACTCGTCGGAGCCGGCATGACGTTCATCTTTGTTAGCCTCACCGCCTTGAGTGTCTGGCTCGGTGGGAGACTCGGAATCACGGGTTTCTTCGGCGTGGTGATGGGCGCTTGGATTCTGAAGCTGGTTCTCTTTATCGTGCTGGTCAAGGTCCTTCTGGGAGTACCCCAGATCAACGGTCCGGTGCTGTTTTTCACTCTGATTGCCTCGATTTTTGGCACTTTGGCCCTCGATGCTATCGCGGTGACAAAAGCACGCATTCCAATCGTCGAAAACTAACCAAAAGCGACAAAGAGGAAGTCTTTTTCTTGTTAGGATTGACCTAATCTTGCCTCGCCCCGAACTAGGAGCCCGCGCTGTTCACTAATGCTTTGAATCTCGTCGCTGCAGCGACCGGCTTCCGCACGACCGTTGAGGCATGCCAGGAGCCAGTTCACTCTTCGGGCTTCCACGCTCCGTCGATTTGCGAGTTCTACCCAGCAGCGCTTCTATTCGAAGGCACACCGTTTGAGCTGAACCGAATCATGGCAATCCGCCTACTGATCATGGTTCTGCTCCTCGTCATCTTCAGCCTCTGGACGGCCAAGTTCAAGAACGCTTACAAGAACCAGCAGCACGTGCCAAGCCGCTTCCAGCTAATGGGCGAGATTTCGCTCAACTTTGTTCGCAAGAGCATTGCTCACGAGCAACTAGGCGAGAAGGACGGCGACCGATTCCTCCCGCTCCTGGCCACGATCTTCTTCATGGTGCTGGGCATGAACATTACCGGCATCATCCCTGGCCTAAACATCGCGGCCTCGTCGCTCATTGGTTTGCCTGTAGTTCTGGCCCTCGCCGCCTACGTAACCTTCATCTACGCCGGAATCAAGAAGCACGGTCTGACGTTCTTCAAGTTGGCAACCATTCCTTCAGGTGTTCCAGCTCCATTTATCCCTCTGGTTTTCATCATCGAGCTTCTCTCGACTTTCATCCTTCGCCCGGTCACTCTGGCTCTTCGTTTGACCATGAACATGATTGCTGGCCACCTCCTGCTCGTGCTGTGCTTCTCGGCAACTCAGTTCTTCTTCTTCGACAGCGCGGTTCAGGGATTCACCAAGCTATTCGGTGCGGGAACATTCTTGTTCGGCTTCGCGTTTACGCTCTTCGAAATCCTCGTAGCCTTCCTGCAGGCTTACGTCTTCACACTTCTGACCACGGTTTACATCCAACTTGCCATGGCAGATGATCACTAAGGGTTTTAGCAACCGCTAAAGCTCAAACTCGGAAGGGAAACAAAATGAACGGCACTATCGAACTAGCCGGTAACCTCGCAACCATTGGTTACGGTCTTGCAGCAGTTGGTCCTGGTATCGGTGTAGGTCTCGTTGTATCGAAGACCATCGAATCGATCGCTCGCCAGCCTGAGCTTGCTAGCCGCCTACAGGTCACCATGTGGCTTGGTATCGCCTTCACCGAAGCACTTGCGCTTATCGGTTTGGCAACCCCATTCATCTTCAACTAACCCAGACGGGATCTAATCCATGATCTCTTGGATCATTCGCACCAGCGAGCAGGTAGCTGCCGCCGCCGAAGGCGGAGAGGGTGAGCTACCCAACCCGCTGATTCCTATGCCTTACGACATCATTTGGTCGTCGGTCGTTTTCGTGATCCTCCTAACCTTCTTCTGGTTCAAGGTTCTGCCTAACTTCAAGAAGACTTTGGACGCACGTGCCGACGCCATCGAAGGTCGCCTGGCCGAAGCGGAGCGCGTCTCTGCCGAAGCTGCCAAGCAGACCGCCGAGATGGCCGCAGCCCAAGAGAACACTCGCGCAGAGGCTTCGGCCGTTCGCGAGCAGGCACGCGCCGAAGGCGTCGCCATCTTGGCTGAAATGAAGGAACAGGCCAACGCTGAAGCCGCTCGAATCACCGCGACCGCTAAGGCGCAGCTCGAAGCAGAACGTCAGGCCGCCCTTGTTTCGCTGCGCGCCGAGGTAGGCACGTTGGCTATCGACCTCGCATCGCGCGTCGTCGGGGCAAGCCTCAAGAACGACAAGATTGCTACCACCGTGGTTGACGAGTTCATCGCCGACCTCGAGGGAGGCAAGAAGAAGTAATGGCAAGCTCCACCAGACAGGCACTTCAGGCCGCAACAGTAGCGCTAACCCCGCTACTGAAAAAGGCTGACCTGAAGTTTGCCGAAGAGCTCTTCTCGATCGGAGTCGCACTTTCGACCTCGGTTCAGCTTCGCAACATCCTCTCGGACCCTTCCGGAGCAGATAAAGCGAAGCAGGGTGCTCTTACGGCTGTGTTCGGCAAGCACGTCTCGAAGGACGTCCTTTCGTTCGCGCAGTCGCTGTCTGGTTTCCGTTGGTCGAAGGGTGGCGACCTCGTTGCCGCCTTCGAACAGCTTGGAGTCTTCACCGTTGCAGCAATCGCGTCGGGTGAGAAGAAGTTGGAAACCCTCGAAGCCGAACTGTTCAGCGTTCAGCAGCTAATCGACTCAGACGAAGACCTTCAGCAAGCATTTAGCTCGCGCCAGGCATCAACCGAAGCGAAGCTAGCTCTGATCAAGTCGCTAACCGGCAAGAAGGTTTCGGCTCACACCGAGCTGCTTCTGCGCTTCGCAGTCGAAGGTGCGCGTCACCGTCGCTTGAGCCTTGTGCTCGAGGGCTTCGGCAAGCAGGTTTCGGCATACGCCGAACGCCTGGTAGCCACCGTCACCGTCGCAGCACCGCTGGCTCCAGCCCAGCTCGAGCGCCTCGAAAAGGTGCTCGCCAAGACCTACGGTCAGGACCTAAACCTGAACGTGGAAATCGACCCTAGCGTCATCGGTGGCGTAAAGGTTCAGGTTTCCGGAGAGATCATCGACGGCAGCATTGCTAACCGTCTAAACCAAGCAAGGATGCAGCTCGCTTAGGGCTGCCTCAAAGAAAAAGAGGAAGAACGAGATGGCAGATCTAAAGATTAGCCCGAACGAGATTCGCGACGCACTCAAGGACTTCGTAGGTTCATACGAAGCCGAGAAGGCGAGCCGCACCGAGGTCGGTCACGTTATCGACGCTGGTGACGGCATCGCACACGTCGAAGGCCTGCCTAGCGCAATGGCCAACGAGCTTCTCAAGTTCGCCGACGGCACCCTGGGTCTAGCGCTAAACCTAGACGAGCGTGAGATCGGTACCGTTGTCCTCGGAAACTTCGAAGGCATCGAAGAGGGCATGGAAGTCCACCGTACCGGTGAGGTTCTCTCGGTTCCGGTTGGCGACAAGTTCCTCGGTCGCGTAGTTGACCCACTGGGTAACCCAATCGACGGCCAGGGCGATATCAAGGCAGAAGGCCGCCGCGCACTCGAGCTTCAGGCTCCAGGCGTTATGGCCCGTAAGTCGGTTCACGAGCCACTACAGACCGGTATCAAGGCCATCGACGCCATGATCCCTGTAGGCCGCGGACAGCGTCAGCTCATCATTGGTGACCGTCAGACCGGTAAGACCGCTATCGCGGTTGACACCATCATCAACCAGAAGGCCAACTGGGAGTCGGGCGACCCAACCAAGCAGGTTCGTTGCATCTACGTAGCAATCGGCCAGAAGGGTTCGACCATTGCCGCTGTAAAGGGCGCTCTGGAAGAAGCCGGCGCGATGGAGTACACCACCATCGTTGCTTCGCCTGCATCAGACCCAGCAGGCTTCAAGTACCTAGCCCCTTACACCGGTTCGGCCATCGGTCAGCACTGGATGTACGGCGGCAAGCACGTCCTCATCATCTTCGATGACCTTTCGAAGCAGGCAGAGGCCTACCGTGCGGTTTCGCTTCTACTCCGTCGTCCACCAGGCCGCGAGGCTTACCCAGGTGACGTCTTCTACCTACACTCGCGTCTACTCGAGCGTTGTGCAAAGCTGAACGACGAGCTTGGCGGCGGTTCGATGACCGGTCTTCCAATCATCGAGACCAAGGCAAACGACGTCTCTGCATACATCCCGACCAACGTGATTTCGATCACCGACGGCCAGATCTTCTTGCAGTCCGACCTCTTCAACTCGAACCAGCGCCCTGCTATCGACGTAGGTATCTCGGTTTCGCGTGTTGGTGGTGCCGCGCAGGTTAAGGGCATCAAGAAGGTTTCGGGAACCCTGAAGCTTGAACTAGCCCAGTACCGTTCGCTAGAAGCCTTCGCGATGTTCGCCTCCGACCTAGACGCAGCCTCGCGCCAGCAGCTAGCTCGCGGTGCCCGTCTGATGGAGCTACTAAAGCAGCCTCAGTACTCGCCGTACCCGGTAGAAGACCAGACCGTTTCGGTTTGGGCTGGTACCACCGGCAAGCTCGACGAGGTTCCTGTCGAAGACGTTCTCCGCTTTGAGCGCGAGTTCCTCGACTACCTACGCCGCAACACCAAGGTGCTCGACGTCATCGCCGAGACCAAGGACCTCAAGGACGACACCGTCGCTGAGCTGGAGAAGGCAGTTGCCGACTTCAAGAAGGCTTTCCAGACCAAGGGTGGTGCAGGTCTGCACACCTCGGCCAAGGAAGAAGCCATCGATGCTGCTGACGTCGACCAAGAGAAGATCGTCAAGCAGAAGCGCAAGAAGTAAGTAAGAAGAAAGAAAAAGCATGGGAGCGCAACTTCGGGTCTACCGGCAGAAAATTAAGTCTGCCCAGACGACCAAGAAGATCACTCGCGCAATGGAGTTGATCTCGGCCTCACGTATTGCCAAGGCGCAAGCACGTGTCGCTCAGGCTACCCCTTACTCGCGTGCCGTCACCCGAGCTGTCTCGGCAGTGGCGACTTTCTCGAACATCCAGCACCCGCTAACCACCGAGCCAGAGAAGGTCACTCGCGCTGCGATCGTGATCTTCACCTCTGACCGCGGTCTAGCTGGCGCCTTCTCGTCGAGCGTTCTGAAGGAGTCTGAGGCGCTAACCGCCAAGCTCCAGTCAGAGGGCAAAGAAATCGACTACTACCTGGTTGGCCGCAAAGCCGTTTCGTTCTTCAACTTCCGTCGTCGCGAAGCTAAGAAGAACTGGATTGGTGGCACCGACCTCCCGGTCTTTGACACCGCCAAAGAAATCGCCGACACCGTCCTAGCCGCTTTCGGTGAAGAGGGCGTCCAAGAGATCCACTTGGTTTACAACCGCTTTGTTTCGATGATTTCGCAGGTTCCAGAAGTCGTCCGTCTGCTACCTCTAGAGGTCGTCGAGGGCGTCGAAACCCCTGCCGAGAACGAAGTGTTCCCGCTTTACGAGTTTGAGCCGGATGTAAACAAGGTGCTAGACGCGCTGCTTCCTGTTTACATCGAGAGCCGCATCTTCAACGCCATGCTGCAGTCGGCCGCTTCCGAGCACGCCGCCCGCCAGAAGGCAATGAAGTCGGCAACCGACAACGCCGACAAGCTCATCAAGAACTACACAAGACTGTCTAACCAGGCACGTCAGTCCGAAATTACGCAACAGATTTCCGAAATTGTTGGTGGTGCCGACGCGCTCGTCACCACTGACAAGGACGCATAAAGAGAAAGAAAGAGAATGGCCGAGAAGAAGAAGACCGCAACCGGGCGTATTGCTCGCGTTAACGGACCGGTTGTAGACATCGAGTTCCCACACGACTCGATCCCAGAGATCTACAACGCTCTGACCACTGTGATCGACCTAGCCGGTGAGAAGACCACTCTCACCCTTGAGGTTGCTCAGCACCTAGGCGACGACCTCGTTCGTGCCATTGCTCTGAAGCCAACCGACGGCCTCGTCCGCGGTGGAGAGGTCACCGACACCGGTGCTCCTATCTCGGTTCCAGTTGGCGATGTCACCAAGGGTAAGGTTTTCAACGTCGTCGGTGAAGTTCTCAACGCAAAGCCAGGCGAGAAGATCGAGGTCAAGGAAACCTGGCCGATCCACCGCCAGCCACCTGCATTCGACCAGCTCGAGTCGAAGACTCAGATGTTCGAGACCGGTATCAAGTCGATCGACCTTCTAACCCCGTACGTTCTAGGTGGAAAGATTGGTCTATTCGGTGGTGCTGGTGTTGGTAAGACCGTTCTGATCCAGGAAATGATCTACCGCGTTGCTGAAGACCACGACGGTGTTTCGGTATTCGCCGGTGTTGGTGAGCGTACCCGTGAAGGTAACGACCTCATCGACGAAATGACCGAGTCTGGCGTTATCGACAAGACCGCTCTCGTGTTCGGCCAGATGGACGAGCCACCAGGCACCCGTCTTCGTGTTGCTCTTTCGGCACTGACCATGGCGGAGTACTTCCGCGATGTTCAGAAGCAGGACGTTCTGTTGTTCATCGACAACATCTTCCGCTTCACCCAGGCCGGTTCTGAGGTTTCGACCCTTCTAGGTCGTATGCCTTCGGCCGTAGGTTACCAGCCGAACCTTGCCGACGAGATGGGCCTCCTTCAGGAGCGCATCACCTCGACCCGTGGTTACTCGATTACCTCGCTGCAGGCAATTTACGTTCCTGCCGACGACTACACCGACCCAGCCCCGGCAACCACCTTCGCCCACCTCGATGCAACCACCGAACTTTCGCGTGAAATCGCATCGAAGGGTCTCTACCCAGCTATCGATCCTCTGACCTCGACCTCGCGCATCTTGGACCCTCGCTACATCGCGAAGGACCACTACGAGACCGCGATCCGCGTCAAGGCGATTCTGCAGAAGAACAAGGAACTTCAGGAAATCATCGCCATCCTCGGTGTCGAAGAGCTTTCGGAAGAAGACAAGGTCACAGTATCGCGTGCCCGTCGCATCCAGCAGTTCCTATCGCAGAACACCTACATGGCCGAGAAGTTCACCGGCGTCAAGGGTTCGACCGTTCCACTGAAGGACACCATCGAAGGCTTCGCAGCCATCGCTAACGGTGACCTCGACCACGTCGCAGAGCAGGCGTTCTTCAACGTCGGTGGCCTAGACATGGTCATGGAAAACTGGGACCGCATCCAGAAGGAAACCAAGTAATCATGGCCTCAACCCTTCGCGTCGAACTAGTTGCCGCCGACAAGGCCGTTTGGTCTGGCGAAGCAAAGCTAGTTGTCGCTAAGACTGTTGAGGGTGAGATCGGTCTAATGCCGGGTCACGAGCCTATGCTCGCAATCCTCGGTGCAGGTGAGGTTCGTATCACCCTGCCAGAGGGCGAGAAGCTCGTTGCCAACGCAGAAGACGGCTTCCTTTCGGTTGAGCACGACGTTGTAACCATCGTCGCTCGTCACGCCGAACTGGTCTAAACAAACCTAAAAAGAAAACCCCGTCCTACTGGGCGGGGTTTTCTTTGTCTTCGGGGGAGGGAAGCGCTCTTCGCTCTTCCCGCTTTTCTTCAAGAACTATCGAAGATTCGTGAGCTGACGGGTGAAACACCTCGTTGATCGCAAAGAGTCCAGCGCTCATCGCCTTTCGGCCCTTGCCACCCTTTCGGCTCTTGCGAGTCGATAACTCGATGTATGTCAATGTCACAACCAGCATCAGCGCGATGCCAAGGATTACTTCCAATTACTTGGTTGGCTTCTGTCTGCGGTTAGCTGCCGGAACCCACTTGACGTCGCCGCCGTGCTTGATGTTCGCGTAGCGAGCGAGCACGAACAGTAGGTCTGAAAGGCGGTTTAGGTACTTGACCGCCAAGATGTTCACGCCGCCGTCGGTGTGGCCCTTCTTGGCTGGCTCGGTGCCGTGTGCTTCGATGGCGTGCCAGGTGGCGCGCTCGGCGCGGCGAACAACGGTTCGGGCTAGGTGTAGGCCTGCTGCCAAGCCAGAACCACCCGGCAGGATGAATGAGTCGAGCTTCGGTAGGTCTTTGTTGTACTTGTCGATTGCCGCTTCAAGCGCATCAATCCACACTGCGTCAACGCGCAGGGGTTCGTATTCGTAGTGCTCGTTTAAAGGGTTCGAGAGGTCAGCGCCAAGGTCGAACAGGTCGTTCTGGATCTGCGAGAGCAGGTGAAGTGTCTCCTCGTCAAACTCGCCGTGGGCGAGCGACACTGCGACACCGATTGCCGAGTTGGCTTCGTCTACGTCGGCGTATGCCTCGATGCGCGGGTCGGTCTTGCGAACTCTAGAAAAGTTGCTGAGGCCGGTCATACCTTCGTCGCCGGTGCGGGTGTAGATCTTGGTCAGTCTTACCATTCTTCAAGTCTAGGCTTGTAACCATGTTGTTCCTGCTGCCACCCTCTGAGACCAAAGAAGTCGGCGGAAGCCCGCTCTCGATTTCTCAGGTTGCACTCACCTTTGGCGGTCTGAATCCCGCTCGTGAGGCCGTCTATGAGGCGCTGAAAGCCCTGTGTGAGGCACCTGAAGAGGCAGCTAAGGTTCTGAAGCTCGGCAAGAAGCAGCTCGACCAAATCGCAATCAATCTCGAGGTTCAAGACGCACCAACCATGCCGGCCATCAACCGTTACAACGGGACTCTTTACGACGCCATTCACGGACGCGGCCTCAAAGGTAGTCCAACCGAACACAACCAGATCACGCCGGAAATGTTCGAGCGGGCTAAGGATTCGGTGTTGATTCAATCCGCGCTGTTCGGTTTGATTCCAGCAACCAATCTGATACCTAACTATCGGTTGAGTGCCACCACAAACCTGCCCGGTCTAAACCTCAAACAAGTTTGGGTCGAAGCCCATGCACCGATATGGCAGCGCTTGGAAGATGGCCCGATTATCGACATGCGATCTAAGGCATACGCCGAACTCGCGCCAATCCCCGAGGTGGTCGAGCACTACTGGGTTGAGGTTTTGGATGCGCAGAGTGGGAAAGCGCTGAACCACTTCAACAAGAAGGGTAAGGGGCAGCTGTTGCGAGCCGTGCTTTCTGCCAAGGCCGAGCCAAAGACTATCACTGACCTGAAGAAGGTCGCCAAAAGCAACGCCCTCCGACTCGAGGAGTCGAAGGGCGAGCTATTGCTCTTTGTTTAGCGGTTAGAAACCTGGGTGTCCATCGGCATAACCTCCGGAGCCTCAGGAATCTCGATGATTCCATCAACTAGGGCGATTACACCACCGGCGAAGCCGTTTGTCTTAGAGCTGAGAGCGAAAGCCGGCACGATCCAGGCATTGCCCTTGGCGTCATAAATGACTCCGTTGGTCAGTGTTGCGACGTCAATTTCTACCTTTGGCTGAGGTTCGTTGAAGTCTCTGCCGGTTCCGGTGTTGGAGCTAAAGGTCGTGCTTACCGAGGCCCAATAACCAAACTTATTGATGCGAGAAACCGATTCACTAGCCGAAACGGTGTCGAATTCGCCTCGGTCAGCCAGCTTGACGCTGTTTCCGTAAATCGAATCAACGGTTCCGTTGCCGTTCCAGTGCATGCTCCAGGTTAAACCGCTACCCATTCCGTTTACTTTGAGCTCGGCGTTGGCTGAAAGTCCGTAGTCGTCGCGACTGACCACGATGTCGGCAGGGGAGACCTCAAATCCGGTTGCAGTAAAGAGCTTGGCAGCGGCTGCCTTGGCCTCTGCATCCGTGACAGGTACTCCGGCTGGATCGTTGTTGATTCCCGCCTCGATTGAGTTCCAGTAATACCAGCTACCTGTTCCGCCGCCTTGGGCCGTAAGTGTCTCGATCGCGTAACCATCGCGGAGTTCGCTTCCGCTAATTGTGGCGGTGTCCCACTCGGCCTCATAGGTTTCTTTGCCATCGAGCCCAATTGCGGCTGCCACCTGACGGACGATCGAACTTGCCGTGCCAACTACCTCAATCTGGTAGATGTGTCCGTTTTGCATCTCTTTAGATAGGTTTTCGGCGGCTGAGTAGTCGAAAATAGCCATCATGTAGGAGTCGCCAGCCATTTTGTTGCCTTCGAGGCCACCCTGAACGGTTGATTTAGCGCCCTGGGCCTGGTCGGCTAACTGAATCAGAGGCTGCTTGGGTGTTAGCTGGCCGATGCCGAAGGTCAGCGCCAGAGCAGCAGCGGCTGCAACAGAAGTGAAGCGAACTAGGTTTGGCTTCGTTTTCTTAGCAGTTGCATTTGTGATGATGTCTTCGTTCAGTTCAGGAACTTCGACTTTGGTGGCCTTGTTTAGGCGTGAGAGGTTTTTGTCTTCCATGCCTTGTATGTGTAACTAGGCGTCCGAATCTTTCAAGTGTTCGTCAAAGTTTTTTCTGGCTCGGTGCAATCTGATGCTGGCAGCATTGCTGGAGATGCCCAATGCGATGGCGATCTCGGCTACCGATAGTTGGTCGAAGGCGACTAGGCCGAGCACTGTTCTGTCTTTCGCATCGAGTTTCGACCAGGCCTGTTTGATGGAGCGATCGGCAATTACCAGGTCTTCTGCTGAGGGGGCTGTTGCGTCGGAGTCAAAAAGCGCGAGAGAGATTGCTGTCACTTTGCGTCTGTTGTTCGAGACGACGTAGCCGGCAATCTTATAAAGCCATGCGAGTTCATTGCCTGCGGGGCAGGAAGAGCGCTTTTGCCAGGCAATTTCAAAAACCTTAGAGGCCAGATCTTCGATGTCGTTGGCGTTAACTCGGTAGGCCAGGTAACGCGACACTTTAGGCAAGTGCTGCCTAAAGGTTTCGGTGAACTCTTGATTATTCATGGGCCTCCAGAGAGTCTATGTAACTGGAGCGTCAAATCTTTCTAAAGCAGTCGTCGCTGTGGTCTTGGATCATGCCGATTGCCTGCATGAGGGCATGCATCGTGGTTGGCCCGACGAAGTTGAAGCCGAGCTTGCGAAGAGCCTTGCTCACGGCCTCAGATTCGGGGCTCTTGGTGAGGTTTCTGCGGTCTTCGGTTGGGGTGAAAGATCTAACGAAGTATTCGAGCCCTGCTTCGAGCTCAAGCGCTCGGCTGGCGTTGTTGATCACTGCTTCGATTTTGCCGCGGTGACGAATGATTGCTTGGTTTTGCAGGAGGCGTTCAACGTCTTCGGGGGTCATCTTGGCAACTTTTGCGATTTCGAAGTTGTGAAATGCTGCACGGA
>JBEBBA010000092.1:0-8301 GCA_041158585.1 Actinomycetota bacterium
GCTGAAAGCATCTAAGCGGGAAGCTTGCTTCAAGATGAGAATTCCATGACTTAGGTCGAGAGGCTCGCAGCTAGACTACTGCGTTGATAGGCCGGATGTGGAAGTGGGGACTAAAGACCCACGGAGCTGACCGGTACTAATAAGCCAATAATTTGATAACACTTTTTGCTACGCGTCCACTATGTGGTTCCCGAGTACGGGAATCACGAACAAACTTACGTTTGATCATCGATTCACAACTCAATAGTGTTTCGGCGGCCATAGCGGAGGGGAAACGCCCGGTTACATTCCGAACCCGGAAGCTAAGACCTCCTGCGCCGATGGTACTGCAAGGGTGACCTTGTGGGAGAGTAGGACACCGCCGGACTTAATTTAGAAAATGGCCACCTTTCGAGGTGGCCATTTTCGTTTAACTAACATTTATCTAGGAGAAGCTCATGGCAGAAAGAAACGATCGCGGAGGAAAACCGCGTCGCGAAGGCTCTGCGGGGCGGCCGGATAGAGGCCGTCCTGAGGGACGTTCCAGGAACCAGGGGGGCGCAAGGCCAGCACGACCAGCTCGTGAAGGCGATCAGCGACCCGAATGGCAGACACGTGTTGCACCAAAGGTGCGCGCGGATAAGCCTAAGAGCCCACCGATTCCAGAAGAGATCACGCCTGCTGACCTGCAAATGCCTATTCGGGTCCAGTTGAAGACTCTTTCGGCCGAGAACGCTGAAATGACTGCGCGTCACCTAGCTATGGTCGATCTGCTTATCGAGCAGGATCCCGAACTTGCCCACCTACACGCCCAGGCAGCTGCTTCACGTGCTGGACGAATCGCCGTGGTTAGAGAGACACTAGGCATTACCGCCTATCGAACCGGTGACTACGCACTTGCCCTTCGCGAGCTGCTGACGCACCGCCGCATGACAGCCTCGAACGACCAGTTACCACTGATTGTTGACTCGGAGCGCGGTTTGGGTCGCCCCGAACGTGCTCTTGAGCTTGCTCGCAGCGTTGACCGCGCAACTTTGCCTCCGGCCGTGCGTGTAAACCTTGCCATCGCTACGTCCGGTGCTCGCCTCGACCTCGAGCAAAACGAGTTGGCGCTAGTGGAGCTCGAAATCAAGGAGCTCGATGCGAGCAGAGTGTTCGATTACACACCACCGCTGTTCTGGGCTTACGCCGATACCCTTGAGGTTCTAGGTCGTGAGGCTGAGGCAAAGAAGTGGGCGCAGCTGGCCGAACGAGCCGAACGCGCGGTCTTCCCCGAAGCAACGGGAGAGGACGAAGAGTTTGCGATCATCGAGGAGATTGAAATCCCGTCGATGAAGAACTGGAAAGCCCGTGACTAGCCTCATCAAGGATTTCGACGTAGTCCTCGCCGATTTGGATGGCGTGATTTACGAGGGCACACGTGCAATCGCGGATGCTCCAGAAGCTATCGAGCGCGCCCAGAAGCTCCTCAAGGTCGGTTACGTAACCAACAATTCCTCTCGCAAACCCGAGACAATTGCCGAGCAATTGCAAGGTTTTGGCGTGGTCGCCATGCCGAATGAAATTGTTAGTTCAGGTCAAACCGGTGTCGAGTTGCTTTCGGGTCTAGTGCCAGCGGGTTCAAAGGTCCTAGTCGTCGGAGGTGAGGGGCTTCGCCACTACACAACGGCTGCTGGGTTTCAAGTTGTTGATTCCGCAGAGGACTCACCAGCGGCTGTGATTCAAGGGTTTGCCCCGGACGTCTCCTGGCGCAATCTCGCTGAGGCTTCGTTTGCAATCCAAAATGGTGCGAAGTGGGTTGCGACTAACCAGGACTGGACGCTGCCGCAGGAACGCGGAATGGCACCGGGAAACGGAACCTTGGTTTCGGCTGTGCACACGGCCGTGGGTCAGCTCCCACTCGTTGCCGGTAAGCCAGAACCAGCCATTTTTGCCACGGCCATAGCCAGATTTGGTGCCAAGCGTCCACTATTCATTGGAGATCGGCTAGACACCGACATCCTCGGCGCTAATCGCGCTGGCATCCCGAATGCCCTCGTTTTAACGGGTGTAAGCCGCGCTAAAGAGGTACTTGCTGCCAAACCCGAAGAGCGTCCGACCTACATCTTGCCAACGCTCTCAGAGCTTTTTGAGAAGTACGTCGAGCCCAAACAAACGAAGCACGGATTCAAACTGCGTAAATCCGAGGTCGAACTTCTCGGCAACCGAGTGGTTGTGGTTTCCGGAGAGCCGAAAGCGATCGACACTCTTCGCTGTGCCTGCGCGGTGATCTGGAACTCCGGTAAGGCGATTTACGCCTTGGACGTTGACCCCGAACTATACGAATAGGCTTAAAGCATGTCTTCCAATGAATTGCTCGAACAGGTAACCGCCGAGCTCGCTCGCATTGCCGAACTTCCGGCCGCAGAGCAGCCTGCCGCCTACGCGGCTCTGCACGCAATGCTCGAGCAGAGCCTAGACGGAGCCAGTTGGTCAGAGTAGACATAGCGCTCGTCGAACGTGGGTTAGCTAGGAGTCGTAACCAGGCAGCGGCCCTGGTTGAGGCTGGCAGAGTGCTGATCGCCGGGCGTCCCGCCAGAAAGGCTTCGCAGGATGTCCTCGACGAAGCGTCCTTGAAGGTGCTTGAGGCTGTTGATTATGTTTCTCGAGCCGGGCACAAACTTGCAGCTGCACTGAATCAGTTCGGCGAACTCGAACTAACTGGCAAGACCGCACTAGATGTCGGTGCTTCCACGGGCGGCTTCACCGACGTGCTTCTTCGTCGGGGAGTTTCGAAAGTGGTGGCCATCGATGTCGGTCACGGCCAAATGGTGCCAGACTTGGCGGAGAACTCGAGGGTCACCTCGCTTGAGGGATTCAATGCTCGCGAACTTTCGCCCGAAACCCTAGCCTCAGCCATCGGTGAAGTGCCGAGTTTCGACCTGGTTGTGGCTGACTTGAGCTTTATTTCGCTAACGCTGGTTCTCGCGCCGATGGTTTCGGTAGCACCAAACGCCGATTTTGTTTTGCTCGTCAAGCCGCAGTTCGAGGTCGGCATGAAGTCCCTCACGGCCAAGGGAATCGTCAGCGATCACAGGCTAAGAGCCGAATCCGTTCTAAATGTTATGGATGTGGCGAACAAGCTCGGTTTGGGTGTCAGGGATGTTGTTCGAAGTGAGCTTCCCGGAACACATGGCAACATTGAATATGTTCTGTGGATGAGTGCGGCAAGTCTGAGTTATCCGTCAGAATGGACAGAACGCGTTCAAGAACTAGCTCGGGAGGGTCGATGAGAAACATTCTCGTTGTCACGCACACCGGGCGAAACGACGCCCTAGCGGCGGCGGCCGAGGTTTGCACGGCTTTGATCGAAGCGGACCTTACTCCCGTAATGACTGCGGTTGAGCTAGAAGATCACAACCGCTACGCGACCGAACAGGTCGCCCCGAACCAGTCGCTGGCATCGGTCAAGGTGCTTGGTAGAGACGTAGCGCTAGAGGCAGTGGAACTAGCCATGGTTTTGGGTGGCGACGGCACAATCCTAAAAGCCGCTGAAATCGTGCGCGAAGCCCAAACACCTCTGCTTGGTATCAACCTTGGGCACGTAGGATTCCTCGCCGAAAGCGAGCGTGACGGACTCACCGATGCAGTAAGGCGCGTTGTTGAAAAGGATTACCTCGTCAAGGAACGCTTGGCTTTAGAGGTGACCGTAATCAACGACGGCAAAGAGGTTTTTCGAACCTGGGCTCTGAACGAAGCCGCCATTGAAAAGAGCGCTCGCGAAAGAATGCTCGAGGTCGTGCTCGAAATTGACGAGCGCCCGCTTTCTTCATTCGGTTGTGACGGGGTAGTCGTAGCCGCACCGACCGGTTCTACCGCTTATTCCTTCTCGGCTGGTGGCCCAGTCGTGTGGCCTTCGGTTGAAGCCCTGTTGGTTGTTCCGATTAGCGCCCACGCACTTTTCGCGAGGCCGCTAGTGGTGAGCCCGAACTCGATGGTTGCCGTCGAGGTGATGGAGCGCAGTAGCGGGACGGGTGTGCTCTGCTGCGACGGTCGCCGGACTTTTGATCTCGAGCCAGGTTCGCGAGTGGAGGTTTCGCGTTCGCCAAAGCCTGTTCGAATCGCCCGCTTCCGCCAGGGAGTATTCACCGACCGCCTTGTCCGTAAATTTTCGCTGCCGGTAGTAGGTTGGCGAGGTCACGAGGGTGGCGATTCGAATTGATCGAAGAGATCTTCATCCGCGACCTGGGTGTGATCCGCGACGCGAGACTGCAATTCGATAAAGGGCTCACTGTAATCACGGGCGAAACCGGTGCCGGAAAAACCATGGTTCTTTCAGCGCTCGGGTTACTCCTTGGTGAGAGAGCTGATTCTTCGGCTGTGCGACAGGGAAGCCACGAGGCATTCGTCGAAGGTCGCTGGTTAATTGACGATGGTTCGTTGATTGTGCCAAGAGTTCACGAGGCCGGCGGGCTAATCACCGACCGTGAGCTTATCTTGAACCGATCGGTCTCCAACGAAGGCCGTTCTCGCGCCTCGGCTACCGGACGTTCGGTGCCGGTGAGTTTCTTGGGCGAGCTAGCCGAGCACCTGGTGGTTGTCCATGGTCAAAGCGACCAGATTCGGCTCAAGAGTGCTACTGCACAGCGTGAAGCGCTCGACCAATTCGGGGGAGTTGACCTAGCAATCAAGGTTGGCGCGTACCGTCAAACTTTCTTTGCTTGGAAGCGGGCCGCTGAACAGTTGCAAGCTTTGCGCCAGAGCACGGCCGACAGAGAGGCTAAAGCAGAAGCTTTGCGCACTGAGGTCGAGAACTTCGAACGCATCGATCCGCAGCCTAATGAACTCGACGAGGTTTCAGCCAAGATTGCGAAGCTGACCCACACCGAAGAGCTGAGAATGGCTGTCGCAAAGGCGCACGAGGCTCTTTCCAGCGATTCGGATAACACGGACGCCACCGGACTCGTCGGTATCGCCCGAAGGTCACTCGAAACCGTGGCTGATCACGATACGGTTCTGGCCGAACAGGTCGCTAATCTTCAGCGTCTGGGCTATGAACTTGTCGATGCCGCAGCCGCACTTTCCGGATACCTCGAATCTCTCGAAGGCGGTTCAGCCGCCGAACTTGAGAGCCTGCAGAACCGAAAAGCCGAGTTAGTCTCACTCGCCAAGCGCTACGGAGACTATGACGAGGCCCTTCGCTATCGCGATGAAGCCGCGGCGAAACTTTTTGAACTTGATCCACCGGCTGGCGCCGAAGCTGAACTCGTCGCCTTGGTGCAAAAAGAGTTTGACGACATGGAACGGCTCGCGAATCAGATCACCGGAATGCGCCAGGCGGCTGCGACGCATCTTGAAGAAGAGGTCACCGCAGAACTTGCCGGCCTGGCTATGCCGGGTGCCTCGCTGGTCGTTTCGGTTTCTGACGCCGGGGATTTCATGGAGTTCGGTCGCGACAATGTGTCGATCATGCTGAGTGCCTACCCTGGAGCGGAGCCGCGACCTCTCGGTAAGGGTGCATCCGGCGGCGAACTTTCGCGAATCATGTTGGCGATCGAGGTTGTTCTCGCGAAAACTCACCCCGTGCCCACATTTATCTTCGATGAGGTTGACGCAGGCGTCGGCGGCCAAGCGGCAATCGAGGTTGGTCGGAGGCTAGCCAAATTGGCGCGTGAGGCACAAGTAATCGTCGTCACCCACCTTGCACAGGTTGCGGCCTACGCCGACAGGCACCTCAGAGTTCTGAAGTCCTCTAGCGCCGACTACACGGTTTCCGATGTCGTTTCGCTCACCGGAGGAGACCGAATCGAAGAGCTGGCTCGAATGATGTCTGGCCTAAGTGATAGCGGATCGGCTCGAGTCCACGCACACGAACTCTTGGTGCGCGCGTCGTCAGAGTTCGGCTCGACTAACTGATAGCATGGAGTTCCATGGCAAGCGCACAAGACCGTGGAATCACAAGACACATTTTCGTCACCGGAGGAGTCGCCTCCTCGCTGGGTAAGGGCCTTACCGCCGCCAGCTTAGGTAATCTGCTAACCGCACGTGGCCTCCGCGTTGTGATGCAAAAACTCGACCCGTACCTAAATGTTGACCCGGGTACCATGAACCCGTTCCAACACGGCGAAGTCTTCGTAACCGAAGACGGCGCAGAGACAGACTTGGACATCGGTCACTACGAACGCTTCCTAGACATCAACCTTTCGCAAGCTGCAAACGTGACCACCGGCCAGATTTACTCGCGAGTAATTGCTCGAGAGCGCGCCGGTGAATACCTGGGAGACACCGTTCAGGTAATCCCGCACATCACCGACGAAATCAAGCGCCGCATGCGTTTGCAAGCCGATGAGGTTCCAGCCCCAGACGTGATCATCACCGAAATCGGTGGCACCGTCGGCGACATCGAGTCCCAGCCTTTCGTTGAGGCAGCCAGACAACTGCGTCACGACGTCGGACGCGACAATGTTTTCTTTGTCCACGTTTCCTTAGTGCCGTACCTAGGCCCTTCGGGTGAACTCAAGACCAAGCCGACTCAGCACTCGGTGGCAACCCTGCGTTCGATAGGTATCCAGCCGGACGCGATCGTGCTTCGCTCTGATCGCGCGCTTCCAGAGGGCATCAAGAAGAAGATCGCGCTGATGTGCGACGTGGACTACGAAGCCGTTATCTCAGCAGCCGATGCAGCCAGCATTTACGACATTCCAACCGTTTTGAACGACCAGGGGCTAGACAGCTACATCGTCAAGCACCTAGGTCTCGGCGAAAAGGCAGGCGACGTCAACTGGACTCGTTGGCAGGGTGTCTTGGATGCCGTACACGAGCCAAAGGCAGAGGTTACTGTCGCGCTAGTTGGCAAGTACATCGACCTGCCAGACGCCTACCTCTCGGTAACCGCGGCCCTTCAAGCAGGAGCTTTTGCAAACCAAGCAAAGGTAAACATTCGCTGGGTCGCTTCCGACCTTTGCGAAACCGAGGAAGGCGCACGCGCTCACCTCTCTGACGTCGATGGCATCTGCGTTCCAGGAGGCTTCGGAGTTCGCGGCATTGAGGGCAAGCTCGGCGCATTGAAGTTTGCTCGTGAAAACCGCATTCCAACACTCGGTCTCTGCCTAGGTCTCCAGTGCATGGTGATCGAGTACTCGAGAAACGTTGCGGGTCTACCTCTTGCTTCATCGACCGAGTTTGATCCGGAATCCAAGCAGCCGGTCATCGCGACCATGGCTGAGCAGGTTGCAATTCTTGAGGCTGGCGCGATGGGCGGAACCATGCGTCTTGGTACCTACCAGGCCAAGTTGAAGCCTGGTTCGATCGTGGCCTCGGTTTACGGCTCTGAACTGGTTGAAGAGCGCCACCGCCACCGCTACGAGGTCAACAACGAGTACCGCCCGCAGATTGCCGAAGCTGGTCTCGTATTCTCAGGCACCTCGCCAGACGACCACTTGGTCGAGTTTGTTGAGTTGCCTCGTGAAGTCCACCCATACTACGTAGCCACTCAAGCCCACCCGGAGTTCAAGTCACGCCCCACAAGCGCTCACCCGCTTTTCAAGGGCCTGATCGTTGCAGCGATTGAGCGTCAGGCCGCGACCCGCCTGTTCGAGGTAAAGGGTGCCTAAAGACCTTCCGGTAGAGATTCCGGCTCTAAAGAAGGAGCTGGTTTTTCGAGGAAAGGTTTGGGACGTAGTCACCGAACACTTTGAGTTCAAAGGGCAAAGCCTTGCTCGCGACTTCATTCAGCACCCAGGCGCAGTTGCCGTGATAGCGCTCGACGAGCAGCAGCGCATCCTGTTAATTCGTCAGTACCGACGACCAGTTGGCTCATACCTGTGGGAATTACCCGCCGGTCTTCTTGACATCAAGGGGGAGCGCCTAGAAGTCGCTGCCCTACGCGAATTAGCCGAAGAAACCGGCTACAGTGCCAAGGCAATCGAGCATCTGATCACTTTTCACGCGTCACCTGGTGGAAACTCTGAGTCCATCTCGGTTTATCTCGCAAGTGAAGTATTTGAAGTCGAAACCGATTTCGAACGCACGGGAGAAGAGGTCGACCTAAGGCCCACCTGGGTTCCAATTTCGGAGGCTCTTGAGTCTGTTATGGCGTCCGACATGAAAAACCCCGCCGCTGTAATCGGCATTCTGGCTCTGGCCCGCAAACTCGGAATCTAATGTCGCTAGAACGATTGGCCGACCAGTACTTCAGGCACCTGAGTGTCGAGCGAGGAGTGGCAAAGAACACACTCTTGGCTTACCGGCGCGACATCGCTAGGTACCTGGATTACCTAAAGCGTCAGGGCGTCACCGATGCCACCGAGATCACCGAGCTAACTGTTTCCGGTTTTGCTCAAT
>JBEBBA010000093.1:0-2984 GCA_041158585.1 Actinomycetota bacterium
CGTCAATGTAGTGCAGTAGCGCGATGCGAGCGGTACGGTTCGGGTCGTACTCGATGTGAGCTACGGTCGCTGGAACGCCGTCCTTGTCGTTACGACGGAAGTCGATGACGCGGTACTGACGCTTGTGGCCTCCACCGATGTGGCGGGTGGTCACGCGACCAGCGCTGTTACGGCCACCGGTCTTGGTTAGTGGGCGAAGCAGCGACTTCTCAGGAGTCGAGCGAGTGATCTCGGCGAAGTCTGAAACCGACGAACCGCGGCGACCCGGGGTTGTGGGCTTGTACTTACGAATTGCCATTTTTCTAAGTTCCTCTTCTTACTAACCGACGTTGTTGAAGATGTCGATTGAGCCGGACTTTAGGGTGATAATGGCGCGCTTGGTGTCCTTGCGCTTGCCAATACCGAACTTGGTGCGGGTTGCTTTACCAACACGGTTCATGGTGTTAACCGATGCAACCTTCACGTTGAAGATGCGCTCGACGGCCTGCTTGATTTCGGTCTTGTTCGAACCAGGAGCAACCTCGAAGGTGTACTTTCCCATGTCGATGAGCGCGTAGCTCTTCTCCGAAACAATCGGCTTGATGATGACGTCGCGTGGGTCCTTGTTGATCTGGGTCACGATTACGCCTCCTTCTTGGTGTAAGCGTCGAACGCGGCCTTGGTGAACACTAGGTCGTCGCTCAGAAGCACGTCGTACGAGTTCAGCTGGTCAACCCAGATGAAGTGAACGTTGGCTAGGTTGCGAAGGCTCTTAGCCGAGACCAGGTCGCTGCGGTCTAGAACAACTAGAACGTTGCGACGCGAGGTGATCTGAGCTAGAACCGCGGCAGCTGCCTTGGTCGATGGGGTGTCGCCGATCGCGAAAGCGTCGATGACGTGAAGACGGTTGTTGCGTGCGCGGTCCGAAACGGCTCCTAGCAGTGCAGCAGCGATCATCTTCTTTGGGGTGCGCTGCTCGTAGCCACGAGGCTTGACAGCGTGAACCATGCCACCGCCGCGCATCTGTGGAGCACGGATCGAGCCCTGACGAGCGCGACCGGTTCCCTTCTGCTTGAACGGCTTACGACCAGCACCCGAAACCTCGCCGCGAGTCTTCGCCGACTGGGTTCCCTGGCGAGCTGCTGCAAGCTGTGCAACAACTACCTGGTGGATTAGTGGAACGTTGGTTTGTACGTCGAATAGGTCAGCAGGTAGCTCAACCGAGCCGGCCTTCTTGCCCTTTACGTCTAGAACGTCTAGCGATGCCATGTTGGTTACGCTCCCTTCACTGCGTTGCGAACGAACACGAGCTGTCCCTTAGGGCCAGGAATTGCACCCTTGATGAGCAGCAGACCCTTTTCGGCGTCAACGCCGTGCAGCTTCAGGTTCAGAGTGGTGACTCGGTCTCCACCCATGCGGCCTGCCATCTTCTTACCCTTGAAAACACGTCCCGGGGTTGACGACATACCAATCGAACCTGGCTTGCGGTGGTTGCGGTGCGCACCGTGCGATGCGCTAACACCAGCGAAGCCGTGGCGCTTCATGTGACCTGCAAAGCCCTTACCCTTCGAGGTACCTACGACGTCGACGAGAGCTCCGACCTCGAATACCTCAACACCAAGCTCCTGGCCAACCGAGTACTCGGCTGCGTCAGCGGTGCGGATTTCAGCAATGTAGCGACGCGGGGTTACTTCGGCAGCAGCAAAGTGACCAGCAGCAGGCTTGTTAACCTTGCGTGGGTCGATTGCGCCGTAGGCAACCTGGATTGCCTCGTAACCATCGCGGTCGATGTTCTTGATCTGGGTGATGACGTTTGAGCCAGCCTCAACCACAGTGATTGGAACGAGTTTGTTGTTCTCATCCCAAACCTGGGTCATGCCGAGCTTCTTGCCCAGTAGTCCCTTAACGGTCTTAGTCATTTGAGTTCGTTCCTTACAGCTTGATCTCGATGTTGACGTCTGCCGGGAGGTCGAGACGCATCAAAGAGTCAACTGCCTTAGGAGTTGGGTCGATGATGTCGATAACGCGCTTGTGGGTGCGCATCTCGAAGTGCTCGCGGCTGTCCTTGTACTTGTGAGGAGAGCGGATTACAGCAATCACGTTCTTCTCGGTTGGTAGCGGCACTGGGCCTACTACGGTTGCACCAGCGCGGGTGACCGTTTCGACGATCTTGCGCGCCGAAGTGTCGATGACCTCGTGGTCATACGACTTAAGTCGAATGCGGATCTTTTGTCCAGCCATCGTGACTCACTCTCGTTCACTACCATGCCGAAGCATGGGTCGTTTAGTAGCACTACTTCTGTTGCACCACTGTTTATCTGTCAATTACCGGTTTCCCGGGCCTTACTCTCCGACCCACGCTCTCGGGCGTGTCGCGCGGAGACCCGCGCAAACACAGACCAAAAGCTTGTGTCGGTACATTTTTGTTCTTGCTCAGACCGGACCAGGAAACCTGTTCACCGCGTCATGAGTGCCACGCGCAAGACAGCGCGAGTTCTTACGAACTTGTCTAGTCTGCCATACCCGGCAAGGGCAAAGCAAATTAAGTTTTGCTAAAACTTAGGCCCTGGAGCCTTCGTCGGCTTGGCCATGTGCAGGTACAAAACCAGCCCCATCGCTGCGACCGGAATGACCATCGCCATGCGTGAATTTTGGGTTGGGATGTAGAGCGCTGGGTAGAGGAAGTTCGCCCACATAAAGAGGTGCAGGGTTACTCGGTGGTGAGCTTCGGAACCGGTTCGCCAGTCCAGATAGACGTAATAAACACCGACACCGATGATCGCTACCGCGATCGAAACCCAGATAAAGACCATTTCGTGCAGCAACGGAACAAGATCTGGGTACCACTGACCCTCAAGGAAGCCCTCCCAGTTGCCGCCGGAGAACTCGGTGATCTTGCCTTCACCACGCTTTTCGGTATAAACGCGAATGTAGTTGAAACGGCTCATCAGGTAGAACATGAAACCGAAGTAGGCAAGCTCAGCCAAGAGCGCTCGCTTGAGGAT
>JBEBBA010000094.1:0-3513 GCA_041158585.1 Actinomycetota bacterium
AAGGTTCACTTTGCTCGTTCGTCTTCGGGCCCATCGGGTGCCGTCGCAAACGGTGTCGTAACCTACGTGCCATTCGCGTACGACAACATGACCTACGCTACCGCGCCAGACAGCCTCATTCCATCGGACATTCCTTTGGGTTCGTCCTCGAACACCACCGAGCTTTCGCTCACCAACATCTACAAGGGAAACCTCACCAAGGTAATCACCGACTCTTCGACCGGTGAATACATCAAGATTGCTGGTCCAAGCTACACTCCAGCAGCTGGTGAGACCGAGAACGTACTTCGCGCCTACATCCCGCAGGCTGGTTCCGGAACCCGTGCGTTCTGGATCGGCAAGGTCGGCATCACCGAGGCAAACATCTCGGCCGGTACCACCGCCGCCAAGGACGTAACCCCGGCTGGAATCTCAGTACAGGAGCACGACGGCTCGGCTCTCGTCGGCGACCGTTTCGCGCTGGTTGGCTTCTCGATCTCACAGTGGGTTGCACAGACCAACGGCGTTGCACCTAAGCGCCTCGGCGGTGCGATTCTCCGTTCGATGTCGGGTGTGGAGCCAACCGTTGCAACCAACGGTGTTTACGCAACCAACCCAGCTTGGACAGCGGTTAAGCGCACCGTTTACAACATCGTGCCTACCGCTCTTGCCAACGCCGAGACCCCGAACGCCATCACCCGCGCCTTCGTTGGTACAGAGTCGCTAGTTTGCCAGGCCAAGGATGTTATCCAGCGCTTCGGTTATGGTCTTCTTTCTTACGAAGGTGTTGACGCCGTCGCAGGCCTAACCTCGGGCGGTAACGCAACTATCTGTGGAAACATCACCGCAGCTAACCGCGTGTCCGCGCCATCTGCAAGTACTGTAACCCTTGGCGCCCCTGCGGTTTCTGCATCGGGCACCTCGGCCACCATAACCGCAACCGTCGCATCGAACGGCAACCAGGGTGGAGTTGTGAACCTTTACAGCTCATTCGGTCAGGCTGGCCAAGAGCTAGTTGCAACCGGAACCGTGGCCAAGGGTGCAACTTCGGTTGACATCGTTGTCTCGAACACCGGTTCGGCCAAGTTGGCGGCAACCCTCACTGCTCAGTTCGTTCCAGCGCTAAGCGGTATCGATGCGAGCAACAGCACGGTTGACGGTACCTCGATTGCACTCAAGGCGCCGACTGGAGTTTCGTTTGGATCGGCTACTCCTTCGGCTAACGGCCTCACCGCAACCTTCACCGCCACGGTGACCGGTGGTCAGGCAGGTAGCTTGAAGGTTTACAACAGCAACTTCTCAGGTGCGGTACTAAAGACCGTCGCCGTGAGTGGTGCAACTGCATCGGTAACCATTGACAACGCCAAGGGCGAGGCTGTCAAGTACAACCTAGTTGGCGAGTTCGTACCAACCGACGCAGACAACTTCGCAACCAGCCGCACCAGTGCTGCAATCGAAGTAACTCTGAAGAATGTCGTCACCGCTACGGCAACCATCGCTGCATCCGTCAAGGCCAGCGTTGCTCCGAAGGTGACCGTTTCGATCAAGAACGGAAAGTCGACCAGCACGGTTGGTGCTCCAGGATACGTATTCGCAGTGGTTTACAACGCAAAGAACCAGCCAGTCGCAGTTTCGGCAGCGCACGTAAAGCTGGTCAACGGAGCGGCGTCGATCACATTCGCAAAGATCACAACTCTGGGTAAGTACACCGTAAAGGTGTTCTACGGTGGCAGCGACACCAACCCAGCCAGCGTCATCACGAAGTCGTTTACAGTAACTAAGTAATCAACTTCAAGCGAGCGAGCGTGGTCCATAAATGGGCCACGCTCGCGAGCAAGTTTAGGGTAGTAGTAGGAAAGGTAGAGGCGTGAAGCTGAACGGCAAGGGAAACTCGTTGCGATTGAGCAAGGTTCAATTTCGCGTTCCCGAACCAATCAAGAATCCGGCTCTCGACAATCACCTGAGTCTCCCAAGTTTCACTAACCTGGCAAGCATTATCGGCAGGTCACTAACTGTTCTTGGCGCATTTGCAATTGTGTTTCTTGTCCAGTTGGTACTCGTTTCGCATGTCAGCCAGTCGAGCGCTCAATTCAAGGCTCTAGAAACATTCCGTTATGAACTGGCAAACGGAACTGCGCCAGTCGGCCAAGTTGACGCTGAAGGGAAGCTACTTAACGAGGGCACTCCGGTTGCCATTATCAAGATCGAAAAGCTGGGACTACAGCAGGTCGTCCTTGAGGGCACAAACTCGAAGGTCACCCTCTCAGGTCCTGGTCACCGTCGCGACACCGTGTTGCCAGGTCAGGCAGGAATTTCGGTCATCTACGGCCGTCAAGCAGCCTACGGGGCACCCTTCGCAAATGTTCAAAGCCTCAAAGCCGGCGACAAGATAACGGCCATTACCGGTCAAGGTGAATCCACTTACACAGTCACCCAAATACGTAAAGCTGGCGACGAGGCAACCAATGCGCTCGGAGACTCCAAAGGACGCCTCACATTGGTTACCGCTGCCGGCACTCCATACCTCCCGTCTGAGGTGGTTCGTGTCGAGGCAACTTTGACCTCCGAGGCATTTGCAACTCCAAACCGGGTCATCGTAAATGGCGCGATTCCTAGTGCCGAAAAAACTTTAGGCAGCAACCTGGATGCGCTGACTCCGCTTATTTACTTGACCCAACTCTTAATTGTCATCCTCATTTTTGTCTTCTGGCTCGTGAAGCGTTGGGGCAAGGTCCAGGGTTGGCTTGCCGGAGCGCCGGTTTTGATTTGGCTCGGAAGTATTTGGTCCGAACTCGTTATCCAGCTTCTCCCAAACTTGATCTGATGTTGAAAGGAAACCAAATTGGCCGATAAATCAGGACCGAAGTCACCGACTTCGGCAAACTCTCGAGTAGCCGTCAAGCCGATTGAGTTCACCAAGCGTGAGGCGTCAACCACGACGCTCGACACCTCGCTCGCGACTCTGCGTGGTGAAGACGTCTCGGCTTGGTTCGGTCAGCGAAAGGTTCTAGACCGAATCAACCTGACAATGGAGCCGGGTAAGGTTACCGCCCTGATTGGACCGTCCGGTTGCGGAAAGTCGACCTTCCTGAGGATCCTGAACCGCATGCACGAGCTAGTGCCTTCGGCATCGCTTGCCGGTCGCGTTCTTCTTGACGAAGAGGACATTTACGACCCAACCAAGCGAGTGACTGACGCGCGCCGCGACATCGGAATGGTGTTCCAGAAGCCAAACCCTTTCCCAGCAATGAGTATCTACGAGAACGTAGTTGCAGGCCTCAAGCTAACCTCGATCCGCAAGCCGAAGAGCGAACTCGACGACCTAGTCGAAGAATCTCTTACCAAGGCGGGTCTATGGAAAGAGGTGAAAGACCGCCTAGACGCTCCAGGCGGAGGGCTCTCGGGTGGTCAGCAGCAGCGTCTTTGCATCGCTCGCTCGCTTTCGGTCAAGCCCCGTGTGCTACTTATGGACGAGCCTTGTTCCGCGCTCGACCCGACCTCAACCTTCCGAATCGAAGAGACGATTCTCGAGTT
>JBEBBA010000095.1:0-7028 GCA_041158585.1 Actinomycetota bacterium
TACCGTGGTTGGCTTTTGAAATCTCGAAGTCATCAGCACTCTCGGCGATGACGCTCGCCTTCACTTCGATCCCCGTAATTTTGCTTTCGCCTTTCATGGGCTCGCTTATCGACCGGTTTGGTCGCCGCCGACTCGCTTATCTGTCTGAAATTGCCAGCGGTGTCTCGGTTGTCTTGGTCCCCCTTTTCCACCAGTTCTGGGAAATGAGCCTCGTTACCCTCATCATCCTTTCCACCATCAAAATGTTCTTTGCCCCCACCGGTCAAACCGCACGCAAGTCGCTTGTGCCGGACGTTGCCGAGAGCGCCAAGCTGACTCTCGACCGCGCCAACTCGGTGCACGAGAGCGTGTTTGCGGCAGGATTTGCGGTTGGCCCAGCCCTAGCTTCACTCCTAATTGCCAGCATCGACGTCTATGCAGCTTTTTGGGCAGCCGGCATCACGGCAATCATCTCCTCGCTTGCCGCCTGGTTGATCCGAGTTAGCGAGCGACAGGAACACGACCCTAACGAAGAGCGGGGTAACGCCTTTGTCTTTGCGATCCAGGGAATCAAGACTCTTTGGCGCATCAAGGTCCTCGGCCTAGTGTTCCTCGCCTTCCTGCTACTTTCGATCGTTTACATCCCGACAGAGATGGTTGTGCTGCCTCGTTACTTCAACGAAATAGAGGACCCTCAGGGTCTAGGCATCTTGATTACCACGATGGCCGGTATGAGCATGGTCACGACTCTGGCCTTTGAGTGGCTGCAGCGAGTCGTTGGGTACGCCAACATCCTGCGAATCGCGATCATCGGTGTCGCGGTTGCAATGATTCCGATGTCTTTCTTGCCTCCGCAGTGGGCGATGCTGGCCTGCGGTGCCGTTCTCGGCGCGGTTTGGGGTCCGGTCTCTCCGCTTCTGAATACCGTTATCCAGAAGTTGGTTGCGGCAAACCTGCGCGGCCGCGTTTTCGCCCTCGAGATGATGCTATGGAACATGGCTCCGCTGACTTCGTTTATCTTTGTCGGCCTGGCTTTGGATTCTTTCGGCGTTCAGCCCGTTTACATGGGTATCGCCGCGCTCATGTTGACCGGCGCCATCTTTATTGCGACGGCAAAGCGACTCAAAGAACTTCGAGCGATCCAGGACTAGCTACATAACAAAACCATAAAGGTCTTGTGAAACCGCTTCCTGAAACCGCTTTCTCGGGTAACTTGGGAATCAAACGAGCAAAACGCTCGTCGGAACCCCTGTTGTTAGGAACCCTAATGAAGTTCTCGTTGAAGCGCATCACCGCACTGCTAGGCACCATCGCCCTAGGATTCGGATCCCTCACCATGGTGAGTGGCTCTGCCCAGGCCGCCCCATACAGCGGCGCATTCATCACGCTGGTTAGCCCAGTGCTAGACGCAACTAACACCTCGGAAGCTGCTAAGAACCAGCAGATGGCCGATGGTTGGGTTAGCAACGGCTGGTTCGGCTCAGGCCTCAAGTACCAGCGCACCTTCGCACCGGTTGGTTCGACCCTAACTTTCGTTTACAACGTAAAGGACGCAAACGGCAACCCGCTAGCCGGCCAGACCGTCACCCTTCGTGTAAACAAGCAGTACTCCGAGTCCCAGGCAGCCATCCGCATCGATGGTCAGATGGCAAAGCCAGGCACCTCGACCGCTGACGGTCTTCGTGTTTCGCGCGTGACCGACAGCTTCGGTAACGTCTCGTTCACCATGCAGAACCTAGACGCCGAGGGCACCGCAGAGCAGAAGCCTGCAGCCTGGACCGACGCTCCGATCATTGCAGAAGACGGTTTGGACGACATCCACGTACAGGTTTTGCCACAGATCGTTGGCGAGAAGGAAGACCACTCGGTCATCACCGAAGTTCACTTCTACAACAACCCAACCCCTGAGGTTCAGCCAATCACCGCACCAACCATCCGCTTGGCTACCCCTCAGCTCTCGGACACCAACTCGATTCGCCGCAGCGACCTCGAGACCCTGTTCAGCGTTGACAACTCTTGGTACCCAGCCGGTATCAATGTGCGTCAGGCTTACCTACCAACCGGTAGCGCACACATCCTGACCTACCGCGTCACCGACGACAACGGCCAGCCACTGCGCAACACCGAGGTCAAGCTGCACGTCAACAAGGCACGTTCGGGCTCGAACGCCAAGGTAACCGACGGCACCACCCCAACCGACCCAACCAAGAACAACTCGCCAGACAACGGTGACTTGGACCAGGCGGTATGGACCGGTACAACCGACGCATTCGGTACCGTGGTCTTCAACTACCGCAACACCGACACCGTTGGTGGCCCAACCCCAGCAACCAAGACCACCCCGGTCCCAACCACCGGACGTGTCTTCAGCCAGCTGTGGCCTGAGGTTACCGCTGGTGCCGACATCGCAGACATGACCGAGTTCCACTTCTTCGGAACCTGGAAAGCACCTGTCCGCTCGGTTGCTGCAACCATCTCGGGTACCGCAAAGGTCGGCAAGATCCTCACCGCCCGCAATGGCACCTGGACCGGAACCGCACCAATCGCTTACACCTACAAGTGGTACCGTTGCACCCTGATCGGCAAGGCAGTTGCGGTTACCGCACCTACCTCGGCTAACAAGTGCACTGTCATTGCAGGTGCGACTAAGTCGACCTACAAGTTGGTAGCCGCAGATAAGGGCAAGTACGTCCGCGTCTTGGTAACTGCCAAGAACCCTGTGGGCACCGCTTACTCGCTAAGCAAGACCACCGTCACCAAGATTGGCTAGCACTCCTTGCTAGCCAGTCGACTGCGCAAGCTTCTCGCTCTGGGTGTTGCTGCTACCTTCTTACTCTCCGGTCAAACGGCGAGTTCGGCAGCAGCCCCCAGAGTGCTGAGCGCCCCTGTGATCAGCAGCTACGCGACAGTCGGCACAACAGTAAAACTCACCTACGCAAAGTTCAGTGCGAAGACAACCAAACTCACTAACGAGTGGTTGCACAACGGCAAGGTAATCACTGGCGCCAAAGCGGCGACATACAAACTCACCACCAGGCAAGCCTCGGGCACACTTCAGGCCCGCCAAATCGCTGTCGTTGCCGGCAAGACACTTGTCGCTAGCTCAAATAAGGTGACGATTGGTAAGTTGCTGGTAACCGGGACCGTAACCACATCCTTCACCGACGACACCCAGAAAACTCTCAAGGCGAATCTCCCGGTGATTCTCCCTGCTCCGGCAGCTGTGAAGTACCAATGGCTGCGAAACGGGTTCGACATTGTCAACGAGAACCTAGCTACCCACGCGATCGCGTCTTCCGACAGCGGTGCCCTAATCAGCGTCAAGGTAACCATCACTGGCGCTAAGGGATACGCGGCAAGAGAGTTCACCTCTGCCGACCGACGGATGCCGGATGTCTCGAGAACCTACGAGCTGCTCTGGTCAGACGAGTTCAACGGCGAAGCCGGTGCTTTGCCAGACCCGACGGTTTGGGCTCCCGAGAACGGCGACGGTGTAGCCTTCGGCAACCGTGGCTGGGGAAACAAGGAACGCCAGTGGTACAAAGAGGAACTCTCAACCATGACGGGCTCTGGCAGCCTATCGGTCAAGGCCACCACCACAGGTGCCGCCAACCAGACCTGCTACTACGGCCCATGCACCTGGTTCTCGAGCAAGTACGTGACCAAGGGCAAGGTCGGCTTCAAGTACGGACGCATCGAAGCGCGAATCAAGGGTGCTCCGGGCGCTGGCACCTGGGGAGCCTTCTGGAGCCTCGGTGCCGACATCGACACCAAGCTCTGGCCGTGGTGCGGTGAAATTGACTTCGTGGAACTCATTGGACGCGCCCCTAACGACGTCCTAGGCTACGCGCACGGCCCACTCTCTGGCGGTCCTGGCCGCGGTGCAACCACCTCGCTACCATCCTCTTGGGCCGACGACTACCACACCTATTCGGTTGACTGGCTGCCAGACCAGCTCGTTTACTACGTTGACGGCGAGGTTTACGGCGTCGTCGATAAATACGACCGTGACTGGGCTTTCGACAAAGAGTTCTACCTGATCTTCAACCTCGCCATGGGCGGAAACCTCGGTGGAACCATAGATGCCAGCCTGGCTGACACCGAGATGCTTATCGACTGGATCCGCGTTTCGAAGATCAACGGCATTGGCGAGGTCATCAATCACTAACTAGAGTGTCCGTATGGACATCAAGTTTGCCCCTGCAGGAGTCTTTCCTGACGCCCCAGAAAAGATCGCTCGTCGCGCAGCCAAGCGCCTAGTGCAAGTTGAGCGAGCAGCCACGCTATTCGAGCCGGGTAAGAGGTACACCGAAACCGAAGTTAACGTCGCGTTGATGTCACTGTTTGAAGACCACGTCTTTGCTCGTCGAATGTTGATCGAGCACCGAGTCTTAGGCCGCGCAGCCGATGGCTCGGAGTACTGGAAGTTGAGCGCGAAGGGCGATTAGCCCTTCACAGCTCCATCCATAACTCCCGAGACCAGGCGTCGTCCGACGAATACGAACAGCAGCAACAGCGGTGCGGTTGCCATAAAGGCACCACCGAGGTTGAGTGCGTAGTCGATTACATACGAAGCCTTTAGCTGCGATACGGCAACCTGAACGGTGAAGTTCTGCGGCGACTGAAGCACCAGCGATGGCCAGAGGAAGTCGTTCCACGAAGCCAAGAAGCTGAATAGACCAAGCACGAAGCTGCTCTGGCGAATAATCGGCAGAACGATGCTCCAGTAGATCCGCATAACACCGGCACCGTCGATGCTGGCAGCCTCGAGAAGCTCGTTAGGTACCTGAGCATCGACAACTTGACGCATCCAGAACACACCGAATGCGGTGACTAGCGCTGGCACGATTAGAGCGTACAGAGAGTCCATCCAACCGGCCTGCGAGATCATCATGTAAAGCGGGATGATTCCGAGCTGGCTTGGCAGCATCATGGTTCCGATAACGAACAGAATCATGAACTTGCGGCCCTTGAAGTTCAGCTTCGCGAAAGCGAAGCCGGCAAGTGCAGAGAACAGAACCTGTGCAACTGCGACAACCAAACCGACGATCGTGGTGTTTAGCAGCGCTGCGTTGAACGGGATTACCGAGTACACGTTTGCGATTACCTCGAGGAAGCGAGGGCCAGGCACGAGTACCGGTGTTGGGTTCGAGATCGCCTCGGTACCTTGCGATGCCACTACGAACATCCAGTAGAACGGGAAGACCGAGAGGAACGCAACGATACCTAGGGTTAGGTAACCGCCGACGGAAACCTTTTGCCAGGTTGGGCGGCGACGCTTAAGAATTACCGAAGTCATTTCTTGTCCTCGCTAGCTACACGACGGGTCACGATGAAGTTGATTACCGAAATGATCAGAACGATCACGGTGATGGCGATACCGATTGCGGCACCGTAGCCCCACTTACCGTTGATGAAGGTCTGCTCGAATAGGAACATGGTCATGGTGCTCAGCTGACGCGAAGAGCCGCCATCCATGGTTCCCGAGAACACGAGTGGTTCTGCGAAGACCTGAAGACCACCGATGGTTCCAACGATCAGAACGAAGGTGATGGTGTTCTTGAGTCCAGGCAGAGTCACGTAAAGGAACTGCTTCCAGGCACCGGCGCCGTCAAGGGCAGCCGACTCGTAGAGCTCGTCTGGAATAGCCAACATGGCTGCTAAGAAGATGAGTGCGTTGTAACCGACCCAGCGCCAGGTGATCATGACGGCAACTGCTACGTGCGACGCAAACGAGTTCTCGACGAAGTCGATGCGCTCGATGCCGAAGAGTCCGAGGCCGGTGTTGATCAAACCGAAGTCGCGGCCGAAGAGCTGACCGAAGATGATTGCTACCGCGATAACCGAGGTGATGTTCGGCACCAGAAGAATGGTGCGCCAGAAGGTCTTTGCCTTCAGGAAGCGGTTGCGCAGAATGGCTGCGAAGGCGATTGCCATGGCCATCTGCGGGAAGGTTGAAAGAGCCCAGATTTCGAAGGTGTTGTATAGGGCGATCCAGAAGCGATCGTCCACCAGCAACTCTTGGAAGTTCTCTAGGCCGACGAAAGTCTGCTCTAGCGACAGTGGGTCGTAGGTGTAAAAGGCCAGCTGGGTTGTGTAAACAACCGGGTAGAGACCAAAGATGAGGAACATGATGACGAACGGGGCGATGAATACGTAGCCCCATTTGCCGTTCAGCGAAGCGATGCCGTTGTGGCCCTCGTCGTGCTTAGGTTTCTTCGATTTCCAAGGAGAGGGGGACGCCTTTGGGCGTCCCCCTGCCTTGGTTGCTACATCTGCCACGGTTACTTCGTGATCTTGTCGATGTCAGCTAGCGTCTGGATCATCGACTGCAGCGAAGTGTTCTTCTTTGCAGCCACACGTCCTAGACCCGCACCGATTGCCTGGTCGATGGCGCGCTGTAGCTTGCCCTCGAAGATCGGCTTTAGCTTCACGATGCCCGAGAGGTAGATCTTGCCTACCGGGGCGTTGTTGAAGAATGGGTCCTTGTAGTTGACGAGAGCTGGGTCGTTGTAGATCGACTTGGTCGATGGGAACAAACCGTAGGTCTTGAACACGGTGAGCTGCTGCTCAGGTGCTAGGTACCAGGTGATGAAGTCCCAAGCAGCCTGCTTGCGCTCCGGGGTCGACCAAGCTGGGATGGTTAGCTGGGTTCCACCCTGGTTTCCACCGCCACCAGGTAGCGAGGCGATGTCCCACTTACCCTTGGTGGTTGGTGCCTGTCCCTTGATGTAGTCCATCATCCAAGCTGGAGCGAGGATGGTGGCGAAGCTTCCCTTGTTCATACCGACGTTCCAGTCCGAGGTGAACTGGCCGACGCGAGTACCAATACCTGCGTCGTTTGCCTTGATGGTTAGGTTCCAAGCCTTGGTGATGTTCGGGTTGAGCATCCAACCGGTGGTCCACATCGGCTTCTTGGTCTTAGGGTCAATCTTCTGCTTGCGAGTCTTAGGGTCGTAGACCGGAATCTTGCCCTGAACCTTGTAGACGAGCTTTCCGGCGTCGGTTCCGTTGTTCTGGTAGAACTTGTAGGTTCCCTGGTTCATGCT
>JBEBBA010000096.1:0-11077 GCA_041158585.1 Actinomycetota bacterium
ATCTCGGGTTCTAGCGCTGCCTTCAGGTCGCTCAGTACATCAACATCTAGCGCGGCGTAGATAAGCCAGGCGTCGGGAATTGGCCGAACAGACCAGTCCGCAGCGGAGTGCTCCTTCGCTAGGCGTAATCCAAGCAGTCGTTCACAGACAGCGCCCAGACCAACTCTCTCGAAGCCAAGCAAACGACCGATTAGTTCGGTGTCAAAGAGTTGAGTCGGGCTAAGTCCAAGCTCGGCTAAGCAGGGAAGATCCTGGGTTGCAGCATGCAAAATCCATGTGTCAGTGGCCAGTAAAGCGGCTAGCGAATCTAGCTCACCCATTTCGAAAGCGATCGGGTCGATTAGAAAGATGTCCGCATTCTGTCTTGAAACTTGAACCAAATAAGCCCGCTGGCTGTACTTGAAACCTGACGCTCTCTCTGCGTCAAGGCAGAACGCGCCATTACCCTCGCGTAGATTTGCAATCGCGGTTTCAAGTTCTTCAGGCGAAGAAACAAAGTGAGTTCTAGAGCGTGGAGCAGCTAGAAGCGGAAGCTCAGCCTCTTCGGTCAATAGACGGTACTTCCTCACCGTGCAGGGAGTAGCCGGACATCATACAGATCAAGTCCTGCCAGGCCTCCAGGTGCGCTGCAATGGATTCTCCGGTAGGACACCACGATGCTCTAAGCTCAAGTTCTGCATGGGGATTCTGCCCTGCGATCGAGCCGTGACCAACGGAGATTACCCTGGTTGTTGTTCCAGCCTCGGCCTCGTAAGTAGCTGCTCGAGTTGCCAGTGCGGCGTTGAGCCAGGCCCAAGCCAAATCGCTCGACTCGTCGTTGAAACCGATGTCGGTTTCAAGCGGAGACTTGGCAAAGCAAATAACCCTGAAATTAGTCGTCCAGTTTTCTTGCGGAAGATCATCCCAAAGCAAAACAAATCGGCCGGTTCCCTGGTCGATTTTCGCTGAAGTCGACTTCTGTTCGACATCGCAAGAAAACGCAATTGCGTGGCGAGCAAGGTTCGCCGGGGCGTCGATCTGGTGAACGTTAAGTTCTGGTCGGAGCTGCGCGCTCTGCAGTGCGAGACAGGCGAGTTTAAAGTCCGCGCTGCTCGACTCATCGAATTCAATTGCAATCATCGATTCAAGGCTAAGGGCGATGGCCCGTTTAGTGCGGTATTGGAGACCAAGCGCTAAATCGGGTGTCTCCCTCGAGCAGCTCAAAATCGCTACGCCAACCAGCTGCCCCTAGTTCCCGAAGTTCTGGCACGGACCCGTTGGTATTGGTCAGGCAGAGCTGATCAACCAGATTCGCCTGAATCAATTCCCGAACAAGGTTTGGCCCAACTTCCAAAAGAATCCGTGAGTAGCCAAGTTTCTGAAGCTCGCTCACAGCCTGAGCCGGTGATAAACCGAGAAACTGAAGGTACTTGCGGCCCGATTCTCTAGGTTCGGGTTCGTACCCTTCTCTCGTGATTACTGCCAAGTCGCAAACTCTGGGAACGCGGTATTTCTCGCGTCGAGCTGTCTCGCCATCGGTTACCACAACGTCCGAAAGCGTACGCAGGTAGAGGAGGAGTTCGCGGTCTAGGTCGTTACTGATGCCCCGAGAGGATCCTGAGTCATCCACGAAGACCCCGCCGATAGATTGCACCAAATTCACTCTGAGCCCCGGCGCCGGTGAATAAAATTCGAGGTTCATCAGGCCTTCTCGGCCGCTTGCCTCTTGATGCGCGCAAGCATACCTCGAAGGCCACGAATTCGGAGCGGCGATACGGCCTCAGAGAGTGACAGGGAGTCTGGTATTTGGTCACTCGCGCTCAGAACCTCCTCAACCTTTCTTCCGTTGAGAAGCGAGTAAAGAATCGACGCAAAGCCTCGAGTTGTAGGTGCTTCTCTCGGCACAGTGAAGTGAGTGTAAACAACTCCGTCAGTCACCTCAACCAAGAGGAATACAGGGGACTGGCATTCAACGACGCGTTCGAGCAAATCTGGGTGATCAGCAAGGCGCGCAGGCACGTCGGGAAGCTCGTCAGCGAACTCCAGAAGGAGGTTTAAGCGCTCGTTTACAGGCAACTCGGCGAAGTCGCGACTGAGTGCCGCAACTTGCTCATTGAGTGGCAAACTCAAGCGGCGCTTCCCGGTTCTGTACCCTGAACGATTGGCACCCCGACGAGAGAACCCCACTCGGTCCACGAGCCGTCGTAGTTCTTTACATTCTGCAAACCGAGTAGGTAACGCAGTACAAACCAGGAGTGACTGGAGCGCTCACCAATACGGCAGTAAACGATTACGTTGTCGTCCTGCGTTAGTTTGTTTTCTCCGAGGTATAGTTCTGCAAGTTCGGTGCGGCTCCTGAAGCTCTTATCTTCATTGGTGGCCTTTGCCCATGGGACAGAAATTGCGCCGGGAATGTGACCACCGCGAAGTGCGCCCTCTTCTGGGTATTCGGGCATGTGGGTTCGTTCTCCGCTGTATTCCTGTGGCGAGCGCACATCGATTAGGGGGTTACCCAAGTGCGCGAGAACGTCATCTCTAAATGCGCGAAGTTCAGAATCCACACGCTTTACAACAGGATATTCAGCTTGGACGATCTCAGGACTCTCGGTGGTTAGCTCACGACCCTCGGCAATCCATTTGTCGCGTCCTCCGTCCATCAAACGGACGTCCGGGTGACCCCAGAGCTTAAAGGCCCAAAGCGTGTAGGAGGCCCACCAGTTACTTTTGTCGCCGTAGAGAATTACTGTGGTGTCGCGGGTGATGCCACGGCTGCCGAGTAGCGCCGCAAAGTCTTCATCAGATAGGTAGTCACGGCGAACCTTGTGGTTTAGATCAGTGTGCCAGTCGATTCGAACTGCTCCGGGAATGTGTCCGGTTTGATAGAGGAGTACGTCCTCATCAGACTCAACCACCACCACGCCCGGAGTGTTGAGATTCTCTTCGACCCAGGCTGTTGTCACCAACATTTCGGGGTGCGCGTACTCTTGGATTTTTGCGTCATTGTCAAAGCCGACTGGCATGATTTTCTACTCCATTGTTGGACTTAGGCTATACATACAAGGTTAAGGCCCAGTTCGTAGTCAGAGGTAACAATTGGCAATTCAAGCAGCTCATAAGAGCCTGCTAGAGCGGAATCCGACGGCCAAGCCATCGGAGCTAATCCGAGAATTCACTCCTCCGCGCGAGTTTGCCTCCGCGACACTTGACAACTACTTCCCGGATGTCCACTTTCCTTCACAGTCAGCAGCTTTAGCGACTATCAGGGACTTTGTAGTTACGCCCAAGAAATCAAAAGATCGACCAGGTATCTATTTGGATGGTGGTTTCGGTGTCGGAAAAACCCATCTGTTGGCGTCGGCATGGAAGGCTTTCCCTTCGAAAAAGAAGCTGTTTGGTAGTTTCATCGGATACACAGCCTTAGTGGGAGCTCTTGGTTTCGCCAGTGCACTTAAGGAGCTCAAGGGATTTGACTTCATCGCCATAGACGAGTTTGAACTTGACGACCCAGGTAACACAATGATCATGTCTCGACTAATCAACGAACTAGCGGGACATAAGGTGCGTTTCATAGTTACTTCAAATACCGCGCCTAATGCACTGGGGGAGGGTCGGTTCGCTGCAGCAGATTTCCAACGAGAGATTCTTGGGATCGGTAGGGCATTTGAGGTTTTGCGAATAGACGGCGAGGACTACCGTCACAGGCCATTCGGAGACAGTCATCGAGTGTTCACGGATGATGAGCTGAGTTCATGGATAAAAGACAATGGATTCTCGGATGACTTCCGTCAGCTATTAGACAAGTTGGCTGCAGTCCATCCGTCGCTTTACTCAAGGTTGCTCTGGGGTGTTGATCGGCTAGCGATTACCGATGCGTTCGAACTTAATAGCCAAAATGACGGTTTGCGCTTCGTAGCCTTTGTCGACAGAGCTTATGAACTTCAAATTCCACTGAGATCCTCTGGAAGAGCACTGACCGATGTCTTTCCGGATGAATTCATTAACAGTGGCTATCAGAAAAAGTACCTTCGAGCTATTTCTCGTCTTGGAGCTCTAGCTGCTGACTAGGTTGGCGATTCCAACATCACTAGCCAGGCCCTTAGGTAAATCAATGATTTACAAACACGAAACATTTCGCATGCTCGCAAGAAACATCTCTCGCGTTAACTCAACCTTGTGCCCATCGCTGTGCGCATTTGTTTTCAAGAGAGAGGCAAACAAATGGATCAAGGAAATACAGCATTTGTCCTAATAAGCGCAGCGCTTGTGCTGCTTATGACTCCGGGACTCGCATTCTTCTACGGAGGTATGGTCAAGGCAAAGAGCGTCGTCAGCATGATGATGCTGAGCTTCGGTTCGCTCGGTCTTATCGGCGTGCTTTGGGTCGTTTACGGTTACGCAATTTCGTTCGCGAATGCTGGCTCCAAGACTTTCGTGGGTATCGATGGTTGGTTCGGGATTGACACCAGCTTCATTGGCCTAGAAGCACAGGTAGCAGACGCCGCAGCACCGGCGGGCGATTTTCCAACACTTGCTTTCGTGGCTTTCCAGGCCACATTTGCGATCATCACGGTGGCCCTAATTTCGGGTGCAATTGCAGACCGCGCGAAATTCGGTGCATGGATGATTTTCGCTGGCGTTTGGGCCACCATCGTGTACTTCCCGGTCGCAAACTGGGTGTTCAACTTCACGCTAGGCGAGGATGGCAAGGTCACCGACGGCGGCTGGATTGTTTACAACCTCGGAGCCATTGACTTCGCCGGGGGTACCGCTGTCCACATCAATGCCGGAGCCGCCGGTCTGGCTCTGGCAATCGTTCTAGGCAAGCGTTTCGGGTTTAGCAAGGGAATCACCCAACCGCACAACGTTCCACTAACCCTGCTGGGTACCGCACTACTCTGGTTTGGCTGGTTCGGTTTTAACGCCGGTTCAGAGGTTGCAGCAGACGGTATTGCATCGCTTGCCTTCATCAACACGTTGGCTGCCCCTGCCGCTGCAATGCTCGGTTGGATCCTCATTGAAAAAATCAAGCACGGTAAGGCAACTTCGATTGGCGCTGCATCCGGTGCAGTGTCTGGTCTGGTTGCAATTACCCCGGCGTGTGCAGTTTTGACACCAACTTGGGCAATTGTTCTCGGCCTCCTTGCTGGTGTCCTCTGCGCACTGGCTATCGAACTCAAATTCAGCCTGGGCTTCGATGACTCGCTAGATGTCGTAGGTATTCACCTGGTTGGTGGAATCGTCGGCACTTTGTTCGTCGGTTTATTCGGAACCGGTGTCGGTGGATTCCTGGGCTTTGGCTGGGATCAGCTCGGCAAGCAAGCTCTCGGAGCTGGCGCTGTATTGGTTTACTCCTTCGTTCTGTCGCTCATCATCGGTTTTGCGATCGAGAAGACTATTGGGTTCCGCGTTAAGGCTGAAGACGAAATCGCCGGTATCGACACAGTTGTTCATGGCGAAGAGGCATACGCCTTCGGAGCTGATCGAGGCTAGTAATAGGAAATCGACTCTGGTGGAGGGGCTCGCAAGAGTCCCTCCATTCGGGCGTAACAAAGGATTAGAGAATGCATAACAACGACACAATGTTCCTCATCATCTGCTCTGCGCTAGTGCTTTTTATGACACCCGGTCTGGCGTTCTTCTACGGGGGATTAGTACGCGCCTCGAGCGTTGTGAGCATGATGATGATGAGCTTCGGCTCCATTGCCTTGGTAAGCGTTCTTTGGGTTCTCTACGGCTACGCGATCGCCTTCGGCGGGGCTGGTAGCGGCAATTTCATCGGCATAGACGGTGTCGTCGGTATCGATCTCTCCAACTTTGGCCTTGAGCGCCTGATAGCCGAAACAGCGGCGTCTGGAGACGGAACAACTCTAGCTTTCTCAGGTTTTCAAGCAACCTTCGCAATCGTGACCGTTGCATTGATTTCTGGCGCTATTGCAGACCGAGCAAAGTTTGGCGCGTGGATGCTATTCGCCGGTCTGTGGGTAACCGTGGTTTACTTCCCGGTCACGAACTGGGTGTTCAATTTCACACTTGATGAGTCGGGTAAGGTCGTCGACGGCGGCTGGCTCGTCAAAGATATCGGCCTTTATGACTTTGCCGGTGGAACAGTCGTAGAGATCGCCAGTGGAGCGAGCGCGCTGGCACTTGCCCTCGTGTTGGGTAAGCGTTTTGGGTTTACCAAGGGAATGCACGCTCCCCACAATGTTCCGCTGACCCTGATTGGCGTGGGCATTCTTTGGTTCGGCTGGTTCGGTTTCAATGCTGGTAGCGCCTTACACGCCGACGGTTTCGCCGCTATAGCCTTCGTAAACACACTCGCAGCCGGTGTAGGCGGGTTGGTTTCGTGGACAATCTTCGAGCGCATTCAACACGGCAAACCAACGGCAGTTGGTGCCGGTTCCGGAGCTATTTCAGGCCTGGTTGCGATCACGCCCGCCTGCGGTTTTCTGACTCCGGTGTGGTCGGTTGTGCTCGGACTACTGGTCGGAGTGGTTTGCGCACTGGCCATTGAGCTCAAGTACCTGCTCGGATTCGATGACTCGCTAGATGTGGTTGGTATCCACCTCGTCGGAGGCATTGTCGGGACCCTGTTCATCGGTGTATTCGGGTCAACGGGAGCGAACTATTTTGGTCTGGCCTTCAGTGGAGACTGGTCGCAGCTTGGTAGGCAGGCTATCGGTGTAACCGTTGTCGGCCTGTTCGCTTTTGCAGCCAGTTGGCTCATCGGAACGGCTATCCAGAAGACCATCGGCTTCCGGGTTTCCAGCACGGACGAAATCGCTGGGGTTGACGTAGTCATGCATGGTGAGAGTGCCTACTCTCAAGCAGACCCGAGATGGTCCTGGCGAAACTAAGCCTCGGGTAGCGGCATTGCTGAGATCCAAAGCAGGATGCTCACAACCAAGACAGTGCCGACCGCCCAGCTAATTAGCTGGACTTTACGCTTTAGCGGGTATTCGGGCCAACGTTCTGAAACGGTGCTAAAGAATGCAGCCACAGGAGTCGCAAAGGCAAACAGGAAAACGCCGAACACAAGCGCTACAAAGAAAATTGCGAGAATGATCTCGACGATAGACGCGCTGGCGTTGGGTCCACTGTTCATGGCTCAATTAGAACACAGCGCGAAAATCGCCGAGTTGGTTTGCCAAAAATGCGCTTCTTGGGTTAGTCTTTTCAGGCACACGAAAGTGTGCACGCGGATGTGGCTCAGTTGGTAGAGCATCACCTTGCCAAGGTGAGGGTCGCGAGTTCGAATCTCGTCATCCGCTCAGGTTTAGGCTTGCCTAATCTTCACGGTCGAGTGGCTGAGCGGCCCAAAGCGACAGCCTGCAAAGCTGTAAAACCACGGGTTCAAATCCCGTCTCGACCTCCAGTTTCATAAGAAGCCCGAAATCGTTTAGTATTACTGCGTTGGAGAAATTCAGCATTGGTCGATTGGCGCAGCGGTAGCGCACTTCCTTGACATGGAAGGGGTCACTGGTTCGATCCCAGTATCGACCACGAACAACACCTCAGAAGATTCTTCTGAGGTGTTTTTCTTTTGTTTAGAGAACCTGCGTTCCGAAGAGGAAGCCGACAGCGTAGGTAACACCCATTGTCAAAAGTGAGACCACCAGGTTTCTAACAATTCCTCGACCCGGTTTAGCGCCTCCAATTTTTGCTCCAACGTAGCCGGTAAGGCTGAGTGCAAGAACTACCGAACCAATAATCAACGGGATCCTCAGGGATTCTTCCGCTAGTGCTGCAAGAAGTGGCAACATTCCACCAGCCGAGAATGCGACGAAGCTGGAAAGGGACGCTTGTCCGGGGCTAACTCGGTGATCGGAATCAATGCCCAATTCCGCTTCTGCGTGTGCTTTCAGTGCGTCTTTCTTGGTTAGTTCCGTGGCAACCTCTGCTGCCAGAGCTGGGCTCATGCCCTTCTGCTCGTAGAACCACTGCAACTCGCGCAATTCGCCTTCGGGGTTGTCTCGAAGCTCTTTGCGTTCGACCTCTAGGGCAGCTTTCTCAGAGTCTTTCTGCGCACTTACGGAAGTGTACTCACCGCCGGCCATGGAAATGGAACCCGCGACCACAGCGGCGACACCTGCCACAAGGATTTGATTCCGGTCAGTTGTCGCGCCCGCGACACCGAGAATTAGTCCAGATGTGGACATGATTCCGTCATTGGCGCCCAACACACCAGCGCGAAGCCAATTCAGCTTCGCCGCCATGGTGTTCTTCTGAAACTCCTCACTCGCGATGATGGAGTTGTCGATGTCGTGTTCGGATTTGGAGCTCTTAGTCATGTAACTACCTAAGCCCAAATTCCCTGCTGGCGTACCAAGGCACGCCTAAGTTGGCTCGTTAGAATGGGGGGATGAGTGCAATCCAAATCACCGTTGACGGTGCAACGCTTTCTGTAGATGCCGGTACGGACGGATTCAAACTCTTCACATCCAAGACAGTGGTAGCGCAACGAGTCAACGGGGAGCTCAAGGACCTCGCATACAAGACCGGCGATGGGGACGTGATCGAAGGCGTCGAGATTTCGTCAGAGGATGGACTCAACATTCTCCGGCACTCAACCGCTCACGTTCTAGCGCAAGCAGTACAGAACATCAATCCGGAGGCCAAACTAGGCATTGGCCCTCCAATCAAGGATGGCTTTTACTACGACTTCGATGTCGTTGAACCTTTCACTCCAGAGGACCTAAAGCAACTAGAAAAAGAGATGGAGCGAATCATTCGTTCGGGTCAGCGATTTATGCGTCGCGTAACCAACGAATCTGACGCGGCGAAAGAGCTGAGTTCAGAGCCATACAAGCTTGAGCTAATCGGTCTAAAGGGTGCTGAGCTCGGCGATGGGGCAGCCGAGGTCGGCGGCGGCGAACTGACGATTTACGACAATGTTGACCCGGCAACCGGAGAGACCGTTTGGTTCGACCTTTGCCGTGGACCTCACCTACCTAACACTCGAATGATTGGCGGCGCGTTCGCCCTGCAGCGATCGGCGGCTGCCTATTGGCGCGGTTCCGAGCAAAACAAGCAACTACAGCGCGTTTACGGAACAGCATGGCCAAGCAAAGACGAACTTCGTGCACATCTTGGCCGCTTGGAAGAGGCCGCGAAGCGCGATCACCGTCGACTCGGTGCTGAGCTAGATCTTTTCTCATTTCCTGAGGAAATCGGATCGGGTCTTGCCGTCTTCCATCCGAAGGGTGGAATGATCCGCAAGGTGATGGAGGACTATTCGCGCCAGCGCCATGAGGAATCCGGCTATGAGTTCGTTTACTCACCACACGTAACTAAGTCGAACCTGTTTGAGCAGTCCGGTCACCTAGCCTGGTACGCGGAAGGCATGTACCCTCCGCTTCAGTTGGATGAGGAGCGAGACGAGAACGGGGTCGTGCGCAAGCAGGGCCAGGACTACTACCTGAAGCCGATGAACTGCCCATTCCACATCTTGATCTTCAAGTCCCAGGGTCGTTCATACCGCGATCTTCCTTTGCGCATGTTTGAGTTTGGCACGGTTTACCGTTACGAAAAGTCCGGTGTTGTACACGGGCTAACGCGAGCTCGTGGATTTACCCAAGACGACGCCCACCTTTTCGTTACTCCGGAGACCATGGAATCCGAACTTACGAATGTATTGAACTTCGTCCTCGGTCTTCTTCGAGACTATGGCTTGACCGACTTCTACCTGGAGCTTTCAACAAAGGAAGAGGGCAACCCCAAGTTCGTTGGCGACCCACAGGTCTGGGACCAAGCGACAGCGATTCTCGAGTCTGTGGCAACCAAGTCCGGACTCACCTTGATTCCAGATCCGGGAGGCGCCGCTTTCTACGGTCCAAAGATTTCGGTTCAGGCGCGTGACGCAATTGGGCGCACCTGGCAGATGTCCACGATCCAATTGGACTTCAATCTTCCCGAGCGGTTCGACCTCGAATACACGGCGGCAGATGGTTCAAGACAACGACCAGTCATGATTCACCGTGCCCTCTTCGGCTCAATCGAGCGCTTCTTTGGTGTACTTACCGAGCACTACGCAGGCCACTTTCCACCTTGGCTAGCTCCACTGCAGGTTGTTGGCATCCCAGTTGCAGACGAGTTCAACGACTACCTGTACGACATTGCAGACGTCCTTCGCTCCAAGGGTGTCCGTGTTTCCGTTGACGCCTCAGATGACCGCATGCAGAAGAAAATCCGTAACCACACCAAGGACCGCGTGCCTTTCATGCTGATCGCAGGAGGGGAGGACCGTGACCATCGCGCTGTCTCCTTCCGATTCCGTGATGGCTCCCAAGAAAACGGAGTGCCCCTGGATTCGGCTGTTGAGCGAATTCTCAGCGCAATTTTGAATAAGGATCAGGTTTAGTGACCGAGCGCGCTGAGGACTTTGGGGGAGTACCCGACGATTTCCAGCGCCTGTGGACACCGCACCGACTCGTTTACATCGAACACGGCACCCAGCCCTCCGAATGTCCGTTCTGCGCAGGTCCGGAGTTAGCCAACGAGCAAGCTCTAATAGTTCACCGAGGTGAGCACGCTTATGTTCTCCTCAACCTGTACCCGTACAACTCCGGTCACCTACTGGTCTGCCCTTACCGCCACATTGCGACCTATGACGAAGCTACTCCTGAAGAAGTGGCCGAGATTGGACTACTCACCCAACAGGCGATGGCAACTCTTAAACTGACCTCAAAGGCGCACGGCTTCAACATCGGAATGAACCAGGGCGAGGTGGCTGGTGCGGGTATTGCGGCACACCTCCACCAGCATGTTGTGCCTCGTTGGCGCAACGATGCCAACTTTTTGCCGATAATCGCTAAAACTAAATCCCTCCCGAGATTGCTCGGAGAGCTGCGCGATGAAATCGCATCTTCCTGGCAGAAGTAGGTTTTCGTAACCTGCCTCTGCTCTGGTTTAGACTTGGCACATGAGCGAAAATCTAAAGCCAGAAACCGGTACTCCTCTAGTCAAGCGCGGCCTTGCCGAGATGCTAAAGGGCGGCGTGATCATGGACGTCGTTACGGCTGAACAAGCAAAAATCGCCGAGGATGCAGGTGCCGTCGCGGTAATGGCGCTAGAGCGCGTGCCGGCCGACATTCGTGCACAG
>JBEBBA010000097.1:0-3672 GCA_041158585.1 Actinomycetota bacterium
AACGTCGGTTGCTGTGGCCCCGACCGGAATGCTGCCTGTCAGCTTGAAACCAACAACCTTCGGAATAAGCATTGAAACAGGTTGACCCAGCATGGCAGCCTCGGCTTCGATGCCACCTACACCCCAACCGAGGATGCCTAGACCGTTCACCATCGTTGTGTGTGAGTCGGTACCGACGCAAGAGTCAGGGTACGCCTGAAGCTCGCCATTGACTTCTCGTGTCATGACTGTGCGGGCAAGGTACTCGATGTTGACCTGGTGGACAATTCCAGTGCCCGGAGGGACAACTTTAAAGTCGTCAAATGCTGTTTGACCCCAACGAAGGAATTGGTAGCGCTCTCCGTTACGTTCGTACTCAAGCTCGACATTGCGCTCAAACGCGCTGGCCGAACCTGCGACATCGATTACAACAGAGTGGTCGATGACCATTTCAGCCGGAGCAAGCGGGTTAATTCGCTTTGGGTCTCCGCCAAGAGCGGCAACGGCTTCACGCATTGTTGCGAGGTCGACGATGCAAGGAACGCCGGTGAAGTCCTGCATAACAACACGAGCTGGGGTGAATTGAATCTCTGTGTCCGGCTCTGCGGTCGGATCCCAATTTGCCAGAGCATTGATGTGGTCTGCAGTGATGTTCGCACCGTCTTCGGTGCGTAGCAGGTTCTCGAGGAGGATCTTGAGACTGAATGGCAAACGCGGTGCGTCCACAGCAGACAACTTGAAGTACCGGTAGCTCTTGGAGCCAACAGTTAGAATTTCGCTCGATCCGAAGCTGTTCACCTTTGACATACAGCCGACTCCTTTATAAAAACAAACAACACCAAAATACCATTAGTCAGCGCTTCGAATCGACGAACGAATCGCCAACCAAGTGAACCATGCGCAGAGGGCGTATAGCGGTACACCCATGAAAACCTTTACGAAGCCGAGAATCGCCACCTCATTCGCGAGGTACAACGGGACCTGAACCAAGAGTCTGGTACCGAATAGGCCGATCCAAATACCTGTCACCAGGTTGTACCTCCGGAAAAGCGCCTTATCTTTGCGCCACTTGGAACCATTGGTAAACAAGCCAATCAGCACGCCCAGTAGGGGCCAACGGACGAGTACGGAGATGGTTAGTGCTGTGAAGTAGCTGATGTTCGTGATGAAACCGCCAAGGTAATAGTCGCGGGCGTTGTCTGGGTTGGCGCCGTCTCGAAGCGGCAAAATGGCTGCGATCGCGATTCCGGCGAAACCGACAATTGCTTGCGTAACAGGCTTCTTACGAATGATTTGAGAGATGAGGAAACCCAAGGCGACAGCGGAAGCAACGATCACGGACAACAGGACGTCTGTGGTGACTGCGAAGGCAACGGCGTAGACGACCCCTGGAACAGCTGACTCCAAGATCCCCCACACGCCGCCGACGCTCGCTAGCATGCTCTGGCCGTCAAGTTTGTAGCTACCGTCCTCTTGGACTCTCAGCCCAAGCTTCTTGGCTGCGTCGGGATTCCGCTCCATCAGTTGCCCGGCCTCGGCGGGGTGATGATCCCAGCTGGTACGACAAGCTCAAGGGGCTCTCTCGGCGGCATTGGTGATTCACCCCGGTGAATTACGAGTGACCTGAATAGCCCTTCGACGGCTTGGTAGGCAATGGGATCGATGACGGCAGCTCCAGTAACTGTTCCGCGAAGAAACCAACGTGGTCCATCCACGCCGATAAATCTCACCAAACGATTCGTCGTCTTCGACTGTGGAATGCTCGCATTAATGCCACGACCGAGAGGGCTGTTGAACTCTTCGACAACTCCCCCGCTCGACCTGATCGAATCGGCAAGCTGGGTGATTGCATCAGCCCATATTCCCTCATGTTTGGACGAAGCAGCAGCAACAACCTGCAGCTTGGAATCCTCCAAATCAAACGTTAGAGCGACACCCTTACCGGTTTCCTCAGACACCTCGAGACTTATGGCTATGTTCGGATCGCTGCCCACTCTAATGGAACCGAAATCTAAAAATCCGGCTGGGAGTTCGACTTCGCTCGAATCGAATGGACCGCTTATGGAGCGATCAGATGGGGCGAGCTTCTCGGTCACGCTACCCCCGTCGAGCCAAATCCGGTGACCCCGCGCTCGGAGCCTGGAAGGCTCTCAACGGGTACGAAAACAGCTTGAGCGTATTCCTGGATAAGAAGTTGAGCGATGCGATCGCCTTTAGCGACTTCAAAGGGCTCTTTAGAAGAGTTGAACAGGGTTACCATCAACTCCCCTCGATAGCCCGAGTCAACGGTTCCAGGGGCATTGAGGATAGTTATGCCGTGTTTGGTTGCCAAGCCTGATCGCGGATGAACTAGACCCACATATCCTGCCGGAAGAGCAATGGAGACGCCAGTGCCAACGAGCTTTCTCTCACCAGGTAGCAACGTGAATGACGATGACGATCGCAAGTCAGCTCCAGCGTCGCCGGCTTTGGCGTATAACGGCATCATTTCTGGGTCGCAAACGATGAGCACTTCTACTTTGGCCATTCTTAGAGCGTAATCTAAAACCATGAATCAAACTGTTTACCGCGAGAGAGTAGTGCCCAGCTGGTCGAGTTTCCTCATTCCGCCACTGCTTGGATCAGGTCTCTACGCCGTATTTCTGCAGTTTGACGAACTTCTTGGCATTTGGCTCGGCTGCGCAGCTACCTCAGCTGTCACCATTCTTCTAGTGTTCAAAGCACCTGTGATTGAACTTACAGACACAACGCTGAGAGTCGGTCGAGCGGTAATCGAGCGTAAACACCTAGGAGAGGCAATCTCCATCCCTGCTGAGGAGGCATTCGCTGAGCGCGGGCACCTCCTGGACGCTCGGGCGTTTACGGTATTTCAGTCCTCGGTACGTACGATGGTCAAACTGCCAATCAAAGATGATAGCGACCCGACACCTTATTGGCTTTTCTCGAGCAGAAACCCAGAGAGACTGCTAAAACTACTTGCGAGCTAATCGCATTCGACGCAGATCGAGCCTTCTTTTGTTTTTGCCCTGAGTAAAGCATGGTGTTTGACAATAAAGCATCGGACGCATGTGAACTCGTCCTCCTGCGGTGGCAAAACCACGACATCAAGATCGTCCGGAACAACCTCATCAACTAGGAATGCTCCCGCGTGGTCGGCGTCTTCGCTCTCAACAGCACCAGGAGTCTTCTCTGGGCCGCGCTCTTTAAGAGCTTCGATCGACTCGTGGTCGTCGTCGTTCTTGCGTGGAGCGTCGTAGTCGGTGGCCATACCTTGTCTTTCGATTTAGTGGATAAGCGCGAGTAGTCTCTAACAACATCGCGTAAAAGGCAACTGCGCAACACCTAAACAGCGCGGAATCTTTTGTATTCCTAAGAAACACCAAACAGACACAACCGATTCGAAACATCGCTTTTGCGTCTATTAGTGGCAAACTGCTAGCGAAGGCAGGTGCTTATGCGTGAACTAAGGTTTGTAAGCGGCGACGGGGACTACCTAAACGTCGAAACACAAGACGGCGAAAGAATGCGTCTTCCGGTAGATGACTCGGTCAAAGCCGCAGTTCGACTCCCCTCCTCCAAGCCTGTCGAAACAAGAATCTCGCCACGTGAGATCCAGGACGCAATTAGAAGCGGATCAACCATCGCCGAACTTGTGAAGAAAAGCGGAGATGGCCTCGACTACATAACCAAGTT
>JBEBBA010000098.1:0-4996 GCA_041158585.1 Actinomycetota bacterium
GAGCCCTAGCAGCGTCGTGCACGAGCACGATTTCCGAATCGACAGCGACGAGAGCGTTGGCGATCGACTGCTGCCGGGTTGAGCCACCGGCCACGACGCTGAAGTCGGTGTCGCCGACTACCTCCGCAACAAGCTCAGTCACTTCGACTATGTAATCAGCCGGAGCGGCTACGACGATTTGTTTTAGTCCGCGGGCACGAGAAGCACCTGTGAGAGCGTGTTCGAGGATTGTTTTACCTGAGAATTCGACTAGCGCTTTGGGTTTGTTCGCGCCGAGGCGAACACCCATTCCGCCGGCAACCAAAACCACCGCTAGATCCGGTGCCATGGCTGGCTAGTCCTTCTTTGTTGAAAGAACTTTTTCGACTTCGCCGGCGGCTGCTTCCTCGGTGATTCCGCGAGCTAGCGCCCACTCGGACTCGAGAACCTGGCGAGCCTTTGCGAGCATGCGCTTTTCACCGGCCGAAAGACCTTTGTCTTGGTCTCGGCGCCATAGGTCGCGAACGACCTGTGCAACCTTCATGACCTCGCCCGAATCGAGCTTTTCGTTGTTGGCCTTGTAACGACGCGACCAGTTGGTTGGCTCTTCAACAAATTCTTCGCGAAGGCACTTCTTGACTTCCTTCAGCTGCTCGTCGTCGATGACCTTGCGAACCGGGACCTGACCTTCGTCGGCGCCGATCTTTGAAACCGGAATCCAAATTTGAAGCTGGGTGATGGCAACCTCTAGGCGAAGGTGCGGCTCGACCTGTCCACGGAATGGGCGATCGGCAATTTCAACGATTTTTGCTGCCCCGTGGTGCGGGTACATAACCGTCTTGCCTTTTTTGAGGTGAGCTGGGGTTGCCATGGATTGAATTCCCTTCGAAACATCGATTTTACCACAGAGACCCCTGTTTCTAAAGGCTAAACTAGAAGGGTCTGTTGCTCATGGAGGATTAATGAACACCCGCAAAGTCGTCTCAGCTCTCGCTGTCTCTGCCGCTCTACTGCTAGGAACCTCGGGGTGCAGCCTCACCCACGACGTTGCCAGCCTCCAGCACTACGCACCTAGCGACGGCAGCCAGATCGACATCGGCAAGGTTAAGGTTCGCAACTTCATCTACCTAACCAAGGGTGACGGCTCGGGCAAGCTAATCGGAACCGTTGTGAACAGCGGAACCACCGACGCATCGGTAAGTTTTGAATACGTGAGCTTTGAAGAGCGCGTGAAGACCGACCCATTTGAGCTACCAGCAGGTGAGACCCTGGATCTAGGCGCTACCCCTGAGAACGCTGCTCTAGACGTATCGGTCGAGGCGCTTCCTGGCTCGAACATCGAACTTTGGATTTCGGTGAACGGCGAGACCGGCCAAGCTTTGACTGTGCCAGTTTTGGACGGTTCGCTTGAGCAGTACGCTCCTTACCTAGAGAACTAGGCTTCGAACTTATAGCCCAAGCCACGCACTGTTATTAGGTGCTGAGGACGATCCGAATCAGGCTCAATCTTGTTGCGTAAGCGTTTGATGTGAACGTCTAGGGTCTTGGTGTCACCGAAGTAATTCGACCCCCAAACACGCTCGATGATCAGGTGACGCGGAAGCACGCGATTCACATTTCTCATCAACAGCTCGAGAAGCTCAAACTCCTTGAGCGGGAAATTCTTCTTCTCACCGTTTACGGTCACGAGGTGCCGCTCGATGTCCAAACGAACCGGACCAGCCTCAAGAATGTCCTCATCATCCACTACGGGCTCCGTGCGACGACTAAGCACCTTATTGATGCGAGCGATGATCTTCGAAGAGGACGCCAGCTTGGTGATGTAGTCGTCCGCGCCAATTTCTAGGCCAACAACTTCGTCCGTTTCAGAGTCTTTGGCTGTGAGCATGATGATTGGCACGTTGGAGGTTTGGCGAATAGTGCGGCAAACCTCGTTACCACTGATGCCGGGCAACATTAGGTCAAGCAAAATCAAATCTGGGTTGGAATCCTTGAATCGAGCCAGGGCTTCGTGGCCATCGGCAGCGACGACCACCTCGTGGCCCTCTTTAGGGAGGAGGATTGCGAGTGTCTCGCGGTACGAAACCTCGTCTTCGACAACCAAGATTTTAGCCATTAGTAACTTTCTTGTTCTTCGCTACTAACTTTTTATCCGCCAAAGGTAACCGCAAGGTAAACGTCGAACCAATACCAGGCTTTGATGCGAGCTTGATTTCGCCGAGATGTGAGGTGATTACATGCTTCACGATGCTCAAACCGAGACCGGTTCCACCCGTTTGACGCGAGCGCGCGGGATCGGTTCGATAGAAACGTTCAAAAATACGCTTCTGGTCTTCCTTGGCTATACCAACCCCTGAGTCGACTACTTTGACCTCAGCCAAGTTGCCATTCTTCTCGAGGCTTACTCCGACTTTCGACCCTTCCGGCGAATACACAATCGCATTTTCGATGATGTTTTTGAAAGCGACTGCGAGCATCTCTTCGTCTCCGATAACACGGAGGTCCTTTTCGGCTACGAACTGTATTTTGACTTTGCGACGCTCTGCCTTGAAATTGTTTCTATCAATCGCCTCGCGGACGACACTTTCTAGGTCAACTAGCTCCGCGTTGACGATTGTCTCGGCGGCCTGGATGCGTGATAGCTGGATGATGTCTTGAACCAACGCGCTAAGGCGCTTGGATTCCTTCAAGATATTTTCCGAAAACTTTTGGACCAACTCAGCGTCATCGGTGTTGTCAAGAATGGCCTCTGAAAGAAGCCCAATGGCCCCGACAGGTGTTTTGAGTTCGTGCGAAATGTTCGCCATAAAATCACGCCTGGTTTCATCTAGGCGTTGGGATTCCGTTTTGTCATCCACAATCAAGAGCACACTGCCAGAACCTAAGTCGTAGGCTCTAGCTCGCACATAAAGTTTCTTTGCTCCCTTGAGCCCTGCAACTAATTCCGTTTCGAGTACTTGGACGGAGGCATCTTCGCGCGCGCTATTGGCTAACTCCAGCAGAGAATCGTGGACCAAAACGCGATCTCGAACCAGCCCCATCGCCATCGCGCCTGTGGTTGCTCGTGCAACTCGATTAGTCGGACTCAGAACGATTCCGGCTTCGGCCAGAACTTCTAGCAATTCCGCTGCACCGTCCGAGATGACTGAGGCCTCGTCATATTTCGCGAGAACATCTTGGCGGACAAAGAAGATTAGGGTTGCCATGAGCGACGCGCCTAGGATGAAGGCCAGAGCTATCCACCAAAATTCCACACCTTTAGCGTATCGGGCGGGATGACGATTTAGCGCGGGGTTAAGTCGCTGTTTGGTAACCGTTTACCAAGCCTTGAAACTGTTACTTTAGAGACAACAATTTGATGAAGGAATAGCCGATGCGCGAAGTATTTCAGAATGAGCTAAGAGAAGTTCAAGACCGCCTGGTCGAAATCGCCAAGGATGTCACCAACGTAATGAAGGCTGCATCGGCCTCTTTCGTAACTTCGGATGTATCTCTTGCAGATCAGGCAATCGCTAGTGCAGATGCAATCAGCGACAAAGCCCTAACCCTAGACGAACTTGTTATTCGAATCCTCGCTCGTCAGGCTCCGGTGGCACGCGACCTGAGAATCTTGGTTTCTGCTCTTCGTATGAGCGCCTCGCTAGAGCGCATGGGTGCACTCGCGTCGCACATCGCTCAGATCGCTCGCTTCCGATTCCCTGGCTCCGCGGTGCCAGCCGTCCTACTGCCCGTCTTTGAAGAAATGGGCAAGTTGGACGTCGAACTTGCGAAAAAGATCACCAAGCTTTTGGCTAACCCAGATGTCGATGTCGCTCGCGCAATTCAGGCAGAAGACGAGCGCGTGGACGAACTCCACCGCGGCGTCTTTGAGACCGTCCTGGCAGACTCCTGGAAAGAGAACGCCATGTTCACCGTGGACGTCACTTTGGCTAGCCGCTACCACGAGCGTTTCGCTGACCACGTGGTGGACATCTCGTCGAAGGTCAGCTACCTGACCACAGGCGACTGGTCTGACCAGGCCTAGTTACTTCTTGTTGCCTTGAGCGGCAACCGCTGCTGCACCGGCTGCGGCTGCCTCAGGGTCTAGATATTCGCCACCGGCGACAATCGGCCTGAAGTTTTCGTCCAACTTATAAACCAGGGGGATGCCGGTCGGGATGTTGAGCTCGGCAATGTCTTCGTCGCTAATTCCGTCGAGGTGCTTGACGAGTGCGCGCAGCGAGTTGCCGTGGGCGGTAACCAAAACTGTCTGGCCTGCTTCGAGGTCTTTCTTAATCTCATCGTTCCAGAGCGGAAGCATGCGCACGAGGACGTCCTTGAGGCATTCCGTCTTCGGAATCTCGGCTAGGTCGGCGTAACGCTCGTCGTGAGCCTGCGAGTATTCGTCGTTGTCATCAATTGGCGGTGGCGGAACGTCGAATGAGCGACGCCAAATCTGGAACTGCTCCGCTCCGTACTCGGCAAGAGTTTGAGCTTTGTCCTTGCCCTGGAGAGCGCCGTAGTGACGCTCGTTTAGACGCCAGTCACGCTTGACGTCGATCCAGGAACGGTCGGCAGCGTTTAGCGCGATGTGGGCCGTGTTGATGGCGCGCTTCAGGCGCGAGGTGTAGAGCAGGTGTGGCTTCAAACCACTCTCAGCGAGCAGTTCGCCCGCGCGGTGTGCCTCGGCGCGACCCTGGTCGCTGAGGTCAACATCGACCCAGCCGGTGAAAAGGTTCGCCTGGTTCCAGACGCTGTTTCCGTGACGTAGCAAGATGAGGGTGTATTTGTGAGCCATGACCTAAGTTTATTGCGTGGCGAAACCTATCGGCTCTGTGACGCGAGGAACGACCAACCCGAACCGGTTGCGTCGAGTCGATCGTTACATCGCCGCTCTCCCTCAAATCAAAGAACCACAGCCGGTGGTCGTTGACCTTGGCTTCGGGGCAAGCCCGATCACTGCGATTGAACTTCGCGCACGCCTGCTAAAAGTGAATCCAGGTGTCAGGGTTGTCGGGGTAGAAATCGAGCGTGAGCG
>JBEBBA010000099.1:0-3068 GCA_041158585.1 Actinomycetota bacterium
GATGCCACTAGGCTTTAGATTGAATTTAGGAACCAAGGAGACGTAAGTTGTCGGACGAAAAGGTAACACTCAGCTATCCAGGCGGAACCGCAGAGTTCCCAATTCTTAGCGCAACCGATGGCTCAAAAGCAGTCGATATCTCGAAGTTTCACGCCTCGACTGGACTCAACACTCTCGATCAGGGCTTCGTAAACACCGCGGCAACCAAATCCGCAATCACGTTTATCGATGGTGAGCAGGGAATCCTGCGTTACCGCGGTTACCCGATCGAGCAGCTGGCGGCAAAGAGTAGCTTCCTTGAAGTCGCCTACCTTCTCATTTACGGCAACCTCCCAACTCCTAGCGAATTGGAAGCTTTCGACAACCGAATTCGCCGCCACACGCTCATTCACGAGGACCTCAAGAACCTCTTCCACGCGATGCCAACCAACGCGCACCCGATGTCGGTGCTTTCATCCGGCGTCTCTGCTCTATCGACCTTCTACCAGGACTCGCTAGACCCGCACGACGATGAACAGGTTGAACTTTCCACCATTCGCCTGCTTGCCAAGATGCCGGTTCTCGCCGCCTACTCGCACAAGAACGCACTCGGCCAGGCACTTCTCTACCCAGACAACTCGCTCGGCTTCGTAGAAAACTTCCTACGCCTAACCTTCGGCAACATGGCTGAAGAGTGGGTCGGCAACCCTGTTGTGACCAAGGCGCTGGACACCCTGTTCATCCTGCACGCAGACCACGAGCAGAACTGTTCGACGGCAACCGTACGTCTGGTCGGATCGAGCCAGGCAAACCTATTTGCCTCGATTTCCGCTGGTGTCAACGCCCTGTTTGGCCCGCTTCACGGTGGCGCTAACGAAGCGGTGCTCGACATGCTCACCGACATCCGCGACTCCGGCGAATCGGTTCAGCGTTACGTTGAGCGCGTTAAGAACAAAGAAGATGGCATTCGTCTCATGGGCTTCGGTCACCGCGTTTACAAGTCGTTCGACCCGCGCGCCAAGATCGTCAAGGCTACCGCCGACAAGGTTCTTGCCGAACTCGGTGTCAGCGACCCGCTACTGGACATCGCGAAGGAGCTCGAGGCGGCAGCACTTGCCGACGAGTACTTCGTCGAACGCAAGCTTTACCCGAACGTTGACTTCTACACCGGGGTTATTTACAAGGCGATGGGCTTCCCAACCCGCATGTTTACAGTGCTGTTCGCCCTGGGTCGCCTACCTGGGTGGGTTGCGCACTGGCGTGAAATGAACCACGATGCAGCGACCAAGATCGGTCGCCCGCAGCAGCTTTACATCGGTGAAGCGGAGCGCAACCTCTAGTTAGCGTTTAGCCAATAGACCACGGTGTCTCCGTAGTCTTTGGTGTCTTCAAGCGAGAAACCGGCCGGCCAACTTGGCGCATCTGTCCTGCTCGAACGCTCAACCACAACAACTGCGTCCTTGCTGAGCTTTAGTCCGCCGATGTTTTCCACGACTTCGTCGTTCGAAATCTCATAAGGCGGGTCAATGAAAACCAGGTCGAACTCTTCGGTGTTTGCACTTAGGAACGAAGCCACCGACTTGTTTACGACTTTCGTCTCAGCCTCGACGACTTCCTTCTCGAGAGCCTTTTGAAGAAGGCGGGCGTTTGCGACGCACACAGCCGCCGCCTTGCCGTCTCGCTCTACCAACCAGGCCACGGAAGCGCCTCGACTAACAGCCTCAAGCGCTAGTGCGCCGGTACCCGCGTAAAGGTCTAGAACTCTCGCGCCATCGAGCAGGTCTCGGGCGTCCAAGCGAGAGAAGATGCTCTCGCGAATTCGATCGCTGGTTGGGCGGGTAGCCTTCGCGGGGGAGTTGAGCTTTATTGAGCCGGCTAGGCCGCCGATGATTCGAGTCATGCTTAGCATTGAACCATGCTTTTGCCCGAAGACAAGTTAGACCGAGTGCTCGGCGACCGTACGGCAAAATCTTTTGGAAAAAATCTCGGCCTCAAAACCGTGGGCGATCTGCTCCTTCACTTTCCAAGGCGTTACGCCTCTCGCGGCGAGCTAACCAAAATCTCCGAGCTCCCCGTCGGGGAAGCAGTGAGCGTGGTTGCCGAGATCCTTGATGTCCGCGAACGTCGGATGACGGGCCGAAAGGGAAGCATTCTCGAGGTGCGAATCACCGACGGTGAAGGCACTATGTCGCTGACGTTCTTCAACCAAGCTTGGCGTCAGAAAGACCTGTTGCCGGGGTCGCGAGGTCTGTTCGCTGGTAAAACCGGGATCTACCAGGGCAAGATTCAACTCGCGCACCCGGACTACGAACTGTTCCAAGACGACATTAGCGGCGAGGCGGCAAAGGCCTGGGCCGACCTCCCCATCCCGATTTATCCGGCAAGTTCCTCGGCAACCACCTGGACAATCGCGCGAGCGATCGGTGTGGTTCTGGACACGCTAGCGCCGATTCCAGAAGATGAACCACTCGATCCTGGGTTGATGTCGCTCGATCAGGCAATTCGCTGGATCCACCAACCGGCTAATCACGATCAGTGGCGCGCGGCTCGCGACACCCTCAAGTTTCACGAGGCATTCGAGCTTCAGGCGACGTTGGTGAAACGCAAGCTCGAAAACCACCACACCAAAACCAACGCGCGCATTCCATTGGTCGGAGGTCTACTCGAACAGTTCGACGTCGCTTTGCCGTTCACGTTGACCAACGGTCAGGTTGAAGTCGGTAATCAACTTCTAAACGATCTCGCTCAAACCCACCCGATGAATCGACTGCTCCAGGGTGAGGTTGGCTCGGGCAAGACCTTGGTAGCGCTTCGGGCCATGTTGGCGGTAGCCGACAGCGGAGGCCAGGCAGCGCTGATTGCCCCGACCGAGGTGCTTGCCTCGCAGCACTTTGCGTCAATGCAAAAAACTCTTGGCGATGCGCTCGCAAAGGAGGTCGGACTCACCCTCCTAACCGGGCAGCAGGCGACTGCCGAGCGCAAAAAGGCGCTTTTGCAAATTGTCTCGGGCAAGGCGAGGGTCGTTGTCGGCACGCACGCTCTGATTGCCGAGAAGGTTTCGTTCCTCGACCTCGCGCTCGTTGTTGTTG
>JBEBBA010000100.1:0-11690 GCA_041158585.1 Actinomycetota bacterium
ACCCACGGTTGCGATGTCACCAAGGAGCACGAGTGGCTCGCGATCGACGGTGACATCGCAACCGTGGGTATCACCGCTTACGCTGCAGAGAAGCTTGGCGACGTGGTTTACGTTGACCTGCCGGCTGTTGGCAGCGCCACCACCTACATGAAGATTTGCGGTGAAATCGAATCGACCAAGTCGGTCGGTGAGCTATACGCTCCGGTTGATGGCGAAGTAACCGAAATCAACGACGCCGTGGTTTCGGCTCCCGAGTTGGTAAACCAGGACGCATTTGGCGCTGGCTGGTTGGTCAAGATCCGATTCACAAACCTGCCAGAACTACTTACCGAAGCAGAGTACAAAGAACTGATTGGCGAGGCCTAAAAACTAATGCGCGAATCGCACGAAGACTTCAAGAACCGCCACATCGGCCCAACCGCCGACGACCAGCAAGCGATGCTTTCATACCTTGGGTACGACAGCATCGAGTCGCTGATGGCTGCTGCCGTGCCAAAGGTTATTCGCTTTGAAGGAGAGGGTGCGCTGCCCGATCCAATCAGCGAAGCCGAGGCTCTGAAGGAACTTCGTGCGATTGCTAACCGTAACCGGGTTACCGCGTCGATGATCGGGCTTGGCTACTACGGAACCCACACCCCGGGTGTAATCAAGCGCAATGTGCTCGAAAACCCTTCCTGGTACACGGCGTACACCCCTTATCAGCCCGAGATTTCGCAGGGGCGCCTCGAGGCGCTACTCAACTTCCAGACCATGGTCAACGACCTAACCGGCATGAAGACGGCTAACGCTTCGATGCTCGACGAGGGCACCGCTGCGGTCGAGGCCATGATGATTGCTCGACGTTCTTCAAAGGTTGAGTCCAACGTTTTCTACGTGGACTCAGACACGCTGCCTCAGACCAAGGCCCTGCTCGAACACCGCGCCGAACCTCTGGACATCGAGATTCGCTACTTCGATGCCACCGCAACTCCAGAGGGCGAGTACTTCGGTTCGCTCGTTCAGTACCCGGGTGCCTCGGGTCGCATTGTTGATATCAAGCCGATCATCGATGCATCTCACTCTGTTGGTGCGCTCGCCATCGCCGCCGCCGACCTTTTGGCTCTCACAATGATCGTTGCCCCGGGCGACCTTGGTGCCGACATCGTTGTTGGTACGAGCCAGCGTTTCGGCGTGCCGATGGGATTCGGTGGCCCGCACGCCGGCTACTTGGCAGTCAGGGCTGATCTTGAACGCTCGATGCCAGGCCGTCTCGTGGGCGTCTCGGTCGATGTCGAAGGCGCTCCTGCGTACCGCCTCACCCTGCAGACTCGCGAGCAACACATTCGTCGCGAACGCGCTACGTCGAACATCTGCACCGCGCAGGTTCTTCTCGCAGTAATGGCCGGAATGTACGCCGTTTACCACGGCCCGAAGGGTCTGAAGGCGATCGCAGCTAGCGTTCACCGCAAAGCAGTAGCGCTAGTCGACAGCTTGAAGGCGGCCGGTCTAAGCGTTTCGGATGATGTCTTCTTCGACACCATCCGAATCTCGGGGGTTGACGCGCCTGCCATTTTTGACCGCGCGAGATTGCATGGCATCACAGTTCTCAAGGTCGATGACTCAACCATTGGCATCAGTGTTGACGAGACCACCACCGAGTCAGAGTTGAATGCGCTTGCTGAAATCTTTGGCGCTGAGTCTGTGAAGCTGGCGGGCGTCGCTGAGCGGGTTGGCTCTTTCGCTCGCAAGACCGACTACCTAACTCACGAAGTTTTCAACTCGCACCACAGCGAAACCTCGATGCTTCGCTACCTAAAGCGACTCGCAGACTACGACTACGCCCTCGACCGCGGAATGATCCCGCTGGGTTCCTGCACCATGAAGCTCAACTCGACGACCGAGATGGAGGCCGTAACCTGGCCAGAATTCGGCGGGCTGCACCCGTTCGCTCCAGCCGAGGACGCCGCCGGCTACCTCTCGATGATCGAGCAGCTTTCAGAATGGCTCTGTGAGGTAACCGGCTACGACGCTATTAGCCTGCAGCCGAACGCCGGTAGCCAGGGGGAACTTGCCGGGCTCTTGGCAATTCGCGGCTACCACCTTTCTCGCGGCGATGACCAGCGCACCGTCTGCCTGATTCCATCCAGCGCGCACGGCACAAACGCTGCCTCTGCAGTGCTCGCGGGCATGCAGGTAGTTGTTGTTGCTTGCGATGAAAACGGAAACGTTGACGTGGCCGACCTCGAAGCCAAGATTGAAGAAAACCGCGACCGCCTCTCGGCGCTCATGGTGACCTACCCGTCAACCCACGGTGTTTACGAAGAAGCAATAGTTGACATTTGCTCCAAGGTGCACGAGGCCGGTGGCCAGGTTTACATCGACGGCGCGAACACTAATGCGGTTGTCGGTTTTGCTAAGTTCGGTGAATTCGGCGGCGACGTCTCGCACCTCAACCTGCACAAGACGTTCTGCATCCCTCACGGTGGTGGCGGACCCGGCGTTGGACCTGTTGCCGCTCGGGCGCATCTTGCCCCGTTCCTGCCTGGTCACGCTCAGGCGCAGACCGAACTGCCAAACTACGGACCAATCTCGGCTGCACCTTACGGCTCGGCAAGCATCTTGCCGATTTCTTGGGCGTACATCCGCATGATGGGCAACCAGGGTCTCAGTGAGGCAACTTCAACAGCCGTTCTCTCGGCGAACTATGTTGCTCGCAAGCTTCAGGGCCACTACCCGGTTCTTTACACCGGTCACGATGGTCTAGTTGCTCATGAGTGCATCCTCGACATTCGTCCGATTACCGCAGAAACGGGTGTCACGGTTGATGACATCGCCAAGCGCTTAGTCGATTACGGTTTCCACGCCCCAACCATGTCGTTCCCGGTCGCTGGCACCCTGATGATCGAGCCGACCGAGTCAGAGCCGCTGGATGAGCTCGAGCGATTCATTGACGCTATGATTTCGATTCGCGACGAAGCCGAGCAGGTTAAGAATGGCGTTTGGCCAGCTGAGGACAACCCGCTGCACAATGCACCTCACACTGCGAAGCATGCGACAGGGGAGTGGGCTCACCCTTACTCTCGCGAACTAGCTGTTTACCCGGTTGCCGGTCAGCACCGCAATAAGTACTGGCCTATCGTTCGCAGAATCGACTCGGTTTACGGCGACAGAAACCTGGTTTGCTCTTGCCCGCCGCCTGAGGCCTTTGCTTAAAGCCAGCTGAAAATAGTCTTGGCGTACGCGTAGCCCACGAAGCTAACCGCGTCGAGGATGAAGTGCGCAATTACCAAGGGCATCAGCCTTCCGTAACGCTTGTAAACCCAGCCGAAGACGATGCCCATGACGAAGTTGCCGATGAAACCACCGAACCCTTGGTACAGGTGGTAACTACCCCGAATGCCCGAGCTGATCAAAATTGTTCCCCAGGTTCCAACGCCGAGACGCTTGAGGCGATCGAATAGGTAACCAACGATCACGATCTCTTCAAGTAGCGATGCACCTACCGCTGAGTAAAGGAGTGTCGGAACAGTCCACCAGTGTGCACCGAGGTCGGCGGCGACAACCTGGGCCGAAAGGCCGAATTGGCGAGCGGTGAAGTAAAGGGCCAGTCCAGGGATGCCAATCGCAGCGGCAAGCAGAAAACCTCGTCCGATGTTAGAGCCGAGTGGCTTTAGCTTCAGACCGATCAGTTCTAGAGGTTTGCCATTCGCGCTCAAAAGGTAAAGAGCCAGCGCAACCGGAGCCAAGGAGAAAGTTGTTCCTAATAGTTGGTATGTGAGGTCCAACCACTCCCGGCTAGATGCACTCCCATTAAGTGTCACCTTGGATCCACCCAAGCCTTTTGGAGAAGTCAGTGCAGCGAGAATTGCGACTAAAGAATAGGTGGCCGATTTGCCCAGGCTCAGGGCGAGGACTATCGCAATTTCGATTTTCAGTTTCAAACGAAAGCCCTAACCGCTAGAGAAATTGCCAGAGCGATAATCAAAGCGCCTCCGAGAGTTCCGAGCCAAAGCCTGAGCGACCCGGATGCAAGTTTCCTAAGGCCGACACCAGCAAGTGCAAGGCCCTGCTGCCAAATGACCGAACCGATAAAGACTCCCAGGCTGAAAACAAGTCCTGAGATAACCAACTGAGACCCCGCAAGCTCCGCGACACTGGGTGCGAGAGCCAAAAAGTAAAGAGCAGTTGGCGGATTTGCTACCGTGGCAGCGAAGAATGTTGCAAACGTTTTCGATTTATTGCCAGAAATGACTTGCCGCGAAGAGATTTCGGTTTTTCTAATAAGCCCACTGAGATTCGAGTAAAGAGTCTTAATGCCGAGCCCGAATAGTATTGCCGCGCCTCCGAGGCTAAGCCAGAGCGACCATTCTTTCAACCAAATCGAAATAGCTCCACCAACAAAAAACACGGTTACGGCGTACATACCGTCCACGGTTGCCATGGCTAAAGCCCCTGTAGATCCGTGCTTCCAACCCCGTTCGAGCGTTGTGTTGACCAACATGATCGCCATCGGTCCAACCGGTATTGCAAGAGCTAGTCCGGCGGCGAAGCCGATCGAGAAGAGGGTGAGCAATTCGGGCATGGCTAAAAACTATCACCGAGCGATTTGTAACGGGATTGTATCGAATTGAAAAAATTGGAAATCTCGGTGTCTTTCCTTAGAAAACCGTCATAAAGTTATAAAACCAAGCATTGGGTTCACCCGATGTTTACTCAACAAGGAGAAATACATGAAAGCAACACGAATCGTTCGCGCGATTGCCGTGGCTGCAGTTTCTGCTCTTTCGGTAGCTGGCGCTTCGGCAGTCATCGCTCCGGCCGATGCAGCAACCCGCACCACCGTTGTGATGGTCGAAAGCAACGCTGTGACCTCCCTCAACTCGGCTATGCCGGACACCAACCTAACCGTGAACAGCACCGTTGGTTACCTAACCGGTGTTTTCTTCAACTACTACAACGACAAGCGCACGCTTGTTAAGAACCCAACTTTTGGTACCTACAAGGTAACGAAGAACGGCAAGACCGACTTCCGCACCACCTGGACCATTAAGAAGGGCAAGGTCTGGTCTGACGGCACCCCAATCGACGGTGTTGACATGCTCCTAAACCACGTTCTTTCGAGCAGCCAGTACTCGAAGGACGCCGGCCTTGGCGACCCATGTGGCAACACCTGGCCAGCAGACGCTTTCTACTCGCTTGGTTACTGTGGCCAGTACGACGAGCACATCGTCGGCGTGCCAACCCTAAGCGCAGACAAGCTTTCGGTTACCTACCGCTACGACCAGTTCATGCCGGACTGGGAGATCATGGCTGGTGTAGGTCTACCTGCTCACGCAGTAACCAAGCTTGCTTACCCAACCTTGACCAACGCACAGGCAAAGGCAAAGTTCCTCACTGCATTCCAGAAGAAGGACAGCACTGTCCTTAAGGCGATTGCAAAGAAGTGGGGCTACAGCGCCGACGCCGGTGAGAGCTCGACCAGCCCTTACAACGTCAAGACCATCAACTCGGCCACCAACAAGCTGCTCCTAGTTTCGGGTGGTGCCTACCAGGTCAAGAGCGGTGTTGCCAACAGCAGCATCACCTTGGTTGCAAACCCTAAGTACAACTCGGGTATTGTTCCAAAGATCAAGACCGTAGTTATCAAGTTCATCGACAACACCGACGCAGCTGCTGCTGCTCTAAACAACGGTGAAATCGACCTGTTCCAGGGTCAGGCAACTGCTGACGCAGTGCTTAACTTCAAGAACATCGGTCGTGCAACCACCGTCGGTGGAACCAACGCTTGCTACGAGCACGTTGACCTCCGTGTCGATGGTTCGGGTGACTGGGCTGGTATGAGTGCCAAGGCAAAGGAACTACGCAAGGCCTTCTTGCTAGCATTCCCACGCGACGCAATCGTCTCGAAGCTAGTCAAGCCAATCAACAGCAAGGCAGTTGTAATCAACTCGCTATTCACCCTTCCAGGTGAGGCCGCTTACAACACCATCGTGAAGAGCTCGGGCGTATCGGTTTACACCGCTGGCACCCAGGCAACTCGCACCGCTGCTGCGAAGGCAATCATGACCAAGTACGGCTACAGTGCAGCTAACAAGCTACCTGTCAAGCTGCTATGGGGTCAGCCTTCGAACACCCGTCGTGCTGCTGAGTCGCAGTTGATCGTTGCAGAAGCTGCTAAGGCTTACTTCGACGTCAACGGCACCGGTACCTCGGGCTGGAGCGGTTACCTAGGTGACAAGTCGTACGACGCTTCGTTCTTCGCATGGTGCCCATCGGCTGTATCGCAGACCGGAACCAACGCGAACTTCCTTAGCGACGGCGGAAACAACTTCATCGGCTACAACGGTGGAGCTGCTTTCGACGCGAACCTAAAGTCGCTTGGTGCTCTACTAACCCCAGCTCAGATCACTGCAAAGTACTTGGCTGCAGAGAAGACCCTGATGAAGGATGCAGTAAGCCTTCCAATCTTCCAGCACCCACAGATCACTTCGTACGTGAAGACTCTGAAGGGCGTAAAGCCAGCTCCACTAGTACCGAACCTAGTTTGGAACTACTGGGAGTGGCACTACTAAAAACTCCGGTTTTTAGTAGCAAAACAACTAGTAAAGATGGCACCCGGCTCAGCCGGGTGCCATCTTTCTTTTTGTGTCCGAAGGTGCAAAATTTAGCCCCGACGGGGTAATAAACTTGCCTAGGCACACAACGCGGTGACGAAAGGTTTTAGATTGTTTAGCTATCTATTGAGAAGGTTTTCAGCGGTCTTAGTGATCCTGCTTGGCTCAACCTTCCTGGTCTACATCATGGCGGCTTTCGCGGGAGACCCGCTTGAAGAAGTTCGTCTAATCCAGAACGAAGAAGAGCGACGCGCCAAGGAACAAGCTCTTATTCGCGCGTTGAACTTGGATGTACCAGCGCCTATCCGTTACCTCATGTGGTTGCGAGGTGTTGGCGGTCTATTCATCGGAAAACTTGATCTCGGCGGATCTGGTGAAGGTGAGCCAGTTCTCGAATCGTTAGCGCTAGCAATCCCAACCACTCTTCGTCTGGTTTTCGCAGCGACTATTCTCGCGATTGTCGTGGGTATCACAGTCGGTATCATCACGGCACTTCGCCAGTACAGCGCGTTCGACTACACAATGACTTTCGTTTCGTTCCTGTTCTTCTCGCTACCGGTCTTCTGGGTTGCTGTTCTATTGAAGGAGTTCGGTGCAATCGGCCTAAACGACTTTATGTGGGCGGTTACCAATGAGGGGGCGCTAATCGGCTGGCAATGGATACTCGTCATCAGCCTCGCCGCGGGTGCGTTATTCGCCGGAATCATTAGTGGAGACCGCGCCAAGAGCCTTCGGGTTTTCTTGCTATCCGGTGGTTCGACAGCAGCTGTTCTCCTCTACATGAGCTTCACTCACTGGTTTGCCACTCCTGCTATCGGACCAGTTGTGTTCGCAGCTCTTTCGGTCGGTCTAGCGTTCATGTTCACTGTTATCTCGACTGGCTTGTCGAACAGAAAAGCGCTTTACGCGTCGCTCACCATGGCCGGTCTCGGAATCGCGCTTTACTACCCGATGAACCTTTGGGTTTTCGGGGAGGGCTTCGGCATGAGATGGCTTGCCCTTCTCGCAATCGCCACCGTGCTGGTCGGTGTCCTGAACGGTTTCCTATTCACCAAGATCGACCGCGGTCCCGTTATGCGTACCAGCGCCCTTACAGCGTTTGCTGTTGCCGGACTCATTGTTCTAGACAAAGTCCTTCGTTCGGTGCCTGATTACTCGAGCACAGATGCGGTAAACGGACGACCAATCGCAACCTTCAGCCAGGAGAACTCTCTTCTCGAGTTCACCGACTGGACGATGTACCCAGAAACAAGCAAGTTCTGGTTCATAGCTGTGGACGTGCTAGCTCACCTAATGCTCCCAACCATGGCGCTGTTGATTATTTCGTTCGCAACATACGTTCGTTACGCTCGACTCAGCGTCCTTGAGGTGTTGAATCAGGATTACATCCGCACCGCTCGCGCCAAGGGCCTCACCGAGCGCACAGTAATTATGAGACACGCATTCCGCAACGCGCTCGTCCCGCTGGCCACGATTGTCATCTTCGACATCGGTGGTGTACTCGGTGGCGCAATCATCACCGAAAACATCTTCGGTTGGCGCGGAATGGGTACTTTGCTCAACCGAGCAATCGGCACCTACGACTTGAACCTGTTGATGGGAGTTTCTCTTGTCACGGTTTCGATCTACCTGGTTTTGACCATCATCATCGAGTTTGTTTACGCAGCTCTAGACCCACGTATCCGAATTGAGGACTAATGGCTAAGAAGAACATCGAAGACAACTCTGTCGAGTCTTCAGAAAACGCGATCGAGTCTAAGGAAACAGCCGGACTCAGCCAGGGCCAGATTGTCTGGCGTCGATTTGTGCGTCACCGTGCCGCCATGGCGTCGGTTATCGTGCTTTCGGCAGTTATCCTGTTCGTCTTCTCTGCATCCGGTATCCACCTCGGCACTAAAGAGAACCCGATCGAAATTCCGGGCTGGTGGCCTTACGGCATGACAGACATCCTCGAGCTTCAGGTTGAGGGTTGCCCTCCAGAGCTTCAGGGCTGCATGAATGCACAGCACCCATTCGGTCAGGATGACATCGGTCGTGACTACTTTGCTTTGGTAATGCGTGGCGCACAGCAGTCGATTATGGTCATGCTTATCGTCGGCCTTATCGCAACCTTTATCGGCACCGTGCTCGGCGCTATTGCTGGATTCCGCCGCGGTGTCATCGACACCACCATCATGTGGGTTACCACCTTCATCTCGACCGTACCAACCATCATCTTGGCTGCTGTTCTTGGTAAGGCCTTCGGAAACCTCGGTGTTATCGTGCTGGCCTTGCTACTTGGTCTGCTTTCCTGGACTGGCCTTACCCGCCTGGTGCGCGGTGAGTTCCTTGTTCTGCGCGAGCGTGAATTCGTTGATGCCGCTCGAGTTGCCGGTGCGAGCAACCGTCGAATCATCTTCAAGCACATTTTGCCGAACGCGGTTGGTGTAATCATCGTTTCGGTGACCCTGTTGATGTCGGGTGCGATCTTGCTTGAAAGTGCTCTGAGCTACCTTGGCTTCGGTGTTACCGCACCTGACGTCTCGCTGGGTTCGCTCATCAGCCAGTACCAGTCTTCGTTCAACACCAGACCTTGGTTGTTCTGGTACCCGGGCGCATTCATCATCACCATCGCACTTTGTGTGAACTTTATCGGTGACGGTCTGCGCGATGCCTTCGACCCTCGCCAGAAGCGACGCATCTCGGTTCGTGAGCGTGCCAAGGCTGCTGTTCAGAAGAGAGTCAAGGCTTAGTTATGACTCTAGAGAAGCAGCAAAACTACGCTGGCGAGCAGAACTGCTGCGCCAGTGTAGTTGAAACGCACGGTCAGCGGAATGCTGGACTTGCGCTTTGCTGCCTTGAACTCTTTGAGTCTCGTTCTGGTCAAGTAGGCGGCAACGCCCGAGTGACTTCGGGGGGAGTCGCCAGCTCGGATTGCCTCACCGGCCTTGAACCCGAGGCCTTTGACTTCTTGGCTCTTCAGTTTTCGGGCGTGGTATCTGCTCGGGGCAGGAGCCGCGAAAACGGTGAGTTTTTTACCTTCGGTAAAGATCTCGAGTGCGTATTTAGTGTCGATGGCATCGACTTTGTCCCAGCCGAGAGTGAAAGTTCGAAGTGGGTTGACAATGCGGACTCCCTCATCGAACAACTCGAGCTTTGGGCGAATGTAGATGAGCCAGGCACTAGTACACGCGAAGCTGCAGAGACCCGCGCTGGCCAAGGTCGCTTCGGCGTTACCTTCAGAGGCGACAACTCCGAAGAGGCCGATGAAAATCGCACCCACGATGCCAGCGAAAATGTAGCCAGATTTTGGGCGGAAAGTCTGAATGTTGTTCATCAGACAATCTTCTCGCAAAGTAACAACGAACCTCTGTTACCAACTCAGGAAAGAAAGTAAATCGTGACTGAACCGATCCTAAAAGTAGAGAACTTCAACGTTGAGTTCTGGGTTGACGGCGTTTGGTACCCTGCCGCCATCGACATGAACTACTTCGTCAACCCCGGTGAAGTCCTAGCCATCGTTGGTGAGTCCGGTTCGGGTAAGTCTTCGAGCTCGATGGGCCTTATGGGCCTCCTCGCTTCAAACGCTCGCGTATCAGGTAGCGTGCAGGTCAAGGGAACCGAGATGCTTGGCGCTCCATCGAGCACTTTGCGTTCGTTCCGAGGCCGTCAGGTAGCCTACATTTTCCAGGAGCCAATGTCGGCTCTGAACCCGGTTTACACAATCGGTTTCCAGATCGTCGAAACCCTTCGCACTCACTTCGAGATGGGCCCAGCTGCGGCCAAGGAAAAGGCCATCGAGCTTATCTCGATGGTGGAAATTCCAGACCCAGCTAAGTCATTCGACAAGTACCCACACCAACTCTCTGGCGGCCAGCGTCAGCGCGCCATGATTGCCCAGTCGCTAGCGTGCGACCCAGCACTTCTGATCGCAGATGAACCGACTACCGCACTAGACGTGACCGTTCAGGCCGAAATCCTCGACCTGATGCGTAACCTCAAGGACAAGCTGAACTCGGCCGTTTTGCTAATCACTCACGACATGGGTGTTGTCGCAGACCTCGCCGACAAGATCCTCGTGATGAAAGACGGCTTCACTGTCGAGCAGGGTTCGGCTGACCAAATTTTCCACGCGCCGACGCACCCGTACACCCAGCAGCTTCTGGCCGCCGTTCCAAAGTTGGGCTCTGCGCCAACCCGCACCCTGGCGGCCGACGCAACGAAGAAGGCTCCAGTTCTTAGCCTCAAGGACGTTGTAATTGAATACCCCAAGCGCGGACGCATCCCAGCCTTCACGGCCGCCAAGGATATCTCTTTCGACATTTACCCTGGCGAAATCCTTGGTCTCGTTGGCGAGTCCGGTTCGGGCAAGACCACTGTTGGTCGTGCGGCCATCGGTCTACTACCGATCAAGTCGGGTTCGATTGAGGTAGTGGGCAACGAGATTGCCGGTGCTAGTGGTAAGCAACTTCGAGAGATCCGCAAGCACACCGGAATCGTTTTCCAGGACCCTGCCTCCTCGCTGAACCCTCGTCTGCCAATTGGCGAAAGCATTGGTGAACCTCTGTTCCTCGCCGGTGTAGCAAAGGGTGACGAGCTCAACCTAAAGATCGAGGAGCTGCTCGACATGGTGGAGCTTCCGCGTTCCTATCGCAACCGCTACCCACACGAGCTTTCGGGTGGACAGCGCCAGCGTGTCGGTATTGCCCGTGCACTTTCGATGAACCCGGACATCATGATCGCCGACGAGCCAACTTCGGCCCTAGACGTATCGATTCAGGCTCGCTTCCTTGAGTTGCTACAGGAACTACAGGATAAGTTGAACTTCGCCTGCCTGTTCATCAGCCACGACATCGCAGTTGTCGAGATTCTTGCTCACCGAATCGCTGTTATGCAGCACGGTTCGCTGGTTGAAATCGGCCACCGCGACCAGATTTTGCGCGCACCTAAGGACCCGTACACTCAGCGACTTCTCGCCGCGGTTCCCGTTCCTAACCCAGAGGAGCAGCGCATCCGCCGCGAGGCTCGACTAAAGAGCAAGTAACCTAGTTACCAGTTGAACAAACAGCTGGAGACCATTTGAAGCGAATACTTGCCGCCATTCTTGCGCTAGCGACG
>JBEBBA010000101.1:0-7188 GCA_041158585.1 Actinomycetota bacterium
TCTCGGTGTCCTGACGGCACTTGTAATCGGTGGCGCACTCACCACCATCGCCCAAATCATCACTTACATTTTTGCGGCTATCTTCATTGCACTCGGTCTCGAGCCGATTGTCGCCCTGCTAGAACGACGAAAGGTTGCCCGCCCACTGGCGATCCTGATCGTGATTCTGGTCCTATTGGGCGTACTCGGCGGAGTCTTCGTGGCTCTAATTCCAAAACTGGTTGAAGACGCGAGCATCCTGATTCAAAACGCGCCAGAAGTTGCCGCCAACCTAAAGGCTCAGGATTGGTTGATCACACTGAACAACCAACTCGGAGGCGGGCTGTTCGACGCGATCAACGGTGTCAGCGACTACATCACCAACGCCGAAAACTGGCCCGCTTTTCTCGGCGGCGTTGTTCAGGTCGGAATCGGTCTTTTCAGCGGAGTGAGCGGCTTCCTCGTGATTCTCATCCTGAGCATCTATGTGATGGCCTCGCTTTCTCGCTTCAAGAAGTGGGTTTACGCTCTAGTGCCCGCCACCAAGCGAAGCAAGTTTGCTGACCTAGCCGAACAGATTTCAATCTCGGTTGGTCGCTATGTAATGGGTCAAGTGACTATCGCTCTAATCAACGCGATCCTCGGCTTCATCATGATGTCGATTGTTGGAATCCCGTTCTCTGTGGCGCTAGCTTTCATCACCTTCCTGCTGGCGCTGATCCCCCTTGTCGGTTCGCTAACCGGGGCCGCAATTGTTTCGGTCGTTGCCCTAACTGTCAGCCCAACTGCAGCAGTAGTTTCTCTTGTTTACTACCTGATTTACATGCAGGTTGAGGCATACTTCGTGAGCCCTCGCGTAATGAAGGAAGCCGTTGCTGTTCCGGGCGCTGTGGTTGTTGTCGCAGCACTTGCAGGCGGTTCGCTACTCGGAATTCTTGGCGCTTTGGTCGCGATTCCAGTCGCAGCTTCGGTGATGCTGATCATCCGCCAGGTTTGGATGCCTCGCCAAGAGGAACGCTAGGGGTTGTAAACCTCGGGCAGCGGGTACACCGAAGGGTTTACCGCTTTCACAATCTCATCGAGAACGCGCTTTGTTGCCACTTCGCCAACCCAGAGATGCTTAGCGCCATCGACTGCAACGAGCTCTAGTTGGGATAGAGCGGCAAAGCGCTCTTTTGCCTGATCTGGCACAAGGTAGTCGTCTAACTCCGGCACCAGGGCGATAACTCGCTTGCCGTTGTTAGCCCACACCCTGAGTTCTTCCTCGCTGGTTCGGTGAAGCGGCGGAGAGAGCAGAATGACACCCACAATGTTCTTGTCGTGACCGTATTTGAGAGCCAGCTCGGTGCCGAAAGACCAACCGACCAACCAAATATTGGGCAAGCCTCTCGCCTCGGCAAATTTGACCGCGGCCTCTACGTCGTGACGTTCGGTGACTCCCTCGCCAAAGACGCCCTCACTCTTGCCGCGAGGCGACTCTGTCCCTCGAGTGTTGAAACGCACGACCGCTAGGTTTGCCAGTGCCGGAAGCCGGTTCGCTGCCTTACGCAAAACGTGAGAGTCCATGAAACCGCCCGCTGTTGGCAGCGGGTGCAGAGTGACGAGGGTTGCCACAGGGTTGCCAGCCACTGGCATAGCCAGTTCGCCAACCAAAGTTAGGTTGTCCCCTGTAACTAACGTGAAGTCTTCTCGAACCGACGGAAGCTCGACACCCGAGCGGATCTCTATCACGGCAACGGCCCCTGAAACTTAGCCCAGCAACCGGTGTGAAAGTGTCGTCGACCCTCTACTCCCCTGGACTCATCCCAGGCGACAATGTGCGAAGTGCCGACGCGAATAGAAATGAAGCAGTGAGGGCAGGTCCAAGTTTTGTTGGGATCCTCGCTCGAACCAGGAGTTGATTGCACACTGTAAAGAACGCCACGCTTGGATTCGGTGCGCTTGAAGCCAAAACGAGCCGATGCGAGATTTAGCGGTTCTTCTTCGCGCTTCGATTTGGAACGGCGGGGACGATTACTTCTGGGCATCAGTACCAGTTGTATTTGTTCGAGTGGGCTAGCGCACCGCAGGGACTCTTGTAACGGCCGGCGATGTAACCCAGACCCCAGTTAATCTGAGTCTCCGGGTTAGTCATCCAGTCCGAACCAGCCGAAGCCATCTTGATGCCCGGCAGCGCCTGAGGAATTCCGTAAGCACCCGAACTCTTGTTCTGCGCGGTCGTGCGCCAGTTGGATTCACGTTCCCAAAGCTTTACTAGACAGGAGTACTGATCCATGCCCCAGCCGCGCTTGGCAGAGGCCTTGTAAGCGTAGGCCTTGACGGTTCCCTCATCGGGTACAACAGCCAACTCAACGAACATCGCAGCAGCGTCTTTACCAGAAACGACACGGTAACCGCCGCGGTCAACGGTGATCTCTTGGGTTGCGTAATACTCGAAATCCTGTTCTTCGGCTACACCCTGACGCCCGGTGTCGGCAATGACCAGGGTCGCTGAGTAAGGATCGACGATGGATACCATCAGAAACGCCGTCGTGAGCAGAAAACCATTGATGCCACGAATGCGCTTCTTTGAGGTTGCTCGCTGAATGAATTCCGTGTTTGCTACCTTTGCGGCAGTTTCTTCAAGGGGTGAAAGGGCACGACGGACAATGCTATGGCGCTCCTGCGCATGTCTACCCATAATCACCTGCCTCCTTTAGGCACAAAGACCAAGTTTACCGCGAGGGCGTTTTTATTGCCAGACGTCAGCCTTTCGGTATCAGCTGCTTCGGGCAACGCTGAGTCAAGATTCTAGAAATTTGCGCCTTTTCGGCAGATGTCATCCACAGTTTGTATTTGGCTTTCACCGCGACTTGCCTCGCGACAAAAGGGCACCAGTAGCCCCGATTCGGCGGAAGCCAACTGGCGGCATCTGAGTCGCTCTTAGAGGCGTTCGTCGGGCCATCAACGGCGAGCAGGTTTAGCGGATCATTCGACAGGGCGACACGTTTCGCGTAGGTCAATTGCTGGGCACCTTTTTGCCAAGCGTCGCTGAGCGCAACCACGTGATCAATCTGAACAGCTAGCGAGGTCTTTACGCCCCGGACGAAGTTGATTGTCTTGCCGGTATAAGGGTCCTTCAAGACACCCGTGGCGACCGTACAGGCCGGGCTGGAACGGAAAGTTTCTTTTGTTAGATCTCTGACCAAAATGTAATTTCTGGTGTCACAGGAGCCAATCTGACCCCAACCATCGCCAAACTGGTCGCGGCTGTAACCGGTTTGCGGGGCTCTCCCCTTCACAGCGATTGATTTGAGGACGGTGAGTGCTGTTGGTGTCGAGGCGGGCTGCGCTTCCGGCGTGACTCCCCCGAAAACGAGGACAACGGCGAGGCTAAGTGTGACGCTCGATTTGAAGTAGCTCGATAACGCGATCGATGAAAGCATCAACTTGACTTTCTGCATAGCCACCCCTCTTGACCCGAAAAACCGCTCGTCGAACCGAGTCTAGGTTCAACGTCTGCCCGCTATCCAAATGTGCCGCCACGCTCTCAAGAAATGCGTCCACCTGCTTGCGGTCGTAGCCGCGCAAAATAAGTCCAGTGTTCTTAAATCGACGACCCTTGGGTCGGTTCAAGCGACCGCGCAAGAGCTCCTTGATTGCAATTGCGCGAGTTACAAGCGAATGGTGACCGCCGAGTGCCATCTTGGCTTTGAGTTCACGGTCGGCGAAGGCGTCTTCGAGGCGATCAATCGCCGCGTCTACAGCCGAAACCGAATAACCGCCCTTGCGAATGGTGAATTCAGTGCGACGAAGATCAAGAGCTGTGAGGTTCCTGGCGTCTGGATGTAAGAACTGCTCGCGAGCAGAGGCGATAAAGGCATCCACTTCGGATTGTTCGTAGCCGGCTTGATTCGGCTTGGCGGCGGGAAAAGAGAAACTCACAAGACAACCTTAAATCGCCGGGACGAAGATTGTTGCGATGACGTAAGTGACCAACACCGCCGGGAGAATCGAATCTAGGCGATCCATGACGCCGCCGTGGCCGGGTAGCCAAGAACTCATGTCTTTGACACCCAGGTCGCGCTTGATTAGTGACTCAGAAAGGTCACCGAAAATAGCCGCGAGCAGAACCGCTGCGGCAGCCAGGAAGCCGATCCACCAACTCGCACCAACGAAGAAAACCACTTGCAGGACTCCTGCTGCACCACCGATAAGAATCGATGCCAGCAAGCCTTCCCAAGTTTTCTTTGGGCTTACGCCGGGAGCGAGGCGATGTTTGCCGAACTTTCGACCAACCAGATAACCAGAGGTATCACTCAGTGCGGCTGTGGCAATCGCGACGCCAACCCAAGCCGCGCCGTCGCCGTCGCGCGCGAGCAGAAGCATCGAGAAGCTGAAGGTTAGCGGCAGGTAGATGACCACAAAAGCGGCGGCCGAGAAGTCCTTGACTGTCTTGCGGAAAGACTGGATTGGGTCTTCTCGACGTTCAAAAAGCAGGTGGAACGTGCGCCAGATGGCTAGTGCAGCAATGATCGCGAGGGCCGTGGTCCACTGACCCATGGGCCCAAAGTAGTAAGCGGCGGGCATGATCGCGGCTGACCCAACCACAACAGGGATGCGTGGCACATACCAGCCGGCTGAACGCAGTGCCGAAGCCAGCTCCCAAGAGCCGGCCGCTATACCAGCGATGCCGAGCAGGATGAAAGCTTCTTTCACGAAGAGGATGCTGGCGAGGAAAACTCCACCCATCAAAAGGCCGTAACCGACCGATTTCGAGAGGCTCCTGCCGCCAGCTGCTTCAGTCATTAGACCTCTAGGAGTTCTGCCTCTTTGCGCTTTAAGGCGTCGTCGATGGCGTCAACGTGTGTCTTGGTAAGTGCGTCGAGTTCTTTCTCGGCGCGAGCGAGGTCGTCCTCGCCGGCTAAGCCGTCCTTCTTCAAGGCTGCTAGGTCATCGTTGCCCTTGCGGCGAACGTTGCGAACCGAAACGCGGGCATCCTCTGCCTTGGTGCGAACAAGCTTGACGTACTCCTTACGACGCTCCTCGGTTAGGTCTGGAAGCGAGACGCGAATGACGTTTCCGTCGTTGTTTGGGGTGGCGCCGAGGTTAGGAACAGCGGCGACAGCCTTTTCGATCGCGAGAAGTGCACCCTTGTCGTAAGGGGTGATCAGGATGGTGCGAGCCTCTGGGTTCTGCAGGCTGGCAAGCTGACCGAGCGGGGTGCCGGTGCCGTAGTAGTCAACCATGATCTTCTGGAACATAGCAGGGTTCGCACGCCCGGTGCGAACGGTCGCGAAGTCTTCCTTTGCGGCCTCAACGGCCTTCGCCATCTTGTCGGTTGCCGAAGCAATAATCTCTGAAATCATCTGAGTCTCCTTATGCGGTTACGAAGGTACCGATTTTCTTGCCCTTGATGGCGTCGGTAACGTTTGAGTCTGGTTGCATGCCAAAGACGCGCATCGGCATCTTGTTGTCCATGCAGAGGCTGAACGCGGTTGCGTCAACGACCTTGAGCCCTTGAACCAGGGCGTCCTGGTAGGTAATGGTTTCAAGCTTTTGAGCCTTTGGATCCTTCTTTGGATCCGCCGAATAAACACCGTCCACGCCGTTCTTAGCAACGAGCACCTCGTCAGCCTTGATTTCGAGTGCGCGCTGTGCGGCAACGGTGTCGGTGGAGAAGTATGGAAGGCCAGCACCTGCACCGAAGATTACGACTCGACCCTTTTCCAGGTGGCGAATGGCGCGAAGCGGGATGTAAGGCTCGGTGACCTGAGCCATCGTGATTGCCGACTGAACGCGCACGTCAACGCCAGCCTGCTCGAGGAAGTCTTGAAGGGCAAGGGCGTTCATCACTGTGCCCAACATTCCCATGTAGTCGGCACGACCGCGATCCATGCCTCGTTGTGAAAGTTCTGCACCGCGGAAGAAGTTGCCACCACCGACGACGATAGCCACCTCAGCGTGCTTGGAGCCTTCAGCGATTGCTTTAGCCATAGCTGCGACGATGTCCGGGTTTACGCCGAGGGTTCCCCCACCGAATGCTTCACCTGAAAGCTTTAGCAATACTCTGCGCTTGTGTCCCATGACCATCCTCCTGCTCTAACTATCCTAGGCGCGACAAAGAAAAAGGCTCGGTCTTACGACCGAGCCTTTCTCAAAAGTTGCTTAGGCGCCAACGCGGAAGCGAACGAACTCGGCAACGGTTACGCCGGCGTTCTCTAGGACCTTAGCTACGGTGAGCTTGTTGTCCTTCGCGAAGTCCTGCTCTAGAAGCACGTTCTCCTTGAAGAAGCCAGTTACGCGGCCTTCAACGATCTTCGGAAGAGCAGCCTCAGGCTTGCCTTCGTTACGTGCGGTCTCCTCGGCGATGCGACGCTCGGTAGCTACAAGCTCGGCGTCAACGTCGTCACGGTGCAGGTGCACTGGCGAGAACGCCGCGATGTGAACTGCAACATCGTGAGCGGTCTCTGCGTCGCTACCCGAGTAAGCAACAAGGACGCCAACCTGTGGAGGTAGGTCCTTGCTGGTGCGGTGTAGGTAAGCGTCAACTGCGTCGCCCTTCACAGAAGCGATGCGGCGAAGCTCAACCTTCTCACCCATGATTGCGGCTTCGTCGTTGATTGCGTCGGCAACGGTCTTGCCACCGAGGTCGGCAGCAAGTGCCTCCTCGAGGGTCGATGCGCCAGCGGCAACAACTGCGTCGGCAACCGACTCAGCTAGAGCGATGAACTTGTCAGCCTTGGCCACGAAGTCGGTCTCGCAAGCGAGCTCGACTAGCCAGCCGGTGTTGCCCGAAACACGAGCGACGATCAAGCCGTTCGAAGTGGTGCGGCCTTCACGCTTGGTGACGCCCTTCAGACCCTTTAGGCGTAGAACCTCTAGAGCCTTCTCAACGTTGCCATCGGCTTCGTCAAGAGCGCTCTTGCAGTCCATCATGCCGGCGCCGGAGCGCTCGCGAAGTGCCTTTACGTCTGCTGCGGTGTAGTTAGCCATTACTTGGCCTCCTCTTCCTTGGTCTCTTCTGCTGCTGGAGCCTCTTCGACTGCCGCTGCTGGAGCTTCTACAGCTGGAGCTTCGAGAAGCTCTTTCTCCCACTCAGCTAGAGGCTCAGCCTCTTCAACCTTCGAGTGCTTTGCCTTTAGGCCCTCGGCGACGGCATCTGCGATCACGCGGGTTAGAAGACCAACCGAGCGAATTGCGTCGTCGTTTCCAGGGATACCGATGGTG
>JBEBBA010000102.1:0-16789 GCA_041158585.1 Actinomycetota bacterium
CTTTTTGCGCGAAGACGGCGTGACCTCGGTTTCCTGCTCATAAGTGCTGTAGTGGTAAGGGGTTTCTGCGGGGAATTCTCCGGCACAGGTGTCCACGGTTTTGTAAACGGGTCTGAGACCCACGACGTGGCGAATTCGGCGCACATCGGCTTCAGTTAGGCCGCGTAGCGAAGCGATCTGAATGTCGCTGAAGCCATGATCCTTGGCTAGTTTGATGATCGCCGGCGACAATTCTGCAGCCGACTTTACGGAGTCAGCCACTTCGTTGATTAGAACAATCTGGTCGATAAACCAAGGATCAATCTTGGTCGACTCAAAAACCTCGTCGACACTAGCGCCGGCTCGAAGTGCCTGCTGAACGTTGACGATGCGACCGTCGGTAGGAACCTTGATTACTTCGAGTAATTCAGCTTTGTTGCCGATTGCGCCATCCCAGTGGAACGAGCTTCCCCGGCGCTCAAGGCTTCTGAGAGCCTTTTGAAGAGCCTGGGAGTAGTTTCGGCCGATAGCCATAGCTTCGCCAACCGATTTCATCGTGGTGGTGAGTGTTGCGTCAGCGGCCGGGAATTTCTCAAACGCAAATCTCGGAACCTTTACGACGATGTAGTCAAGTGTTGGCTCAAAGGAAGCAGGCGTAACTCGAGTGATGTCGTTCGGAATTTCGTCAAGGGTGTAGCCAATAGCCAACTTGGCTGCGATCTTTGCAATCGGGAAGCCAGTCGCTTTTGAGGCTAGAGCTGAAGAGCGTGAAACGCGCGGGTTCATCTCGATGACGATTACTCGTCCGTTCTTAGGGTCAACTGCGAACTGAATGTTGCAGCCTCCGGTGTCAACACCGACATCGCGGATGATCTGAATTCCGATGTCTCTGAGATTCTGGTACTCACGGTCGGTCAGGGTTAGGGCTGGCGCAACTGTGATCGAATCACCGGTGTGCACGCCGACCGGGTCAACGTTCTCAATCGAGCAGACGACGACGCAGTTGTCGTTGGTGTCTCGCATCAGCTCTAGCTCGTATTCCTTCCAACCGAGGATGCTCTCTTCAAGGAGAACCTCGGTCGTTGGGCTCGCCTGAAGGCCTGCGCCACCGATACGGAGGAGGTCCTCCTCGTTGTAGGCGAACCCCGAACCGAGACCACCCATGGTGAAGGATGGGCGAACCACAAGCGGGTAGCCGAGGATGTCGGCCCCTGCCAGAAGTTCCTCGGTGGTGTGGGCGATGACAGATTTCGCGACATCTGCTCCGGCGTCCAGGACGAGCTGCTTGAAGATCTGGCGGTCCTCACCCTTTTTAATTGCGTCGACTTTAGCGCCGATTAGTTCGACGCCGTACTTGTCGAGAATTCCCTGCTCGTGGAGTGCCATAGCTGCGTTAAGAGCGGTTTGGCCACCGAGAGTTGGCAAGATTGCGTCGGGTTTTTCCTTCTGAATAATGGCTTCAATCACCTCGGGGGTAATCGGTTCCACGTAGGTAGCGTCGGCGAAGTCAGGGTCGGTCATGATGGTCGCCGGGTTTGAGTTAACCAGGATCACTCGGATGCCCTCTTCGCGAAGAACACGGCAGGCCTGCGTGCCCGAGTAGTCAAACTCACACGCCTGACCAATCACAATCGGGCCAGAGCCGATAACTAGAACGCTGTTGATGTCTGAACGCTTAGGCATTCTTAGGCCTTTCGGTTGGTCTTGATGAGGTCAATTAGTCGATCGAACAGGTAGTTCGAGTCGTGTGGTCCAGCAGCTGCTTCTGGGTGGTACTGGACCGAATAGGCAGGGATGTCTAGGCAGGTCAGACCCTCGACGACATCATCGTTTAGCGACACGTGACTAACTAGGACGCGGCCGAAACCAGCCGGAGAATCCACCTCGGGTCCGCCATCGACTTTTACTGCGAAACCGTGATTGTGAGCGGTCACCTCAACCTTCCCGGTGGTTCTGTCCATCACAGGCTGGTTGATGCCTCGGTGCCCGAAGGCAAGCTTGTAGGTACCGAAGCCGAGTGCGCGGCCAAGTAGTTGATTGCCGAAGCAAATGCCAAAGAATGGCTTACCAGCTTTTAGGATTTCGCGAAGCGCTTCAACCTGCTTCCCCGCTGTTTCGGGGTCTCCCGGACCGTTCGAGTAGAACACTGCATCTGGGTTTTCAGAAAGAAGTTCAGCGCTGGTCGAAGTAGCCGGGTAAACCAAGACCTCAAGACCCCTCGCAGTCATGTTTTCAATGGTTGATGACTTGATTCCAAGGTCGAGGATCGCAACCTTACCGAAGGGCTCTCCTGTTGGTGCAACCCTATAGAGCTCTTGAGTGGAGACAACATCACTCAGTGATAGACCCTGCATTTTCTGTGCGCCCTGAACAGCCGCCAACAGCGACTCGATTGGTGCGTCCGCCGAAGCACCAGAGAAGATTCCCGCGCGCATAACTCCAGCAGAACGGAGGTGTCGGGTTAGAGCTCTGGTGTCGACTCCCTTGATTGAAACGACCCCGTACTTGATCAGTTCATCGTCAAGAGAACCCTCGGCACGGAAGTTGGAAACAACTCTGCTTGCATCGCGTACAACATAGCCTGCGACCCAAATTTTGTTCGATTCCTCGTCTCGGCTGTTGACTCCGGTGTTACCAATGTGTGGCGCAGTCTGCACCACAATCTGCCCAGCATAGGAAGGGTCAGTCAGTGTCTCTTGGTAGCCAGTCATGCCGGTGGCGAAGACGATTTCGCCGAGTGTTGAACCTTCAGCACCGTAGCTTTCGCCCTGAAAGACCTTTCCGTCTTCCAACACCAGAATTGCGTTACTCATGATTAGCCTCTTTCAACTAGCTTGCTATCGCGGACAGTAAATGCACCGCGGAAAATCGTGTGGACTACGTTGCCGGGCAGCGTCATGCCCTCGAACGGCTGATTCGAGCTCTTTGACGCTCCTCCACCGTTGATCACTCGTTTAGCTGTCGGATCAATTAGCGTGATGTTAGCGGGAGCACCTGGCTTTAAAGTCGCCCCCTGACCCTCAATTCCAGAGATTTCAGCTGGCTTTGTAGACATGACCTGAGCCAAACGAGTCCAATCGCTCTTTCCGGAGTCAATTAGAACCAGTTGAGCGATAGACGCCGCCGTCTCGAGACCGAGCATTCCAAATGCAGCCGCATTCCACTCGCAGTCCTTTGATTCGTCTGGGTGTGGCGCATGGTCCGTAGCGATTATGTCGATTGTGCCGTCGATTAGTGCCTGGCGAAGCGCGAGCACGTCCTTTTCGGTTCTTAGCGGTGGATTCACCTTATAGACGGGGTCGTAACTTCTTGCTAGTTCATCCGTTAGCAGTAGGTGGTGCGGTGTGACCTCGGCGGTTACGTTGATGCCGCGAGCTTTTGCCCAACGAATAATCTCAACCGATCCAGCTGTGGAAAGGTGGCAGATGTGAATCCTGCTACCGGCAGCTTCGGCGAGAAGGACGTCTCGAGCGATGATCGACTCCTCTGCCACGGCTGGCCAGCCTGCGAGCCCAAGTTCAGCAGAGACCACTCCCTCGTTCATTTGGGAGTTATTGGTGAGTCTCGGCTCTTGAGCGTGCTGGGCGATAACTCCCCCGAAGTTTTTCACATAGGCGAGTGCGCGTCGCATCAAAAGTGGGTCGTGCACACACTTGCCGTCATCGCTGAATACTCGGACTTTTGCCTTGGAATCCGCCATCGCACCGAGCTCGGCAAGTTGCTCGCCCTCTAGCCCAACGGTGACTGCGCCGATTGGCTGAACCTGAACGTAGCCCGCTTCGTCTCCGAGCGCCTTTACCTGCTCGACCACGCCAGCGGTGTCGGCAACCGGATGGGTGTTTGCCATCGCATGCACCGCGGTGTATCCACCTCTAGCAGCTGCCATGGAACCGGTGAGGACGGTCTCCGATTGCTCAAAGCCTGGCTCGCGAAGGTGCGTGTGTAGGTCAACGAAGCCAGGTAGCGCGACCAAACCGGTCGCGACAATGGCTTCGCCGCTCTGCTCAGAGCCGACCGAGAGGATCAAACCATCGGCCACCTCGATGTTTGCGGTTGTTCCATCGGCAAGTGTTGCACCAATCAGTGTGAAGTTACTCAAGTTCCGAACCTCCGGCTAGTAGGTGGTAAAGCACAGCCATGCGAACGCTTACCCCGTTGGCAACCTGCGCGAGGATCACCGAGTTCGCGGAGTCGGCGGCTTTGGCGTCGATTTCTAAACCGCGATTCATCGGACCCGGATGCATGACGATCGTGTCTGGAGAAAGCTTCGCCAAACGGTCTCCGTTGAGGCCCCAGATTCGCGCGTATTCGCGCTCGGATGGGAAGAAGCTTGCGGTCATTCGTTCGCTTTGAACTCTCAGCATCATGACCGCGTCGAAACTGACCTTAGCCAGCGCTTCATCGAGCGAGTAAAAGTGTCCGGCTGATTGGGTCGCTAAGGCTCCAGGCAAAAGTGTTGCGGGTGCAACGAGATAAACCTCTGCTCCGAGAGTTCGCAGCAAGAGTATGTTGCTTCTCGCGACCCGTGAATGTGCGATGTCTCCAACGATCGCAATCTTGAGGCCGTCTAAACCACGGCCAGCAGCATTGCCGACTTTGCGCTGTCTAATCGTGTAGGCATCGAGTAGCGCCTGAGTAGGGTGTTCGTGTGTTCCGTCACCGGCGTTGATGATTGACGCGTCAATCCATCCGCTCTGTGCGAGAGTTTGTGCCGCACCAGATGCCGAATGCCTAATGATTACTCCATCTGCGCCCATAGCCTGAAGTGTTTGGGCGGTGTCCTTCAAACTTTCGCCTTTAGAGACGCTGGAACCCTTCGCCGAGAAGTTGATTACATCCGCAGAAAGTCTCTTTGCGGCAACTTCGAATGAGGTCCTAGTCCTGGTCGAGTCTTCGAAAAACAGGTTAACAACTGTTTTTCCGCGCAGAGTAGGCAGTTTCTTTATCTCTCTCGAGTTGACCTGCTCCATTTGAAGTGCAGTATCGAGGATTGCAATTGCCTGTTCGCGAGAAAGAGTTCCCGCGCTTAGAAGGTGCTTCATCCTTCAATCACCACCGAATTGTCGCTGTCTGTTTCGTTTAGTTGAACCTTGATGCGCTCGGCGACAGATGTTGGCAGGTTCTTACCGACGAAGTCGGCGCGAATGGGTAGCTGACGGTGCCCGCGATCAACCAAGACTGCCAAACGAACCGCACGTGGCCGCCCATAGTCGCCCAGGGCGTCAAGAGCTGCCCTGATTGTTCGCCCACTGAAGAGAACATCGTCCACTAGCACGACAACTTTGTCTTCGATCCCGGCCGGTGGTATCTGAGTTTCGGTAACCTCGCGAGTCGGGTTCGCTGCAAGGTCATCGCGGTACATCGTTATGTCTAGGCGGCCGAGGGACTCGGAGCTTTTGAAATCGGGGTAACTCCGCTCCAATACCCTGGCAATACGCTCTGCGAGCAGTACACCGCGGGTAGGAATGCCAAGGAGGATGAGATTTGACGTGCCCTGATTGGATTCAACAATTTCATGGGCAATGCGGGTAACAGCGCGATCGATATCGCTGCCCGACAAGACGGTGCGTGAAGACACGCCCACCTCCTTCTGCGCCTCACAGGACGCCCTTTAAAGGATGTTTGTAAAAGTGTAGCAGAGGTAGCTCTAGAGAGCCCTCTTGGTGCTGCTGATTCTTGTCAGAAGACCGTTGACGAAAGATCCGGAGTCGTCGGTTGAGTACTCCTTGGCTATTTCAACGGCTTCGTCGATTGCGACCGCGTCCGGTATTTCATCGTTGAAAACAATTTCCCAGACACCAACTCGAAGAATTGCGCGGTCAACATTCGGCATGCGCTCAAGAGTCCAGCCCTCGGAGTAGGTTTCGAGAAGAGCGTCGATCGCTGCCTGCTGTTCCACCACGCCGTCAATGAGTGTGCGTGCGTAGTCAAAGATCGGCCCTTGGTTCTGACGGTCCTCAACTTGCTTGTAGGTCTCGTCTAGAAGCGCGGCAGGGTGTTCTGGCCGCAGATCCGCAGCGTAAAGAGCGTCTATGGCGCGCTTACGAGCTTTTGAACGGGCGCTCACTAGTCGTTTACGCGGCCGAGGTACTCACCGGTTCGCGTGTCGATCTTGACCTTGGTTCCCTGCTCAAGGAACAGAGGAACCTGAATCTGCAGACCGGTCTCTACTGTTGCTGGCTTGGTACCACCCGACGAGCGGTCGCCCTGAAGGCCGGGCTCGGTGTAGGTAACTTCTAGTGTGACCGAAGCTGGCAGTTCAACGTAGATCGGGTTGCCCTCGTACATCGCAACCACTGCGTCTTGGTTTTCGAGTAGGTAGTTGGTGGCGTCGCCGACAACCTCCTGACCAAGAGTGACCTGGTCGTAGTTGTCTTTGTCCATGAAAACGAAGCCTTCACCATCGCTGTAAAGGTAGGTCATGTCGCGCTTGTCAACGTTCGCGGTTTCAACCTTGACGCCCGCGTTAAAGGTTTTGTCCACTACTTTGCCCGAGAGAACATTCTTTAGCTTGGTTCTAACGAAAGCTGGGCCCTTGCCTGGCTTGACGTGCTGAAACTCGATTACGGTCCAAAGCTGACCTTCGATGTTGAGTACTAGACCGTTCTTGAGGTCGTTTGAAGTTGCCACAGTTGTGCCTTACTTGTTCGTCTGGGTTACTTGAAGAGTTTACTAGAGAGCCTTGATGGCGAGTACGTATGACTCGAAGCCGAATCCTGCGATCACACCGGTGGCAACACCGCTGATAACGGAATTGTGGCGGAATTCCTCGCGGGTGTGCGGATTACTCAGGTGAACCTCGATGAGTTTCAAGCCGGCTTTCGTAACCAAAGCGGCTGCGTCTCTGAGCGCGTATGAATAGTGAGTAAATGCTGCAGGGTTCAGCACAACGTCAAGCTTCTGATCAACCGCTTCGTGCAACCATCCGATTAGCTCGGCCTCTGAGTTGGTCTGCCGAACTTCTGCGGTTAGCCCGCGGGCTGCAGATGCTTGCTCAACTGCCGCTGTAAGTTCTGCGAAGTTGCCTGTTCCGTAAATTTCGGGCTCGCGCGAGCCAAGGCGGTTCAGGTTTGGGCCATTCAAGACCAATACTTTGCTCATCGCTCTAGGTTACTCACTGATTTCTTGGTACGCAGCGAATAGGGTCTCTTTTGTAGGTGCTGTGAGGATCCTCGGTTTTCCCAAACCCTCGAGAACCACGAATCTGAGCGAGCCGGCCCGGGACTTCTTGTCTCGCTGCATACCGCCGAGTAGTTGGTCCCACTTGTCACGACGATACGAGGTAGGGAGTCCAATGAGTTCGAGAACTCGTTTGTGTCTATCTACTAGTTCGTCTGAGATAAGGCCCTGCATACGCGAAAGTTCGGCAACGAACATCATGCCTACGGCGACCGCTGCACCGTGACGCCACTGGTAGCGCTCTACAAGCTCGATTGCGTGCCCGAGTGTGTGTCCGTAGTTGAGGATTTCACGCTCGCTGGCTTCTTTGAAGTCGCTGGCAACCACTCGAGCTTTGATCGCAATTGACCTTGAGATCAGTTCGGCGAAGACGTCACTCGACACGTCGGTTGCTACTGCAACGTCGGCTTCAATGAGTTCGAGAATGACCGGGTCTGCTATGAAGCCATACTTGATGATTTCACCGAAGCCGGCGAGGAGCTCATTTCTAGGAAGCGTCTCAAGGGTGTCGAGGTCGCAGATGACTTTGCTTGGGGCGTAGAAAGTGCCAACCAAGTTCTTACCCTCGGCCGTGTTTACGCCTGTCTTACCGCCTATGGAAGCGTCAACCATTCCAAGGAGGGTAGTTGGGACCTGCACGAGTTGCACTCCGCGCAACCAGGTCGAAGCAACGAAACCGGCGAGATCAGTCGTTGAACCTCCACCGAAACCGATGACAGAATCAGATCTTGTGAAATCGGACTGCCCCATGATTCCCCAGCACCAAGCGGCAACCTCGATTCGCTTGGCTGCCTCACCATCCTCTACGCCGGCTTGCAGCGCCACGAAACCCTTAGCGCGTAAATCATCGGCAAGTAGATCTGCACTGGCCGTGAGGGAAATAGGGTGAATGATCAGGATCTGCTTGGCGTCAGCTCTAATGGCCTGCGAGACCTCTTCGAGAAGCCCCCTACCCACGACAACTTCGTAAGGCGACTCCCCGCCTACGGTGATGACTTCAGTTTTTTCCATTTGCTTCGAAGCTCTCTCTGATCGTTTGGATTGTGCTGTTTAGGGTTGCGGTTGAGGTATCGATAACCAAATCTGCAACCTGTTCGTAGATGGGTTTTCTGCTCTCGTAAATTCTGCGCCAATCGGCGAGACCGTTTTTCAACAGCGGCCGGCCTCCACCACTTAGGCGCGAGGCCATGTGTCGCCCGTCTGTAGACAGGTAAACCACGAAGGCACTCGCTAGAAGTTGTTGCGTCCTCGACGAAAGCACTGCTCCCCCGCCGGTTGCGATTACTGCTTGTTTAGGTAGACATTCGGCAATGATTGATTCCTCGATGTCGCGAAATTTGGCTTCACCCTGTGATTCGAAAAAATCGGTGATAGGCCCGTAAAGCTCCACGAAAAGAGCGTCCGAGTCTATAAATGGAAGCCCCATCGCTTTTGCCAATTTTTTACCGATGGTAGTTTTTCCAACCCCCATCGGGCCGACTAGGACAATCGAGGGCAATTAGGGCCTAACGATCCGCGACTGAAGCACCTCGGGAATGCTGGCGAGGTAAGAATCGAGGTTGCGTTTGGTCTCTGAGACGGAATCGCCTCCAAACTTCTCGAGTACAGCGTTGGCAATAGTCAGAGCAACCATTGCCTGGGCGACCACGCCGGCTGCCGGAACAGCGCAAACATCTGACCTCTGGTGGTGCGCCTTAGCGGCCTCGCCGGTGCTGGTGTCGATTGTCGCTAGTGCTCTGGGAACCGTGCTGATCGGCTTCATTGCAGCGCGCACTCGAAGGATTTCGCCGTTCGACATTCCACCCTCGATACCGCCTGCGCGGTCGCTCATACGAGTAACCACGCCACCTTCGCGAACAATTTCGTCGTGGGCAACGGATCCCCTGCGGCGCGCGGTCTCGAAGCCGTCGCCAACTTCTACGCCCTTGATTGCCTGGATTCCCATTAGTGCTCCAGCTAACTGAGAATCGAGTCTGCGATCCCAGTGAACATAGGAGCCGACACCCGGAGGCATGCCGTAAACGAGTGTCTCGACTACTCCGCCTAGAGTGTCGCCATCCTTGTGGGCTGCCTCAACTTCTGCCACCATTTCCGCCGAAACACCTGAGTCATAGCAGCGCAGCGGATCGGCGTCTAGCGCCTCGACATCGCGAGGGCGGGGCAACGCTCCGTCAAGAGGCGCTGCCACAGTGCCGATCGCTACGGTATGGGTCACGAGTTCGATGCCGAGAGATTTCAAAAATGAGGTTGCAACAGCACCGAGGGCCACGCGCGCGGCGGTCTCGCGGGCGCTTGCACGTTCGAGAACCGGACGAGCCTCTTCGAAGCCGTACTTTTGCATTCCGGTGAAGTCCGCGTGACCTGGTCGAGGTCTAGTTAGTGCTTCGCCTCGAGCGCCTTGGAGCGGTTCGCTAATCGGATCTGCAGACATTACCTCTTGCCACTTCGGCCATTCGGTATTAGCCACAGTGATTGCTACTGGCCCACCGATTGATAGCCCGTGACGGATTCCACCGGAAAGTGAGACTTCGTCCTTCTCGAGTTTCATTCGAGCTCCGCGACCAAAACCGAGTCGTCTTTGCGCGAGGGCATCCTGAACCAGCTGAGTGGTTATCTCTACGCCAGCCGGCAGCCCCTCGAGGATAGCGACCAATTCGCGCCCGTGTGATTCTCCTGCGGTAAGCCAACGAAGCATGGGATCTCTCTGTTTCTAGTCGTTTGCTGCCTGACGCATCACGCGTGCCAGCTCGTTTTCATCATCTAGAGGTTCAGCGTCGTTGCCGTTCTTGAAAATTCTGATCTGGGCAATTGCCTGCCAGATGAGCATTTCTAAACCACTTACTACGTTACCGCCGAAGGCACCCCAGTGCAGTGCTAACTCGCTGGGCCAAGGATTGTAGGCAACGTCAAGGAGGGTTCCCCTCGGGTCCCCTTTGAACATGGCTTGTTTGGCAACCATAGGCGGCAGCGTCGAAATTACTAGGTCAAAGTCGGCGAGTTGATTGTTTCCCGCAGAAACGACGAGCCCCAATGAGAGTCCAAACTCCACTAAATGTTCGGCGGCTATCCCGTTTCTCGCCACGATCGACGCCCTCGAGCCTGGGTTCATTCTGCTAAGTGCGATTAGCGAATTCTTGGCTGTCGCACCGGATCCCAAAATCATCGTCGAGTCGAATTGGCATTCTTCGAGAGCCTTTTCGAGACCGAATACGTCTGTGTTGTAGGCCTCAAATGTCCCTGCTCGGTGAACCAAAGTATTTACTGCATGGGCAAGTTCGCCTGCCGCATTCACCGACCCGAACCGCTCAAATGCTATTTCCTTTAGAGGCATGGTGAGGCTTGCTCCGTCTAAACGCCTGCTTGAAAGGAAATCGTCGAAATTAGTTTTATCAACCTCAAACCGCTCGTAATTCCAGTCGAGCCCCAAGGCCTGGTAGGCCGCCAAATGAATGGTTGGTGATTTTGAATGTTGAATCGGAGATCCTAAAACGGCAAATTCCTTAGCCATTCCAACCCGGGTTCTCTCGCATCCACCGCTGCCATTGAGCTACGGCAACCTCATGTTGGGCCATTGTCTCGCTGAACACCGTCTCGCCGGTCTCAAGGTTCACGGTGCAGAAGAAAAGCCAATCTCCCTTTGTGGGATTGAGTGCGGCATCTATGGCCGTTGCTCCCGGCGCTGAAATTGGTCCGACGGGCAAACCTGCGTGCATGTAGGTGTTGTAGCCGTTCGGGTCTGCGCGCTCGGCGTCGGTAGTGGTAACCGTTGAACCGCCAGATCCGTAGCTGACCGTGGCATCCGATTGCAAGTGCATACCTACTTTGATTCGGTTACTGAAAACTCTAGAGACTCTGTAAAAGTCGTCTTTGAGACGAGCCTCTTTCTCGATGATTGATGCCATCGTGAGCACCGAGTGCCACCTTGATTCGGGCACTCCAAACGACTTCAATTCCTCAACTGTTCGGTCCACCATTTGCTGCAGGATTCGCCGCGCGCTGATGTCCTTGCCGAAGTCGTAGGTTGCTGGGAATAGATAGCCTTCGAGGCTTGGCAATTTAGTCGACAATCCCAAGTCCCCCAACGTTACAGCTTTGAATTCCGCCACACTGATTCCCGTAGCCGCGCTAAGTTCCTTGAAAACTGCGCCAATTCGGAGGCCCTCGCGGATGGTAACCCTGTTTACGGCCAAGAAGGCTGGATCTTCAAGACGATCGAGGGCATCCGAGGACTTCATTTTTGTAAGTAGGTTGAATGTGCCCGGGATAAAGGTTTGCTCGCGCTGAATCATTAGCTTGTAGGTGAACCCGAAGTCTTTGACGATGTCCAACTTCGCCAGATCCGAGGCTATGTTCTCGCCAGTGTCACCCTGTTCAATTGTGAAAAGGATTTCCTCTGCGCCTGGTCCAGAGTAGTCTCGACCAACGCTCTGAAGGGCGGACTTAATAGGGTTGAAGAAAACTACTCCAAGGATGCCAATCGCGATCAGTGACGCGACGATTAGGCGAATTTTCCCGCTATTCATGAAAGCTCCTCGGGTAACTTGCCCGGGATAGACCCTGCCCGCTCGATGCTAAGTGCCTGCTCGAGAATCAGTGTTGCTGCGGCGGAGTCAATTGAATTCTTAGCCGATTTAGAGTTCTTGCCAGCGGATCGCAATAGTGACGCGGCGGAGCTGGTGGTCAGACGCTCGTCGATTAACCGGACAGGCAACTGTGTCAGGCTTGAGAGTTGCCTTGCGTAATCGACAGCGAAATCGGTCGAGGCGGTGAATGATCCAGAAAGGCTAAGCGGGAGTCCGACATAGAGCTCTATCGGCTCGTACTCACGGACAAAATTCAACGCTTCATCTACTGTGAGAGCGACACCAACGGGCGATGCAAAAAGGCCGTCTGGGCTGGAAACCGCAACCCCCGTGCGCGCTCGCCCGACATCGAAACCGAGCCGGCGACCCTGCCTCATGATCAGGCGATGGCCTTCTCGATTGCGGCGATAGCCTCTGGCAGTTTCTCCGGGTTGACTCCTCCACCTTGAGCCATGTCGTCTTTACCGCCACCGCCACCGCCGAGAATCTCTGAGGCAAGCTTGACCAGTGCGCCGGCCTTGGCTCCGCCGGAGCGAGCCGATTCGCCTACAGCCACCAAGATGACCGGTTTACCAAAAACCACTGCTGTTACCACGACTACAGAGTCAGAGCCTGACTGGCTAAGGACGTCGCCGGCGAGACTTCTGATTTCGTCGGCGTTCTCGAGTGTGCCCAGAACAGCCGAAACCAGTTTTACCTGACCGATCACCTTGGAGGCTGCTAGCCACTGCGGAATGCGTCCGCGCATTTCGGCGGCGACTAGGGATGCCAACTTAGTCTTTGCGACTCGGAGCTCTTCGATGGTTGCCTCGAGGCGCGCCTCGAGTTGCTCCCTAGGTGACTTCAAGGCTTCAGAGAGCCTCGCTACCAAGGCCCGTTCGGTGGCTAGGAATCGGAAAGCGTCTTGGCCGACCAGGGCTTCAATGCGACGAGACCCAGAACCTACCGAAGATTCACCTGAGATTGAGATGAGACCCACCTGAGAAGACCGTGAAACGTGGGTGCCACCGCAAAGTTCACGCGACCAAGGGCCACCGACTTGAATGACTCGAACTTCCTCGTCGTACGTCTCGCCGAAAAGGGCAACCGCTCCCCACTCCTTGGCGGCTGGAAGAGTCATGAATTGCGCACTCACCGCCAAATCTCGACGAATTGCTGCATTGGCTACCTCTTCGATTTCACTTCTAGTTTCAAGAGATAGCGACTGACTCCATGCGAAGTCGAGCCTCAGGTAACCAGGTTTGTTGTAAGAACCACTTTGAAGCGCATTTGGTCCGAGGACCTCACGCAACGCGGCATGAACGATGTGTGTACCTGAGTGCGCTTGGCAGGCACCGAGTCGCCATTCTGCGTCAACCTTGGTTGTTACCTTTGTGCCGGAACCAATTTCTCCTGTACGAACAAGCACCTTGTGGGTTACGAGTCCCTTGACTGGCTTTTGAACGTCTAGCACCTCGGCTTCGAACCCATTCGCGATGATCCAGCCGGCGTCTGCCTCTTGACCACCCGATTCGGCATACATAGAGGTTTCGTCGACGATTATCTCGACTATCTCACCCTCGCGAACCTGCGCTACCGCTTCGCCGTCACGGACGAGTCCAATAACAGTTGCCTCGGTCTCCAAGGATTCATAGCCAGTGAACTTGGTTACGCCTTTGGAGCGGAAGTCACTGTAAACCGACAGGTCGGTGCCGCCCAACTTCTTCTCGCGGGCGTCAGCCTTTGCTCGGTCACGTTGCTCTTGCATTAGCGCGGTGAATCCATCACGATCAACGCTAAGCCCCGATTCTTCAGCAATCTCAACGGTTAGATCAATAGGGAAACCGTAGGTGTCGTGCAACAGAAACGCAGCGGAGCCTTCTAGCAACTTTGATCCCGCGGCGCGAACATCAGCCAAGGCAGTTTCGAGCACAACGGAACCGCTAACCAGGGTGCGTAGGAAGGCCTCCTCTTCGGCCACAGCTGTCTTGCGGATTCTTTCGTAGTCGGTCTCAACCTCTGGATACGACTCCTTCATGGCGTCGCGGGAGGCGGCGAACAAGACGTCGAATACCGGCTTATCCACACCAAGCAAGCGCATCGCGCGCACCGTTCTGCGGAGCAGTCGGCGTAGAACGTATCCACGACCATCGTTACCTGGAGTCACACCGTCGCCGATGAGCATTAGAGCAGATCTAACGTGGTCGGCTACGACGCGCAGTCGAACGTCGTCGGTTTCGCTCTCGCCATAGGTTTTACCGGAAAGTTGGGCCGCAGCATCCAGGACTGGGCGAACCTCGTCGATTTCATACAGGTTCTCTACACCCTGCATTAAGAATGCGACACGTTCAAGACCCATACCTGTGTCGATGTTCTTCTTAGGTAGTTCACCGAGAATTGGGTAGTCTTCCTTGCCGCCACCCGCACCTCGTTCGTACTGCATGAACACCAGGTTCCAGATTTCGATGTAACGGTCTTCGTCGGCTTCGGGGCCACCTTCGATTCCGTAATCAGGGCCACGGTCGTAGTAGATCTCGCTGCAAGGCCCAGATGGTCCTGGCTGACCAGTTGACCAGAAGTTGTCCTTCATACCTCGACGCTGGATGCGTTCTAAAGGAATGTCAGCTACCTCGCGCCAAATGCCGATTGATTCGTCGTCATCTTTGTAAACCGTCACCCAGAGCACCTCTGGGTCCAGGCCGAGACCCCCGTCGTCCTGCGATTTGGTTAGAAACTCCCAAGCGTAGGCAATTGCCTCTTTCTTGAAGTAGTCACCAAAAGAAAAGTTTCCATTCATTTGGAAGAACGTGCCGTGGCGAGTGGTCTTGCCAACTTCTTCAATATCGAGGGTACGTACGCACTTTTGAACAGAAGTTGCCCTTGGGTATGGAGCTGGTACTAGCCCCGACATGTAAGGGATAAAAGGGACCATGCCGGCCACCGTGAAAAGAAGAGTCGGGTCCTCGCTGATTAGCGAAGCGCTAGGAACGACAGTGTGATTTTTACTTTCAAAGAACGCAAGCCAGCGCCGTCTGATTTCGGCGGTCTTCAAGGCTAGCTCTTCTTTGGCGCTGGCTTCTTGGCGGCAGCAGGGCGCTTGGCGGCAGGCTTACGTGCAGGTGCCTTACGTGCAACTGGCTTCTTGGCCGGGGTAGTCTTCTTTGCTGCAGTCTCGCTCTCGCGCTCCTTGAAGCCTTCAGCGACGGCGGTTCCGAATTCCTTTGCTCGACGAGCAGCGTCGTCAACCACAGCCTGAGCCTTCGGGTTCTCCGAAAGGCGACGTGCGGCAACCAGGCCGATTGCAATACCCGAAATGAGCCAAAATCCGCGCTTCATGATCCCTACTTCTTGTTGTTTAGAAACATACCGCTAATGCTCTTTGCAAAGCCAGCGAGTTTGACTAGTGGAGAACCAACACTCGCTGTGAACACTGCAACCAGTGAGCTTACGTTTTGCGAAATCTGCGCCGCGTTATCGGTGATGACATCGATCTTGGCGAGTTGTTTGTTGGTTTCGGTAACAGTCTCGGAAAGACCGGTGAGCAGCGGAGCCACTTCTTCAGAGATTTCACGCACGGAGGCGCTAGTCTCGTCGAGCAGGCGGCCGAGCTTGATTAGTGGAATTGCCGTGAACAAAATGAACAAAGCAAAGGCGCTAGCAGCAATAATTGCCGCGATCTCTCCACCACTCACCGGGTCTCCTAACGACTAGCGTGCTGCGTAGTACTCAACAACGAGCTGAACTTCACAGGTAACTGGAACTTCAGCGCGCTTTGGGCGACGGGTCAGGGTTGCCTGTAGGCGCTCAAGCGAGACGTCAAGGTAACCAGGAACCGGTGGTAGCACGTCAACGTGTCCGCCGGCAGCTGCAACCTGGAAAGGCTCAGTCTTCTCGGACTTCTCGTGTACGTGGATGGTCTGACCAGGCTTTACGCGGAACGATGGGCGGTCGACACGCTCTCCGTTTACGAGAATGTGGCGGTGTACAACCATCTGACGTGCCTGGGCAATGGTGCGGGCGAAACCTGCGCGAAGCACTAGTGCGTCAAGACGCATCTCTAGAAGCTCAACCAAGTTTTCACCGGTTAGACCTTCGGTGCGCTTTGCCTCGGCAAAGATGTTACGAAGCTGAGCTTCGCGGATTCCATACTGGGCGCGCAGGCGCTGCTTCTCGCGAAGGCGAACGGCGAAGTCGCTGTCGGCCTTGCGCTTGGTGCGGCCGTGCTGGCCAGGTGCGTATGGACGCTTTTCTAGGTACTTGGCTGCCTTCGGGGTGAGAGCGATTCCAAGCGCGCGAGACAAGCGGGTCTTGCTACGGGTACGTGAGGTTTTAGACACGTGATCCTTTCGGGATAGTTTCTGTTAGCTGTAAATCGGCGTAGAGGTCAACCGATTTTTGAGCCACAGACGCTTTGCTAAAGAGCGTCTATCTGCAGAGGTCCCGCAGCCAGGGAACATCTAAAGATGGCAACCTCTAAATTCTAGCGAGTTCTAGGCCTTTTTGCCACGCACAATTTCGCGAAGTTTCTGCCACACTGCCCCGCGCTCACGCTCAAGCCCCGAAATCTTCGGTCGATAATAGGTCTTGCCCGATAGTTCTTTCGGCATGTAATCCTGCTCCAAGACAAAACGCGGGTCGTCGTGGGGGTACTTGTAACCAACTCCGGTTGCACTTCGTAGGTGCTTTGGGATCGGCCAATTCGTACCGTTCTTAAGGTCCTCCAGCGCCTCGTTGATTGCTAAATAGGCCGAATTGGACTTAGGTGCGGTCGCCAAATAAATGGTGGCCTGCGCGAGCGGAATCCGACCCTCTGGCATACCGATCATTGCTATTGCAGTAGCCGCATCTGTTGCAATACCTAGAGCATGTGGGTCCGCCAGGCCGATGTCTTCGGCCGCCAGAATTATTAGGCGTCTCGCGATGAATCGTGGGTCCTCCCCTGCATCTAGCATGCGAGCGAGGTAGTGGATTGCGGCATCTGCATCCGAGCCTCTGACTGACTTTATAAAAGCGCTGATGACGTCATAGTGCTGATCGCCGACTCTGTCGTAGCGGCTCGGATTGCTTGA
>JBEBBA010000103.1:0-29513 GCA_041158585.1 Actinomycetota bacterium
CCTCCTAAAGTCACCGAGAATGGCGATCAAACGCCTTGCAGCGCCTACTTCAAGAGTAAGTGTGTGGCCTTGTTTAGTCCTGTAAGAGGCGCAGGGTCGCGGCCCGCGAACTGGTCATGGCTGCGCGAACGATCTCCTTGTGCCTACCGGATGCGTTAGCCCAAACCTCGTCGTCGGCATCGCGAAGAATTTCTGCCACAGCGACTTTGAAAGCGGCGAAAAACTTGAGGTCAGCTTCGGCGAGAGCTGGGGCGAAAAGCTGAAAGTCGAGAGTAATTGCCCGCGAAAGATAACCGCGATAAACGCTCTTCTCGATAGTTCCGGCTCGAACCGCATTGCGCAGGAGTCGGACGATTTGACGCATCGAGGCGACTCGGTCGTTGAGGCTCTTCAACTCGGAAGTCATCTTCGAAAGCGACTCCCCTTCACCGCGAACTCGCCAAGCGTACTGTCGGTTCGCGACGACGTCGATGCGGGGCGCTTTGAGTAAAACCGACATCATGAGTGTCATGTCTTCGTAGCGAACACCCTCTGGGAACTTGTGACCGCGATAGAAGTCCCACTTGAAAAACTTGTTCCAAGCGGTCAGATCGCCCACCACCTCGGGGATTTCGTTGACTGTGACTTCCTTGCGGCTCTTGGCATAGGTGCCACCAAAACCCGGACGATCGAAGTAGCGGGCACCGTAGAAGCAGCCTGGCCGACCAATAGCAATCGGCGAGACGCTCTTCTCGAGAGTCTTTACGTACCGCTTGATCGTGCCGAGCGGCAGGATGTCGTCGGAATCTACAAACAGAAGGTAGTCGGTGTCACGAATCAACGAGACTCCAGTGTTACGCGCAGCTCCCAGTCCACCGTTCGGCTTGGTGTGGATTCGAAGGCGCGAATCTTTGGCTGCTAGACGCTGCAGGATAGCGAGCGATGAGTCGGTGGATCCGTCGTTTACCGCGATTAGTTCGAGGTTGCCCCACCCCTGGCCGAGGATGCTTTCGACCGCATCGGACAAATACTCCTCGACGTTGTAAACCGGCAAAACCACCGTGACTTTTGGCTGCAAACGGTTCGGCTTGCCGCGGTTCAGCCGCCAAATGATGCGCTTAGCGAAGTAGTAGGCATCGGGCACCGGCCCGCGGGCGAGCGCTCGGCGAATCAGCCGCTTGAATTCGTTCACTGGCCCCAAACCTTAGAAACCACTCGCTTGGCGGCCTTGCCATCCTCTAGCGCGTTGAACTTGTTTTGCCAGGCGCGGTACTTCTTTTGGTAGGCCTTGGCTATCGAGTCAAGCTTGAGCAGGCTCGAGATAACGTCACGATCGGTATCGACAATCGGCCCCGGCGCCTCAGCCTCGAAATCAAAGTAAAAGCCGCGTTCGGCACGGTAACGCTCTAGGTCCGGCGCTAAGAACAGGATCGGCTTGCCGGTAACGGTGTAGTCGAACATCACCGACGAGTAGTCGGTGATCAGAACATCGGCTGCGATGTAGAGGTCGGTGACATCCGGGTAGGTTGTCACGTCGATGGCGTTGCCGGCAACTTTTTCGCTGTGAGCATCAATGGTGTTGCTGTGCCCGCGGAACATCATCCGGAACCCTTCGGGCAACTCGATGTTCGGGCTCATGAAGTTGACGGTGTCCCACTTGCCGGTGGCGGTTCGCTTGAAGTCTCGCCAAGTGGGTGCGTACATCACCAAGGTCACTGACGGATCTTTGACTCCGAGAGACTCGCGAATGCGCTGGCGATCCTTCGCTGTAGCGGTCGATAGTCTGTCGTTTCGCGGGTAGCCCGTCTCAAGAGACGTACCCTGGAAGCCGAAGGCCCTGGGCAGGATCTCGGTGCAAAACGCGTTGGGCGTAATCAGGTAATCCCAGTAGCTCGCCTCACGATCCATCGTGTCCAGGTAGCTCTTGGTTAGGTAGTTGGTGGTGATGTCACGAGCCAGACGCTTCAGTGGCGTCCCATGCCAGGTCTGCAGGTAAACCTGACCCGGCACCTTGCGAAAGAACCACGGAAAGTTGGTGTTGTTGACCAGGTATTTGCTGCTGGCCAGCGCCCGCAGGTAAGGACCCGAGCCGAAGCGGACTGCAACCGAACCCTCTGGCGCTTCGACCGACTTGCCGACGGCCCAGTAGAAAGTAAGTTCGGGATGGCTCTGTTTGAGTTCGTTGAAAATGTCTAGCGGGTTGCAACCGACCATGGATCCTCGGTGCGATTCAAAGAGGACTGCGTTCTCGAGAGTTTTGGTTCGGCCGGGGTGGTACTGAAGTTTGCGCAAATAGGCGGAGCCGCGGCGGCGAAGCGCGCCCATGACACGGGTTGGCGAGTAGGTCTTGGCCAGTCTCTTGAGATCCACTAGACCCGACTCCTATCCACCGTTGACATGTTGGCTCCCCGAATCAAACCGACCCAGAAACCGAAACCCCAGCTGAGGTGCATTACCGGCAGGGCGACCATGACGCCTACCCGGGATTTGAGACTCAGACGACTTGCGGTGACCGCTAAGAAGCTAACTCCGAGGAGGTAGCCAGCCAGTGGCAAGAGGCCGAGCGTGAAACCGAATGGCAAAACGACAAGGCCGGCAACGATTGCTGCGACAGCGACAGGTGGAGCGAAGTAGCGCTTAGACGCCGTGGCAAAGTTGCGTCGGGTGAGCTCGCCGCGCCAAACACCTGTTGAGTAAAACTGCTTGACTAGGCGGCTAACTCGACCTCGCGGCCAGTAGGTGACCTTGAGCTCTGGACTGAACCAAACCAGACCGCCGGTGGCTTTGATCCGCTGGGCTAGCTCCCAGTCCTCGCCCCGAATGATCTGCTCGTTGTAGCCACCGACCCGTTCGAGCGCCGACTTTTGGAAGATACCGAGGTACGCGGACTCGGCTTCGCCAGCCTGGCCGCCGACGTGATAAGCGGCGCCGCCAACCCCGAATCGGCTGGTGTATGCCCAGGCCACCGCCTTTTGAAAAGCGCTTTTGCCGCGAGCATCCATGATTCCGCCGAGCAATTCGGCTTTGGTCTCCACAAGGATTTCGACTCCGCGGGCGAGGTAGTTTTCGGCCGGTTCGCTGTGTGCATCGACACGCACGATGATGTTGTGTTTGGCACGTCGAATCGCCTCGTTGAGCCCCACAGTTGTTAGACCGCGCGGGTTGTCGATCAGCTTGACGCGGTTATCTTTCTGCGCCAGGTCCGCGGCGATCGAGTTTGTCGCATCTCGGCTAGGGCCGAGGGCTAGAAGCAGTTCAAGTTCGCCCGGGTAAGCCTGCTCTAGCACCGACTGAACGGCAGCTGCCAAGTGGCCCTCTTCGTTTAGCACTGGCATCAGCACGCTAAGCGGCGGGTAAGACTTCATGGGTTAGTCGACTGTGTTCGAGCCGTTGTAGGCGTTGTAGGCGTTGGTGACCTCAACCGGGTCGCCGTCCATCTTCAGGACGCCTTTCTCGATCCAAATCACTCGGGTGCAGGTGTCGAGAATCGACTTCATGCTGTGGCTAACCAAGAACACGGTGCCAGCCTGGTCACGCATTTCGCGCATTCTGGCTTCGGACTTGGTGCGGAACTCTTGGTCTCCTACAGCTAGCGCTTCATCGATGATCAGGATGTCGTGGTTTCGCGCGGCGGCAATTGCGAATCGAAGGCGAGCAGACATACCGCTCGAGTAGGTGCGCATGGGTAGGTCGATGAACTCTTCGAGACCCGCAAACGCGGTGACTTCTGCCGATTTTGCGATGATTTCCTTTTTGGTAAAGCCCATGGCTAAGCCACCGAGAATAATGTTTTTCTCACCGCTCAAGCCCGGCAGTAGAACCGCACCTACACCGAGAAGGCTTGGGCGAGCGAAGGCGTAAACCGCACCAGACTGCAGTGGCGTGAGGCCTGCAATCGCTCGCATGAGCGAGGACTTACCAGAACCGTTGCTGCCGATGATGCCGACCGAGTCGCCCTCGTAGATCGTGAACGAGACACCCTTGACCGCGTGGACTTCGCGCACGCGGATCTTCTTTGTGAAGAGACCGCCGCGAGCCATGTTTCCTGTAACTTTGCGACCGGTACCGAATACCTTGTAAACGACGTGCGCGTTATCGACGACGACAACCGGTTTGCGTGTCTCGGCAACTTCTTTTTTAGTCTTCGCGGCCATGGCGCTCCTCCACCTTCCAGAAGAGGACGACGCTGATCAGCGGAAGCAAGATAGCCCAGCCCGCGCAGAGCAGCCAAAGCTCCGCTGTTGCGTCGTAGTCACGAATAAGGATTCCGCGAACCAGGTTGATGAAAGCCGAGTACGGGTTGTACTTCATGATCTCTAGAGCGACTGGATACTGCTCGAGAATTTTGTCGATGCTGTAGAAGATGCCGCTCGAGTAGAAGATAAGTCGGAAAGCAAAAGGTATGACCTTGTTTAGGTCGGCGAACTGAACGGTGAGTCTGGCCGCGAGCATCGAGCTACCAGCCCCGAAAAGCACGACGAGCGCAATCGCGGGAATGAACAGTAGCCACTCCCAGGTGATCGGGTTTCCGAAAGCGAGAATCGTGAGAATCAAAAGACCCAGTTGGGGAACCAGGTTGATGAATTGCTGAATCGTGGCCGAAAGTGGCAAGAGCACACGAGGGAAGCTCAGGCTCTTAACCAAGCCAGCGTTGCTGGTGACCGAGGTCGCGCCGGACATGAACGTGCCCTGAAGGAACGAAAACAGGAACACACCGGCAAATAGGTACTCGATGAAGTGAACAGGGCGGTTTTCGGCGCCGAGAATGATTCCGAAGATGAGACCGTACATCGCACCTTGCATCGCCGGGGTAAGGATCATCCACCAGCGGCCGAGGCGGTTTCGGGCATTCTGAGCCTGGTTTGTGTAAGAAGACAACGTCCAAGCAAATTCGCGACGACCCCAAGATTCCTTGATGTACGCGAAGAAAGGTGGGCGGGCACCGACGCGCTTTAGCCCGTGTTTTGCTGCGTATTCTGCGTTAGACACTCGTGCCCTCCTTCGGTCAAAGTTTACTTGCTGGCCTTAATCGCGGCTGCGATGGTGGACTGAATCTTCTCGTAGTTCGGCAGGTCTGGTTCGAAGCCAAACTTCGGCACGAGTTCGACCGCTTTCACCTTTTTGGAGCGTGCATTGAGGGCTAGGTCCATGTAGGTGCCAACCATGCCGTCTGGGATGTCGGTATCAACTAGGGCCTTCATAGCGCCCGCGAGCTGCTCAAACCTGAAGAAGGCGTTGGTAGGCGTCATTTTCTTGAGTAGCAGTTGCTGAATCTCGTGTTGCCTCGCCATTCGAGAATAGTCCGAGGTGCCGTGTCTGCTTCTGGCATACCAGAGCGCAAGACGGCCGTCCATGTGTTGAACCCCGACCTCAATCCAACCGGTCGCATCGGAGGCGTCGTCCAGCTGACCACCGATGGGTAAACGCTCTTTGACATTTACTGTGACGCCGCCGAGTGCATCGACGAGTTGCTTGAAACCCGACATATTTACCATCACGAAGGAATGGATCTTTAGCCCGGTGACACCCTCGACCAAATCGCGAGTCGCTTCGATGCCAGGTGTTGATCCGTTTGCCGCTGCGTCTGGGTAGGCATCTGGGTGGTTGTCGGAAACGGCTTTGTAGGCGGCGTTGATCAGGTCGTCCCATGATTCGCCGTAGAACTCTCGAAGCGGCGAGTCTTTTGGAATCGGAGCGTGCTGGAGATTACGAGGAATTCCGATGTTGACCATCGCACCCGTGTCGGCGTTCAAACTGAGCACCGAAATCGAGTCCGGGCGGACACCGAAACGGTCTTTGCCGGCATCGGACCCGAGCAGAAGAATGTTGTATCGTCCATTGCTCGCCGAGGTAAAGCCGGACTGCTTGAAGATTGAAGAAACCGTTTCGCCGGTGGTGCGAACGGTGTTTCCGCCAGTGACAAATACACCGGTGCCCAAAATGGACGCAACGACAAACATGGCTAGCATCACGTTTCTGCCCATTGGGTAGAGCTGGCCTAGCTGACTGAGCCTTAGTGCGTCGAGAATTAGAACCAGAAAAAGGGCAGCGTAGATGTAAAAGATGATGGCGAGTACCCCCCCTATCCAAGGAGTCGCGACCAAAGTCAGAGCCCAGGAGCGTTTGACCAAGAAAAGGAAGAACCAGAGAGCGATGCCCGCCCAACCGATTATGGTTGCGCGAATACCAACTTGACCCAGCCTCCGATTGCCAGCGAGAAGCTGCGCCGAACCTGGGATGAGGACGCCGAGGAGGAGCAAAAAGATTGCACGCTTGCGCATCTGCTGGGGTGTAGCCCGGTCGAAGCGCCTAAAAAGGGAGTTGCTTAGATCTGAGATTTCAGTTTCTCGTTCTTCTCGGCGACGGCGTCTTTGAGGGACTCACCGAAGGCGGCGAGCTTTTCGGTTAGCGAATCGTCGCAGGTACCAATGATTCGAGCGGCGAGAATACCCGCGTTACGGGCACCACCGATGGAGACGGTTGCAACCGGAATGCCGGCCGGCATTTGAACAATTGAAAGTAGCGAGTCCAGGCCGTCAAGTTTGGCAAGCGGAACAGGAACGCCAATAACCGGCAAGGTTGTGACACTGGCTAGCATGCCTGGCAGGTGCGCTGCTCCCCCGGCTCCAGCGATGATGACTTTGATCCCGCGACCAGCAGCCGACTTACCCCACTCGATCATGCGTTCTGGGGTGCGGTGCGCGCTTAGGACCTCGACCTCGAACTCGATGCCGAACTCCTTGAGTGCGACGGCGGCGTCTGACATGACGTTCCAGTCAGAGTCTGAACCCATCACTACGCCAACGATTGGTTTACCCAAAGCGTTCTCCCGTCTGTTATCTAGACAATTTTGCTACCCGCGAAGCAAAACGGCGGCAGCGGCGCGCGCCTGAGCCAAGGCCCATTCGGCTTCGTCGGCGACCACGGTGACGTGGCCCATCTTGCGACCCTTGCGAGCCGCCTTTCCGTAAGTGTGAAATTTCGCGTGCGGGTGAAGTTGCATCGCGTGGTCGTAGTGACCAACGAAGTCATTCTGGTCATCCACACCGAGGAGGTTGACCATAACGGCGTTCTCCGCTGTCATGTCCGTCGATCCGAGTGGCAGACCGGCAACAGCTCTCAGGTGCTGTTCGAACTGGCTGGTGACCGAGCCCTCGATACTGAAGTGGCCGGAGTTGTGCGGGCGCATCGCCAACTCGTTAATAACCAGTCGGCCATCAACAGTTTCAAACAACTCAACTGCTAGCACGCCGGTCACATCGAGTCCCTCGGCAACACCGCGGGCGATCTCGACCGCAGATTCCAGGGTCGAGTCACTCGCATTTGGAGCGGGTGCAAGCACCTCCGCGCAAACCCCTTCGCGCTGAACCGTCTGAACCAGCGGCCAAGCCCGAAACTCTCCGGTCGCGCTGCGAGCGCTCAACTGGGCTAGCTCTCGCGTGAAGCTGACCTTTTCTTCGGCCAGCAGCGGTGCAAAGTCAAACCAGTCTTCGGCATCCGAAACGCTGCGAACCACTCGGACACCCTTGCCGTCATAACCACCGATCGGAGTCTTCAAAATGATTTCGCCTCCGTGGGCGTCCAAGAATTCTTGTAATTCAGCTCGAGTGTAGATCTCGGCCCAGTCGGGCATCGGGAGCCCGAGCTCACCGAGGCGTCGTCTCATCGAAAGCTTGTTTTGTGCAAACGCGAGAGCGTGCGGGGCCGGGTGAATCTTTACGCCTTCTGACTGCAAAGTCTCGAGGATCGCGATTGGCACGTGTTCGTGGTCGAACGTGATTACGTCCACGGTCTTCGCAAAGGCTCGAACCACGTCGAGCTCTGTGTAGTCGCCAACCATGGTTGCAGAGAGTGCCGCCGATGAGTTCTCTGCCTCGGCGAGAACTTTGAAATCCAACCCTAGAGCGGTTGCTGGCACGGACATCATGCGGGCGAGTTGCCCACCACCGATTGCGCCGATTCTCACCATGTTTCTATTTTGCCAGAGCGCCGATGGTGGCGGCGATCTCCTTAGGCTTTGCATAGCCCTTGAGAGAGAGGGGCTCCTGGTCGCGAACCTTTACGGTAACCCCTTTTAGAGCACTCACCGAAACGCCCTCGATTTCGCTAGCGAGGATTGTCCGCGTTTTCATGCCGAAGATTCCATTGCGGGTAACGATTTGATCTTCGAACACATCGACGAAGGTTCCCAGGTATCGAAGGCTCGGAATCAACCAAAGTGTGACAACCGCTACACCGAGGCCAGCGTGCAGGATGGCAGAGAAGTCCGGCTCGAGTTGCTTGCCAAAGAAGAATCCGTAAACCGCTCCGACTGCTGCGAGCGCGAGAAACGACCACCAGAGGCGCATCATTCGGGGGCGGATTCTTGTAATTCTCTGCACCGACTAATTGTGGCGCAAATGCACGATGTCGCCGGCACCGACGGCGTAGAGCGTGTTCTCGCCAGACACGGCTAACAGCAGGCGTCCGGATGAGTCGATGTCGATCGCGGTGCCGACAACCTCTTGGTCACCCGGCATGATTGCGCGAACCTCTTGACCGAGGGTTGAGCAAAGCTCCTTGACGGCGTCTCTCAGGTGAAGTTCGGCATCTCCCCCGCCCGAAACAAACTCTTTATAAAGAGGAACGAATTCGGCTAGGTAGCGCTCGAGGGCCTGCGCGAGTTCAACCTCGACACCCTCGAGTCGCATTGAGGTGGCGTTGGGAATCGGTAAATCGTCTTTCGCTTGGGTCAGATTTAGCCCTGCGCCAACCACGACGCTCTGCGAATCCACGAGCTCGCTCAAGACGCCGCTGATCTTCTTGCCGCCAACCAGAACATCGTTGGGCCACTTGACGTCGGCAGATACGCCAAAACCTCGAACCGCTCGGGCCATAGCCACACCGGCGAGAAGAGGCAACCAGGCATTTGAATCAGGGTTGGCGAAGCTCGGCTTCAGCAAGATGGACACTGCAAGAGATTGACCAACCGGCGATGACCAATCGCGACCCGAGCGACCCCGGCCCGCCGTTTGAGAGCCGGCGACGAGGACGGTGAGATCCGCTCCACCCAAACCAGCTTGGTCGGCGTTCGTCGAACCGGTTTGCTCTACGTAGGTGAGCGAAGAAACCAGTGCCGCGGCTGCCGAAAGATCCATGCCGCTAGTTTAGGTTTCAGGCGGGGCGCGAGTAGGGTGTTATTCATGACTGACGCAAAACCAACGCCAGATTTGAGCACCACCGCGGGCAAAATTGCCGACCTTCAGCACCGCTACCACGAGGCCGTTTACGCCAGCGGTGAGGCAGCGATTGCCAAGCAGCACGCGCGTGGCAAGAAGACCGCACGCGAGCGCATCGAGATGCTGCTCGACCCGGGTTCGTTTGTCGAACTGGACGAGTTCGTTCGTCACCGTTCCACCGCCTTCGGAATGGACAAGAACCGCCCTTACGGTGACGCTGTTGTAACCGGCGTCGGAACCATCGGTGGGCGTCAGGTCGCGCTGTTCTCTCAAGACTTCACAATCTTCGGTGGCTCGCTCGGCGAGGCTGCCGGAAACAAGATCATCAAGGTAATGGACTTGGCAATCGCTACCGGTGTGCCGCTGATCGGAATTCTCGACTCTGGTGGCGCTCGTATTCAAGAGGGCGTCATCGCTCTCGGCAAGTACGGCGAAATCTTCAAGCGCAACACCATGGCCTCGGGTGTGATTCCTCAGATCTCGATCATCATGGGCCCGGCCGCGGGTGGCGCCGTTTACTCCCCCGCGCTAACCGACTTCGTGATCATGGTTGACAAGACCTCGAACATGTTCGTGACCGGCCCAGACGTAATCAAGACCGTGACTGGCGAGGATGTCGGCATGGAGGAGCTCGGTGGCGCACTCGCTCACAACAAGACCTCGGGTGTCGCCCACTACCTGGCTGCCGACGAAGAGGACGCGCTGGACTACGCACGCAACCTGTTGAGCTACCTGCCAGAAAACAACCTCTCGGAGACTGTCTCCTACGAACCGCACGGCGAGCTCGAAGTGACCGACGAAGACCGGTTACTCGACAAGATCATTCCGGACTCACCAAACCAGCCTTACGACATGCACACCATCATCGAGTCGATTGTCGATGACCACGAGTTCCTAGAGGTGCAGCCGCTGTTCGCGCCAAACATCTTGATTGGTTTCGCTCGCGTGGACGGTCGCAGCGTCGGAATCATCGCTAACCAGCCGTCTCAGATGGCCGGAACCCTAAACATCGACGCCGGCGAAAAAGCCGCTCGCTTCGTTCGTTTCTGCGATGCCTTCTCGATTCCAATCCTGACCCTCGTAGACGTACCCGGTTATCTTCCGGGCGCCGACCAGGAGTGGGCCGGTGTTATTCGCCGCGGAGCCAAGTTGCTTTACGCATACGCCGAGGCAACCGTTCCTCTGGTCACCGTGATCACCCGCAAGGCTTACGGAGGCGCATACATCGTTATGGGTTCGAAGCAGCTCGGCGGCGACATCAACCTCGCCTGGCCGACAGCCGAAATCGCCGTGATGGGCGGGCAAGGTGCTGTGAACATTTTGTTCCGCGACAAGATCAAAGAAGCCGAGGAGTCGGGCGCAGATGTCGCCGCAGTGCGCGCGAAACTTGCCGCCGAATACACCTACAACGTTGCCTCGCCTTTCCTGGCAGCAGAGCGCGGAGAACTCGATGGAATCATCGAGCCTTCGGCAACCCGCATTTCGGTCATCAAGGCCCTGCGCGCACTTCGCACCAAGCGCGCTAGCCTGCCACCGAAGAAGCACGGAAACATCCCGCTGTAATGAGTGAAGACCTACAGCACCTACTAAAGGTTGAGGGCGGAAACCCTACACCTGAAGAACTTGCGGCCGTGGTGGCCGTGCTGACTGCAGCCGTGGCCGAGGCCAACGAGCAGGCGGCAAAGGCGGTTCGCCAGCCAAGCAGCACCTGGAACCGCGGCAGCAACATGCTCCGCGGCGGACTCAACCCCGGCTTCGGTCAGTGGACCGCAAGCACTCGACCCGGATTGGATTAGCAATGTCGCGCAAACCATCAGCAATTGACGAACTTTCGAACGCCTGGGTGGTAACCCTCGCCGAGCTGAGCCCTTCGTTCGCAACCTATGCGGGCTTCCCAGGTGGCGAAGACAAGCTGGACGACAACTCGCCAGAGGCCAACGAGCACTTTTACCAGCTGCAGAAGGACCTCCTCGCGAAGCTCGAGCCGATGCAGCCGACCGACAAGATCGACGAGGTCTCGAAGGATGCACTCGTCTCGAGCCTCAAACTCGCAATCGAACTGCACGAATCCGGCCTTTGGAAGCGTGACCTAGACGTCATCGCTTCACCCGCCCAGGGAATCCGCGACATTTTTGACCTATCGCCTGTCGCTACCGAAAACGACTGGTCGAACCTAAACAAGCGCATGCGCGCTGTCGAGGGTGCGATTGACGGGTACATCGAGACCCTTCGACTAGGCATCCGCGACAACGACACCCCTGCGATTCGCCAGGTCAACTGGGTTGTCAACGACCTCGACAACATCACCGGCGCAGACGGCTTCTTCCAGAAGTTCGCCAAGGCTGAAGGAGTCGAACTTTCGGCCGGACTTCGCGCCGAGCTAGCCGAAGCCGCCGACGTAGCCACCGCGGCATACTCGAAACTGCAAAACTTTTTGAAGGACGAACTAGCTCCGGTTGCCACCAAAGAAGATGCAATCGGGCGCGAGCGCTACTCACTATTGAGCCAGCGCTTCCTCGGAGCCAAGGTTGACCTCGAAGAAACCCTGCAGTGGGGTATCGAAGAGCTCGCTCGCGTGAAGGCTGAGCAAGAGGCCGTTGCGAACGAGATCAAACCGAACGCTACCGTGGCCGAGGCCATCGAGGTTTTGAACAACGACCCGAGCCGCAAGTTGCACAGTACCGAAGAGCTAAAGGCGTGGATGCAGCGCCTAAGCGACGAAGCGGTTGAGAAACTGGGAGCCACCCACTTTGACATCCCCGAGCAACTTCGCACACTCGAGTGCCTAATTGCACCGACTAATTCTGGCGTCATCTACTACACCGGCCCAACCGACGACTTCAGCCGTCCTGGACGTATGTGGTGGTCCGTTCCAGCCGGCGTCACCGAGTTCGACACCTGGCGTGAAACCACAACCGTTTACCACGAGGGCGTCCCAGGTCACCATCTGCAGATTGGCACCCAGGTTTACAACCGCGAAGAGCTGAACGACTGGCGCCGTATGGCCAACTGGTGCTCTGGTCACGGCGAGGGTTGGGCGCTTTACGCCGAACGCCTGATGCAGGACCTAGGATTCCTAAACGACCCGGGCGATCGCCTCGGAATGCTGGACGGCCAGCGGATGCGCGCGGCTCGCGTGGTGCTTGACCTTTCGGTTCACCTCGGCAAGCCTCGCCTAGACGGCACCGGCAAGTGGGACTTTGACTACGCGGTTGATTTCATGAGCGAAAACGTAAACATGTCGCCAGAGTTCGTGAACTTCGAGGTCCACCGCTACTTCGGTTGGCCAGGTCAGGCTCCGAGCTACAAGGTCGGACAGCGTATCTGGGAACAGATTCGTGACGAAGCTGCAGCAAAGGCCGGCGATAGCTGGGACATCAAGAAGTTCCACCGCGATGCACTAAACCTCGGAGCACTGGGCCTCGACACCCTGCGCCGAGCAATTCTTGGCTAGAGCTTCAGATCTACGTTCGGTTTGATCGAACCTCGTTCGAAGCCGACTACGCTGATTTGCCAGTTCGAGTTGACCTTTGAACCGACGGTAATCTTGCCGGTCAGCTGCTTGTTGATTATTTCTTCGACAGGTCTTAGCAGGGCTTCCAGCTCGGTCTTTGATAGGTTGTCCAGTCCACCCTCGTCGATCAGGTAAACCTCGACCCCGCGACCGCGCGCGAGTCTGGCAGCGTGCTTGATGCCGGTGGTGACTAGGTGTCCGCCCATAATCTCGTCGCTGAGTCTTTGCTCGAGAGCGATGGCTTCGCGACGCTCGGACTCCGCGAGGCGCCCCTTCTTCGAAACCACGAGTCTCAGCAGGTTCTGCACTTCGGCGAGCGATAGATCGAAGGTGCGCTGCTTGGTCTCACTTACCGATTCGGAACGCTTTAGTTCAAGAGTTTGTTCGGCACTCATTCGGTTGAAGCGCTCGATGTCCGCCTCGGAGCTCTTAATGCCAAGGTTGGTTGCGTGACCGACCAGTACCAGCAAGGTGAGTCCAATCATTCCGCTTTGACCTAGCCCAGCCGTACCCTCGGCAACCAGAATCTGGCTGACAGCTACCGCGAGACCGGCCCAGGCGAAGCCCGCTTGACCTCGAAGTGCCGTCGCCCCGAGCAAAACCCCGAGTCCGCCGACGAACCAAGTGGCGTAGGTGCCGTGGGAGTTTGAGGTGATTTGAGAGTAAGACAACTGCGGGAGGACTGCGGCCACTAGCAGGTTTAGGGTTCCCTGCCAGGCTGGGATTGCCAGACCCTTGTGCAGCAGGATTGTGGGCACGAGCGTGGCCAGATAGATCAGGATTCCGAGATAGACATAGCTGGCATCTGCATAGCGACCACTCCAGAGAATACCGAGAGTCGAGTGGAAGAGCCCTAGACCAATTGCGGTGAGGGCCATGGGCAGCCTGGAGACGCGAATCATTTTCGATCCCATTCCAAAACAATCGTCGTGCCCTTTGCAGGGCCTGAGTCGATGTGAACCTTGCCGCCGACATCTTCGATTCGCTTCACAATCACGAACTTAAAGCCAAGCGAATGGTTTGGCACGCGCGACGGCCTGAACCCTTGGCCGTCGTCGATGATGACAACCTTGAGCCCCGTGCTCGTTGACTTGAGTCGGATCTTTCGCTTCGCCTTTGAACCGGCGTGTTGGATCGAATTGGTAAGTGCCTGGTTGAAGGCGTCTGAAATCGCGGTTGCGACCTCCTTCGGTATGAATGTGAGGCTCGAACCGGTCACCGAGATGGTGCAGCTTGCGTCCAGTCGTTTGGCCAATTGCTCAAGACTCTCGAAGAGCGACATCGCCGAGATTTCGGTTGGCTGAGAATTGGCAGCCTCGTCCAAAACGGTGAGCGCCTGTTTGCTCAGTCGCATGGCTTCGGCATACTCTCCCGAATCCTTTGCTGTCGCAGACTTCTTCAACGCCTCAAACACCGCACTGTAAACCAGAGAGTTCAGGCGCTTGGTTTCGCGCTGCTGAGCGTCGATTCGAACCCGATCGGCCTCTTGATCGAGAGACGCCTTAAATGCCTGATCAACTTCAAAGGAAGCGTGGCGCAGAAGCCATAGCAGAGCCGTGATTGTGCCCGAGAACAGCAGGACATAGAAGAAGTCTGTGGCGAGACGGCTGATGTGGGCCGAGCCACCAAGCTCACTTGCGCGAAGCAAGACCCATGAGCTAGCCAACCCGACTATGACGATAAAGGACCATAGTTTTGGAACGAACATGCCGACGGCGAGCGCCGCGGTGCCCGTGCACCACCACAACCAAGGAGTGTCATCCATGGGAAGTTGGTAAGTGCCGCCGACCTGCAAGCCCCAGCTAGCAAAAGCGAATGTGTACGCGGCAATATGCAGAAGGTAGCCCCACCGGTTCGCCTTCCAGAACCAAAAGTTAAGAAAGTTCGCCGCGTGCGCCACTGCTACTACCGCAAGCGCAATTCCGAGCCACGGTTCTTGAAGAAAAGGTTTCTGAGCAACAGCGTTTAGCAAAACCTCTACGAGAAAATCGATAAGCGTGGCGAGAGTGAACACCCGACCAATGAGTCGATCAATCCTGGTTACCGCGTAACCCGGCTTGATGGCAGGTGTTCTGGCAATCATTTCTTGACTAGGCTCGCAACCGCTTCAACGTGGTGGGTGTGTGGGAACAGGTCAAAGGCGCGAAGCCCAGCCAACTCGTAACCGGCGGCCAAGAACTGCTTCAGGTCTCGAGCCAACGCGATCGGGTCGCAAGCCACGTAGATGACGTGACGCGGTTCAAGCTTCAGAATCTGCCCGACGACCTTAGCGCCCGCGCCGGCTCGCGGTGGGTCGAGCACGATTGTGTCCGCGCTCTTTTGAGTGTTTAGGAACCGCTCGACCGGGGTGCAGATTGCCTGAGCCTTCGGCATGTCGGCGATGTTAAGCTTGGCGTCTTCGGTCGCCTGCTTGAACGCTTCGACAGTGGTGACCTTGATGTCTTTGCCGAATTTTCCGGCTAGAGCACTGGCGAACAGGCCGACCCCGCCGTATAGGTCGAGGTTGTTTTCTTGCGGGTTGAAGCCGGCGGCTTGAGCAAAACCGAGTACACAGCTCGTCAGCACCTCGGGTGCGGCACGGTGAACCTGCCAGAAACCCCCGCCAGAAATACGGAATGTGCGGCCAGCAGCGCGTTCGATGAGTCGTTCGTCGCCTTTGAGCTTCTTGTCGATCTTCCACTGCAGTTGCCCTGCAGAGGATGCCGCGATTTCGATCTTGGAAACGTCCTGCCAGTTCTTGGTGTGGACGCTTAGTTCAACAATCTCCTCGCAGGCTAGCGGGAGGTCTTTGACTCGGACAACCTCGTGGCTGCGCTCGCGGTAAGGGCCAGCGAAACCGGCCTCATCGACGTGTAACTGAACTCGCATGCGGTAACCCAGACCGCCGCGCTCGTCGTCACCTGGCGCGGCCTCCACTTCGACGCGGCGCTTGATGCCCGCCATACGATCGAGGGCCTCCTCAAGCACGTCTGCCTTGAGTTCACGCTGGCGAGAAAGTTTGATGTGTCCGAACTCAGCGCCACCGGCACCGCCGACACCGGCGGACTTCCAGAAGTGCTTCACGCGGTCTGGCGATGGCTGGATGATTTCGGTCGGCTCGGCTCGGCAGAAAGAACCACCGCGATCTTCAAAAACTTTGACGCGCACAACCTCACCTGGCAGGACGTGCGAAATGAAGACGACCCTACCCTCGTGGCGGGCGACGAAAACGCCACCGTGGGCAACCTTTTCGACGGTTGTTTCAAATTCGCGGCCTAGCCAGGATTCAGTCTTACTCACCAGACAAGTGTGCCAGACTCGACGCGTGACCAAATTAGTTCTTGCCTCAACAAGCCCCGCTCGCCTGATTTTGCTCAGGTCTGGCGGAATCGAACCCTTAACGATCGCTCCCGGTGTGGACGAAGACAAAGTGGCCCAGCGCGCGAATGAAATGGGTCTGATTTCATCGGTCGAAGACCTTGTGCAAATCTTGGCGAAGGCCAAAGCCGAAGCAGTGGCCGCAATGCCTGAGTCTTCGGGCGCTCTCGTGCTCGGTTGCGATTCGGCTCTCGAGTTTGCCGGCGAAGCATTGGGCAAGCCTCACGAACCACAACTTGCGATTGACCGCTGGAAGCGCATGCGCGGGCAAACTGGCACCCTGCACTCGGGTCACTGGTTGATTGACAATCGCGAGCAGCGCAGTGGCGAACTTCCGCCAGCCACCGGCGTTGTGACCTCCTCAAAGGTCCACTTTGCCGATTTGGATGATGCCGAGATCGAAGCCTACGTCGCGACTGGCGAACCGCTGAAGGTCGCTGGCGCGTTCACAATCGACGGTCGCGGAGGAGCTTTCATTCGTTCTATTGAGGGCGATTCACACACCGTAATCGGGCTTTCACTCCACGCGCTGAGGTCCATGTCGCGCCAGTTGGGCGTCGAATATACGAGTCTCTGGAACCTGTAAAAGGGGTGGTTTAGCCAATAGGCTTAAGCATTATGACTTCACGCAAGATCACCAAAGTCCTCATTGCTAACCGCGGCGAAATCGCAGTACGCATCGCCCGCGCGGCTAAAGATTCGGGGATTTCCTCGGTAGCGGTTTACGCCGACCAAGACCGTGACGCGATGCACGTGAAGCTCGCCGACGAGGCATACGCCCTGCACGGCACCACCAGCGCCGAGACCTACCTGGTCATCGACAAAATTCTTTCGGTAGCCAAGCAGTCTGGCGCCGATGCGGTTCACCCCGGCTACGGCTTCTTAGCCGAAAACGCCGACTTTGCTCGCGCGGTAATCAAGGCTGGGCTCATCTGGATCGGCCCGAGCCCAGAGGCAATCGAACAGCTCGGCGACAAGGTTTCGGCCCGTCACGTAGCCGAGAAGGTTGGCGCTCCCCTAGCCCCCGGCACCATCAACCCCGTTTCGGGCGCCGAAGAAGTTCTTGAGTTCGTTGCTATCCACGGCGTTCCGGTCGCAATCAAGGCGGCTTTCGGCGGTGGCGGTCGCGGCATCAAGGTGGCTTATAAGAAGGAAGAAGTTGCCGAGCTTTTCGAGTCGGCAACCCGAGAGGCAATCGCTGCCTTCGGTCGCGGTGAATGCTTCGTCGAGAAGTACCTCGAGAAACCTCGCCACGTTGAAACCCAGTGCCTCGCCGACGCCTACGGCAACGTTGTAGTTGTCTCGACTCGCGACTGCTCGCTACAGCGTCGCCACCAGAAACTTGTTGAAGAGGCTCCAGCTCCATTCCTGACCGAAGAGCAGAACAAGCGCCTCTACGAAGCTTCGAAGGCGATCCTCAAGGAGGTCGGCTACCAGGGCGCCGGCACCTGTGAGTTCCTTGTCGCGCAAGACGGCACCATCTCGTTCCTCGAAGTCAACACCCGCCTGCAGGTGGAGCACCCGGTTTCGGAAGAGGTTACCGGACTCGACCTAGTGCGCGAGCAGTTCCGCATCGCCGAGGGTGGCAAGCTCGACTACTCCGACCCAGAAGTTCGCGGCCACTCGTTCGAGTTCCGCATCAATGGTGAAGACGCCGGCAAGAACTTCATGCCGGCTCCCGGCCCGGTTCACGTCTTCAAGGCACCTAGCGGCCCTGGCGTGCGCGTTGACACCGGTGTGGGTGCGGGCGACGTTATTTCGGGTTCGTTCGACTCGATGATTGCCAAACTGATCGTTACCGGCTCCACCCGCGAGGAAGCTCTCGCTCGTAGCCGTCGCGCTCTAGCCGAGATGGAGGTCAATGGCCTCCCTACAGTTCTTCCTTTCCACCGCAAGATTGTCAACGAACCAGCGTTCATCGGTGTGGACGGCAAGTTCGGCGTTTACACCCGCTGGATCGAAACCGAGTGGGTTAACGACATCCCAGCCTGGAACGGTGTGGCCGACCTAGCCACCGAACCTGAAGACCGAAACAACGTGGTCGTCGAGGTTGGCGGCAAGCGCATCGAGGTTTCGCTTCCGAAGCGCCTGGTTGCCTCGGGTTCGACATCAAACGCCGGACGCGCGCCAAAACGTAAGGCTCACGCAACCGCCGGCGGCCCATCGGGCAACACCGTCAAGGCCGAAATGCAGTCCACGGTCGTGAAAATCGCAGTTGCCGAGGGCGACAAAGTTGTCGAGGGCGACCTCGTAATTGTTCTCGAAGCCATGAAGATGGAGCAGCCGATCAAGGCGCACAAAGCAGGAACCATCACCAAGATTTCTGCCGAAGTTGGCTCGACAATTCCGGCTGGCACCGTTCTTCTCGAAATCGAAGATTGATCCGCGTAGCGTTTCTTCCGCTCTACACCGAAGCTTGGGACTCCCTGGCCGAAGTGCACGCTCGGATGAGCAAAGACCCGAACTTCGAGGTTGCGGTTTTCACAATCAAGCGCAAATTGACGGGTGATGCCGAGTTTCACGGCCAGGATGTTTCGCACGAATACCTGAACTCAATCGGCGTCAAGAACACGATGCTGAAGTCGGTTGAAGAGCTTAAGGCTTTCGCCCCCGACTACACATTCATCAACTACCCGTGGCAGCGAAACTACGAACCCGAATACCGCGCCGAGGAACTGGTGAAGTTCACGCGTATCGCCTACGTTCCTTACTTCTTGATTCCGATGACGACAGAACCTTGGGACGTCGGCGTGGCCGGGCACTACTACCGCCAGCGCTCGCACCAACTCGCGTCACTGATCTTCACTCAGGACCGCAACACCAAGCGAGCTTTTAAAGAAACCGTGCGTGGCAGTAAGTATGTGAAGTTCACCGGCTCACCGAAGATCGACTCGATGATTCGCCGGGCGCGCAAGGTGAAGAAGGTTGCTAGGTCGCGCTACCGAGTGGTCTGGGCTCCGCACCACTCGTACAACCCACTGTGGCTAAATTTCGGAACCTTCGTTCAGACTCACGAGCCGATGTTGGAGTTTGCCAAGCAACACCCAGACGTTGACTTCGTTTTCAAACCGCACCCGTTCCTCCTCGGCACCATGAGCGACCGAGGCTTGTTGAGCAAGGAGCACGTGGACAAGTGGGCGGCCGAGTGGGAGTCTCTACCAAACACGACCACCAACACCGACAGCAACTACGTCGACCTTTTCGTGAATAGCGACATGCTGCTTTGCGACGGAATCTCTTTCCTCGGTGAGTACCCGATCATCACCGGACGCCCGGCCGTTTTTCTCGAGCGCGAAGACCACTGGGCTTTCTCACCGCTTGGCGAGACTATCGCCAAGACAACCGTTCGGTTCAAAACTTTCGACGCATTCGCCGCCGAGTTCGACAAACTGCGTAGCGCAGGTTTGCCAGACCGCAAGGAGGCAATCGAAAACTTCCTCGACGAAGCGATTCCTTACCCGCGCAAGGCCGCCAAGAAAATCATCAAAGCCGTGGTCAAGGACTTCGCCAAGGGCTCCCCGCTAATCGACCCGACGATCGACCTTGGCCCAACTTGGGAGCAGGAGGCCGACGCTAGGCGAGCGGCCGGTGCAAAGCCCGAGCTGCCTCTGTAATCGAGGTTGACATCGATGGGTAAACCGCGAAGGTTTTAGCGACCTGGTCCACGGTTAGGCGGTTTTCCACCGCCAAAGCGATCGGATAAATCAGTTCGGACGCACGAGGGGCGACAACGATTCCGCCAATCACGGTTCCCGAACCTGCCGAAGCGACAATCTTGATGAAACCTTCGCTGAGCCCTTGCATCTTCGCTCGCGGGTTCTCTTCTAGCTCGATGCGGTGAACCGTTGCATCGACCAGACCTTCTTGAACGGCCTTCTCGCTCCAACCAACCGAAGCGATTTCTGGCGCGGTGAAGACGTTTGCCGCCACGTTTCGGAGCTGAGTCGGAGTTGCGATATCTCCCATGGTGTGGAACACGGCTGTGCGCCCCTGCATTGCGCTCACCGAGGCGAGTGGCAAGAAGTTGGTGCAGTCACCCACGGCGTAAACGTTGGCGCGGGATGTGCGCGCGACCCGGTTCACGACCACGTGACCGCTTTCGGTGAGTTCGACACCGGCTTCTTCGAGCATGAGTCCGGCGGTGTTCGGTATTCCACCAACAGCCATGAGACAGTGGCTGCCCTCGATGGTTCGACCATCGGCAAGAGTCACCTGCACACCCGATCCGGTGTTCACAACGGACTCGGCGCGCGACTTATTCAAAACGTTCATGCCCTTGGCGCGGAAAACGCGCTCAATGAGCTCGGCGGCGTCCTGGTCTTCGCCCGGCAGGACCATGTCGCGGCTCGAAACGAGCGTGACCTTAGCGCCCAACCCCAAAAACGCGGATGCGAACTCGGCACCGGTCACACCGGAACCAACGACGATCATGTGCTCCGGAACCTCGGTTAGGTCGTAGAGGTCGAGCCAGGTCAGAATTCGCTCGCCATCCGGCTTAGCCGATTCGAGAGTACGCGGGTGTGCGCCAACCGAAACGATGATTGTCTTGGCTTCTAGGCGTTCCTCTTTGCCGTCCTGATTAGTTGCCACGACGTGGTGGTTGCCATCTAGGCGGCCCGAACCGTGGATGATTCGCACACCCTGTTCGAGAAGGTTTTCGGTGAGCTCCTGCGACTGCTCTAGAGCCATGGCCTTGAGGCGCTTGTTGATTTGCCCGAGGTCGATTAGGTTCTCGCCTAGCTGGAAGTGAATGCCGAGTTCGGCCGCCTGAGCTACCGAGCTGGCTGCCTCGGCTGCCGCAATTAGCCCTTTAGAAGGAACCACATCGGTGAGTACAGCTGATCCGCCGACGCCATTGCGTTCAATCAGAGTTACCTGTGCTCCGAGCTGAATGCCCGCGAGTGCGGCTTCATAACCGCCTGGGCCTCCGCCGATGATGACGATGTGGTGTTTTTTTGGGGCTGCTGTGCTCACCAGACCATTCTCGCGCATCCGACGCTGAGTAAACTTCAAATCATGAATAACCCACTGAAGGATTCAAAGACGAACCCGTTTGAGCTAGCCGCCGAGGCTGCTCGAGTTATCGCTGAAAAGACCGGTGTTGCGAAGCACGATTTCGCACTTACGCTCGGCTCCGGTTGGGGCAAAGCCGCCGACCTTATCGGCGAAACCATCGCCACCTTCGACGCCACAGAGGTGCCGGGTTTCAACCCGCCGGCTGTGGTTGGGCACGCCACCACGATTCGCTCTATTCGCCTGCCTGATGGGCGGCACGCTCTGGTGTTGCCGCGCAGCCACTACTACGAGGGTCACGGCGTTCGCTCGGTTGTCCACGGCGTACGCACTGCCGCCGCGGCTGGTGTGAAGGTGTTCATCTTGACCAACGGTTGCGGTGGTTTGAACCCCGACATCAAGCCGGGCACCCCGGTTTTGATCCGCGACCACATTTCGCTGATTTTCGAGTCACCGATCGAGGGCGCAAACTTCGTTGACCTCACCGACGCCTACTCGCCGAGACTGCGAGAAATCGCCAAGACCGTTGACCCAACCCTCACCGAGGGCGTGTACGTTCAGTTCACCGGGCCGCACTACGAAACGCCTGCCGAAGTGAAGATGGCGAAGGCCATCGGCGGCGACCTCGTCGGTATGTCCACCGCAATCGAAACCATCGCCGCTCGCGAATCGAAGCTTGAGGTTTTGGGTCTTTCGCTCATGACAAACCTTGCCGCCGGAATCCAGAAGACCCCGCTTTCGCACACCGAGGTGCTCGAGGCTGGCCGCGAAGCCGAGGGTCGCATCTCGGCACTGCTCGCCGAAATCATCGCAAAGCTCTAAACGTGGATTACAAGAACCTCGCCCTGGATTGGATTGCCAAAGATCCAGACCCGGAGACAGTTGCCGAACTAACCGCGCTTCTAGACGATAACGAAGCGCTAGCCGCACGGTTCCCAGAGCGCCTAAACTTTGGCACCGCCGGCCTCAGGGGCGAGCTCGGCGCTGGGCCAAACCGCATGAACCGCGTGGTTGTGGCCCAGGCAGCCCTCGGCTTGAGTCGATTTTTGGGCGGCCGAGGTTTGCTCGTGGTCGGCTACGACGGCAGAGTGAACTCAGATGTCTTCGCTAAAGACACCGCCGAGATTGCCAGTGCCGCTGGTCTCGAGGTTTTGCTTTTCGACCGCATGGTGCCAACCCCGGTGCTGGCATTCGCGGTCAAATCACTCGGCGCTAGCGCGGGTGTCATGGTTACCGCGAGCCACAACCCGCCTCGCGACAACGGCTACAAGGTTTACCTCGGCGGTGAGAACGGTGGTTCACAAATAATCTCTCCGGCCGATTCGCTGATTCAGACGGAGATCCTCAAGGTTGCCGAGAGCTCGGAGCCATGGCCGCGCAGCACGGACTACAAACTCATCGGTCATGAGGTCATCGAACGCTATTCGCAGCGCGTCCTGGATGTTGTTGGCGAGCGCGGACCCAAGCAACCAAAGATTGTCTACACCGCGATGCACGGCGTCGGTTGGGCTATTGCCAAGCCGCTGTTCGAGCGAGCGGGCTTCGATGATGTCCATTCGGTCGGTGCGCAACAAGAACCCGACGGCAACTTCCCCACCGTGGCGTTCCCGAACCCTGAGGAGCCGGGCGCACTTGATCTCGCGCTAGCCGAGTTTGGGCGCCTAAACGCTGACCTGATTATTGCCAACGACCCAGACGCCGACCGCCTCGCGGTGACAATCCGAGAAAACGGTAAGCCCAGACAACTCACCGGCAACGAGGTCGGTTTGATTCTGGGCGACTGGGTGGCCTCGCGTTCCAGCGAGGGCGCACTGGCCTGCTCGTTGGTTTCGAGCGACCAACTAGCCGCAGTTGCCAAGCACTACGCGCTGCGGTTCGAGCAGACCAAGACCGGATTCAAGTGGATCAGCAAGGTGCCCGGGCTAGTCTTCGGTTTCGAAGAGGCACTTGGTTACTGCATCGACCCTCAGGTTGTGCCAGACAAAGACGGCGTCAGCGCTGCGCTAGCGATTGCCCAAATTGCGAGCCAAGTAGAGCTTTCCCAGCTTCTTGCCGAACTCGGCGAGCGCTACGGGCACGTTGCCACCGGGCAGGTGAGCTTGCGATTCGGCAGCGTCGCTGAGGCGAAGGCCGCTTTTGAGCGCGTCACCGAGGGCATGCCAGAGAACGACGGCATGGTTTTGTGGTCGCCAAACAATGGCGAAAAGGTGATCTTCAGGGTTTCTGGCACAGAACCAAAGTTGAAGTGCTACCTGCAAGTTTCGGCGGCGTCCAAGGCTGAAGCCGACGCCAAGCTCGTTGAGTTAGAGCAGAGCCTTAGAAAGCTTCTCGTTTAGCTCTTTTAGGTCAAAGAAGTGCTCGATCGAAATGATTTCGGCGGGCAGACCAACCAGAGACTCGACCAACTCGGGCGTGGTTAGAACAATGTTCGCCGTTTCGGCACTTCGTCTAGCGGTCGCGACGTCGCAGGCCTCAACGGTTGCGTCAATGCCAAGGGTCTTCAACACCTTTTCGGCATTCATCTTTAGAAGAACGCTGGTGCCGATACCCATTCCACAAACCGCAACGATACGCATGGTTCTATTCTGCGCCCTCTGGCGCCACTAGAGCCCGTAACCGCTCGACTGTGGACGCATTTAACAGGCTATTTACATACTCTTCATCTGTGAGGCGCTCGGCAAGCTGCGCCAGAACCCCGACGTGCCCGTCGTGATCGACCGCGGCCAGACCAAAAACCAGACGAACCGGGTCGTTGTGGCTACCGAATTCAACCGGTTCGGCCAGCACGGCGAGGCTCAGGCCAGTTTGCAGGACTGTCTCGCTCGGACGCGCGTGGGCCAGCGCTATGCCCGGAGCGATCACAATGTATGGACCAAACTCCTCGACGGCCGCGACCATCTGCTCGATGTAGGCCGGCGTTACGCGTCCGCTTGTAACGAGCAACTCACCCGCTGCGCGAATCGCTTCGTCTCTGGTAGTTGCGCCAACCGCAACCGCCAGCGAACCAGAAGCGAATGGGGTCACTTGCCCGCCTTTTTGAAGCCGCGAAGGATCTGCTCAATCAGCTCTTCTCGCGCCTCGAGGCTCTGGAAGGTAGCCTCGGCCGCGTTCAGCTGGAACTGCTGGAGGTCCTCCAGTTCGTAGTCGAATGCCTTGGTCAAAAGTTCTAGCTCGCGACTGATCGACGTGCCGCTCATCAGGCGGTTATCTGGGTTCACCGTCACCATGAAGCCGAGCTGGTACAGAATGTCGAACGGGTGATCGACCAGCTCGGTACCCCACTCAGAAACCGCTCCGGTTTGCAGGTTCGAAGATGGCGAAAGCTCGAGTGGAATCTGCCTGAAGTGGACCCATTCAGCTACATTGCCGAGTTCGACGAAGTCGCGGTCGCCTTCACTGCGGCTCGAGAGAATGTCGTCTGCGATGCGAACGCCGTGACCAAGTCGAAGTGCGCGACCCGAAACAAGGGCGTCGCTGATGCTCTCCACTCCGTCACCCTCACCGGCGTGAACGGTGATCGGCATCATCTCGGCGGCTAGGTAATCGAAGGCTGCCTTGTGGCGCGAAGGTGGGAAGCCCGCCTCAGGGCCGGCAATGTCGAAGCCGACCACTCCGTTGTAGCGATGACGCACAGCCAATTCAGCAATTTCGAGGCCGCGGTCGTTCTGGCGCATCGCAGTGATTAGCTGGCCGGTGCGAATGTCGCCGCCGAGTTCGGCGACGTCTTCGGCACCCTGCTCGAGTCCATCCTGCACCGCTTCAACGACCTCGTCGAGGGTGAGTCCACGCTCTAGGTGCTGCTCGGGCGCCCAACGGATTTCGCCGTAGATGACGCCGTCCTTGTGCAGGTCTTGCACGAACTCGCGGGCAACTCGGGTTAGACCCTCTCGGGTCTGCATAACCGCGCAGGTGTGCGCAAAGGTTTCAAGGTAAAGAGGCAGCGAGCCCGAATCGGCGGAGTCACGAAACCACTTGCCGAGCGCAGCGGCGTCATTGGCCGGTAGCTTGTGGCCGATCTCGGCGGCAAGCTCGATGATCGTCTGAGGTCGCAAACCGCCGTCGAGGTGGTCGTGCAAAGAAATCTTCGGTAGTGCCTTGAAGTTGATTGGCATGTTTAGCCCTGGCCTTTCGGTGTTTCTATGGTTCCCGAAGCAAGCTGTTCGGCAATTCTGTTTCTGGCGGTCAAGAATTCTGGCGAGTAGTCGATTGAGCGCTCGTCGGTTAGCTCGACGCCACCGTTGGCGAGGGTGCCAACGCTCGAGTTTGAGGCCCAGTCACCGACCGACCCGTTTGCAACAAAGTCCTTGATGCTCTGCAATACCTGACGCGAAACCTGCTTCACGGTGGAGGCTAAGACGTTTTCGCGCCACTTCTTGTGATCGGTGTCCATGAACCAGTCGCGATCCAGTCCGATCACCAATGTGCCGTCACGCTCAAGGGTTGCCTCCCCAGCACCGAGACCAGCTCGACCAGCAACCGGGTAAACAATGTCAGCGCCGGCATCGAAGAACTTGATAGCGGCCCGCTTGCCCGCCGCCGGGTTGGAAGCGTTGTTGAGGTACTTCCACTCGGTTACTTTGCCCTCGGCTCCGAGTACCGCGACATCGGAGTCGGTCTCGTCATTGAACAGTTCGACACCCAAACGGAACCCCTGCATCGACGCCGTAACAGTCGGAGTCTTGAAGGAGCCGAAGGTGGCTACAACGCCGGTTTTGCTGTTGGCAGCGGCGAGGTAGCCCGCGAGAACCGCACTCTGACCGCTCTCGAAGGTTAGGTGTTTGAGATTGTTTGCCAGCGGAGCGGCTTCGGGGTTGGGGATCTCGTCGTCGATCAGTACGAATGCGATGTCTGGGTTCAGCGCCGCCGAACGAATGCTTGCCGAGCGAAGCTTTGGCCCGGCGGTGATCACTAGGTTGCAACCTCGGCGAACCATCAGCTCTATGGCCTCAAACGCATCGACGCTGTCGGCTTTGGCCCCGAGCACCTTTTCAAACTTCGCGGTAGCGAGCGAAACCACAGACTCCTTGATAGCCGAATAGGCGGACTCGTTCACGCCGCCGTCGGCCAAACCGCGCGAGTCCACGACCAGGCAAGCGGTAGCGCTAGCCGGGCTCGGGGTTGCGCTGGGAACCGTTGCAGCCGAGCAACCGGTTAGAGCCATAACCGGCAAAAGCGCCAGCACGACTTTTTTAGAGAACATCACCGTGACCCGAATTCTTGAGGGTTTCTACGATGTTTTTGACGCCCTGGGCATGCTCTTTGGTGGTAATCAAGAGTGCGTCCGGGGTGTCTACGACGATGATGTCCTTCAAGCCGACAACCGCGATCAAACGCTTCGACTGGCCCACCAAAATTCCGCTGGAATCTTCGGCGAGCAACTGAGCGTCACCGATCACAGCGAGGTTCTCGGGGCGACCACCCGAAAGCAATTCGGCGACACCGGCAAAGTCGCCGACGTCGTGCCATTCAAACTCGGCTGGAATCACGGCGACCAAACCGGCTGCTGCGGCCGGCTCCGCAACGGTGTAGTCGAAGGCAATCTTTTTGAGGTTCGGCCAGTACTTGTTCACCAGAGCAGTGCGCTCGGGGGTGTCCCAAGAATCGGCGATCTCTTGGATGTGCTCGTGTAACTCGGGTTCGCTTGCGGCTACCTGTTCGAGAATCAGCGACGCGGGAGCGACAAACATTCCGGCGTTCCAGAGGTAGTTGCCCGACTCGAAGAATTGCGCTGCCACCGTCTTGTTCGGCTTTTCGACAAAGTCTTTGACCGAACGAGCGTTTGGCGCGTTCTCAACCTCGAGGTCGCCGCCGGCGTGGATGTAGCCGAACGAAGTTGCCGCAAAAGTCGGTTTGATTCCGATCGTCACGAGGCGATTGGTTGCCGCAACCTCGATGGCTTCGCGAATCGTTCGGGCAAAAGCTTTGTCGTCGCCGATTGCGTGGTCGGCTGCGAAAGATCCGATAATCACGTCTGGCTCACGCTTGGCGAGAATTGCCGCGGCTAGAGCGATAGCTGCCGTCGAATCTCTCGGCGACTGCTCGAGGAACAGGTTCGCTGGCAAAAGGTCGGCCAACTGCTCGAGGATTCCGGCTTCGTGAGCGGCTCCGGCAACAACTGCGATGCGGTCTCCAGCCACCGGCACGAGGCGGTCCCAGGTACCCTGCAAAAGGGTACGTCCAGAGCCGGTGAGATCGTGCAAAAACTTGGGTGCCGCGGCGCGCGAAAGCGGCCAGAGCCTAGAGCCGACGCCACCTGCAGGAATAACCGCGTGGAACCTCTCGTTGGGAGTTTTAGGCATACCAAAACCTTAGCCGACCAGCCCGAGTTGGCAGTATTCCTCTTTGCCAGAGGTTTAGACTAGAAGGGCTTCAACGCTGTGGCAATTACAGGAGGAAACGTGCCAACTAAGCCTGCCGGCACCCTTTATCGCGGAAAAATCGGTATGTGGTCGTGGGTTCTCCACCGCATTACCGGCGTAGCCATCTTCTTCTTTCTTTTGGTTCACGTTCTCGACACCGCTCTAGTGCGGGTGAGCCCAGAGGCTTACAACGCGGTCATCAACACCTACAAGACCCCGATCATCGGTCTGGCCGAGCTGGGTCTTGTTGCTGCCATCCTGTTCCACGGCCTAAACGGTATCCGTGTCATTCTGATCGACTTCTGGCGCAAAGGCCCTAAGTACCAGAACGTCATGTTCTGGGTCGTCGTAGCCATCGCAGCGTTGCTGTTCATCGGCTTTGCCCCTCGTCACCTCGCCAACGTCTTTGGTCACTAGGAGAAAAAGATGTCTGTAGTTATCGAAACTCCTCGCAGCCCACGCAGCCGCAAGTCGGCTCAGTTCGAGCGTTGGGCATGGATCTACATGCGCGTCTCGGGCGCACTACTTCTCGTCCTGATCTTCGGCCACCTCTTCATCAACCTGTTCGTTGGCGAAGGCATCAAGGCAATTGATTTCGCATTCGTCGCCGGCAAGTGGGCCGACCCGTTCTGGCAGGTTTACGACGTAACCATGCTTTGGCTCGCGCTGATTCACGGAACCAACGGCATGCGCACGCTCGTCAACGACTACACCGAGCGCGTGAAGATTCGCACCGCTCTCAACTACACCCTCTGGATTGTCTGCGGCTTCCTGATCGTGCTCGGCACCCTGGTCTGCGTGACCTTCGACCCTTGCATCGACCAGAACGCCGTGAACTACCTACCAGAGATCTGCAAAGGATAGAAATTGGCTAAGCCTAAGGTCCACAACCATCAGTACGACGTTGTAATTGTTGGCGCGGGTGGCGCTGGTATGCGTGCCGCTATTGAGGCCGGCCCGCACGCTAAGACTGCCGTGATCTCAAAGCTGTTCCCAACCCGTAGCCACACCGGTGCTGCGCAGGGCGGTATGGCCGCCGCGCTAGCCAACGTAGAAGAAGACAGCTGGGAATGGCACACCTTCGACACCGTTAAGGGTGGCGACTACCTGGTTGACCAAGACGCAGCCGAGATTCTCGCCAAAGAATCCGTCCAGGCCGTAATCGACCTAGAGAACATGGGTCTGCCTTTCAACCGCACCCCAGACGGCAAGATCGACCAGCGACGCTTCGGTGGCCACACCCGCGACCACGGCAAGGCCCCGGTTCGCCGCAGCTGCTACGCCGCCGACCGCACCGGCCACATGATTTTGCAGACCCTTTACCAAAACTGCGTCAAGTTGGGTATCGAGTTCTACAACGAGTTCTACGTTCTAGACCTAGTGATGAACGATGGCAAGCCTGCCGCGGTTGTCGCCTACGAACTAGCCACCGGCGACCTCCACGTTTTCGCTGGCAAGTCGATCGTCTTTGCAACCGGCGGCTTCGGCAAGATCTTCAAGACCACCTCGAATGCTCACACCCTCACCGGTGACGGCGTCGGAATCATCTGGCGCAAGGGTCTTCCGCTCGAAGACATGGAGTTCTACCAGTTCCACCCAACCGGCCTTGCCGGCCTAGGCATCCTGCTTTCTGAGGCTGCCCGCGGCGAAGGTGGAATCCTGCGCAACGCCAGCGGCGAGCGCTTCATGGAGCGTTACGCCCCAACCATCAAGGACCTAGCCCCACGCGACATGGTTGCCAGAGCTATGGCCAACGAGGTTCGCGAGGGCCGCGGAGCCGGGCCTAACAAGGACTACGTTCTGCTCGACCTCACCCACCTGCCACCAGAGGTGATCGACGCGAAGCTCCCAGACATCACCGAGTTCGCCCGCACCTACCTCGGCGTCGAGCCTTACACCGAGCCAGTGCCGGTGTTCCCAACCGCTCACTACGCGATGGGTGGAATCCCGACCAACATCAAGGCTGAGGTTCTCAGCGACAACAAGAAGGTTGTCCCCGGTCTCTACGCAGCCGGCGAATGCGCCTGCGTCAGCGTCCACGGCGCTAACCGTCTAGGCACCAACTCTCTTCTA
>JBEBBA010000104.1:0-4811 GCA_041158585.1 Actinomycetota bacterium
TCAAACCTCGAGCCCTTTCACCACCTTTAGCCAGGTGTGGGGCCAGACTCAGAGCGTCACGTCTGATGCCAACGGCATGATTCAAATTTCTGTGGGCGATAGACAGGCGGTCGTGTTGCGAGCCGAGAGTGTTTTGCCGGTAGCCCAAACCGTTTCGGGTATCACGCTCACAATGCCTAAGGACGCTGGCGCCGCCCTTTGGAAGCCAACTGCCTCAATTGCTAACTGGCGCGACCCGTCAACCTGCACGTTCGTCTTGAAGGTCAACGGGGGAGCGTGGCAGGTCCTTGGTGTCGACGACTCGATGAGCTGGAAGATGATCTTGGACGGCGACAAATACCCGAACGGAGCGAAGTTAACCGTTGCGGCCGTTGTGAAGTCGAGTTCAGGTGCGATTGGCGTTTCGAACGCGATTCAAGTGACGAATAACCGCTAGGTCAGTTCGAACTGACCACCCTCGATCTGTCCCTGTTTGCGGTAGAGGTCGAGCTTGGTGCGAGTGTCTTGAATGTCGAGGTTGCGCATGGTCAGCTGACCGATTCGGTCGGCGGGGCCAAAGGCGGCATCTTCGGTTCGCTCCATCGAAAGTTTCTCGGGGTGGTAGCTGAAGCCTTCCCCCTCGGTGTTGACGATGGTGTAGTCGTCGCCGCGACGAAGGCGCAGGGTAACCGAGCCGTTTACGGCCGAGGCAACCCACTTCATTAGCGCCTCGCGCAACATGAGTGTCTGCGGGTCGAGCCAACGACCTTCGTAAAGTAGGCGACCCATACGGCGACCCTCGGAGTGGTACTGAGCGATGGTGTCTTCGTTGTGAATAGCGCTGAGTAGGCGCTCGTAGGCAATGTGGATCAGCGCCATGCCGGGCGCTTCGTAGATTCCGCGACTCTTAGCCTCGATGATTCGGTTCTCGATCTGGTCGCTCATGCCGAGGCCGTGGCGTCCGCCGATCTTGTTTGCCTCGTACATCAATTCGACCGCGTCGGTGAACTCGATGCCGTTGATCGCGTAAGGGCGTCCCTGACGGAAGCTGACGGTTACATCTTCGGTTTCGATTTTTACCGAGTCGTCCCAGAACTTGACGCCCATGATCGGCTCAACGATCTCGAATGAAGTGCTCAATTCTTCTAGCGACTTGGCCTCGTGCGTTGCCCCGAGCATGTTTGCGTCGGTCGAATAAGCCTTTTCGGTAGATGCGCGGTATGGCAGCTTGCGTTCTTGCAACCACTCAGACATCTCGTGACGGCCACCGAGCTCACCCACGAAATCGGCGTCTAGCCAAGGCTTGTAAACGCGCAGGTTCGGGTTGGCAAGTAGACCGTAACGGTAGAAACGTTCGATGTCGTTTCCCTTGTAGGTCGAGCCGTCGCCCCAAATTTCGACGCCGTCCTCGCGCATGGCGCGAACCAGCAGGGTGCCGGTCACAACTCGGCCGAGCGGAGTGGTGTTGAAGTAAACCTTGCCGCCGGTGCGGATGTGGAATGCACCGCACGCGATGGCCGCTAAGCCTTCTTCGACGAGTGACTGACGGCAGTCAACGAGTCGACCAGCTTCGGCGCCGTAGATAGTTGCGCGCTCGGGGATCGAGTCGATGTCGTCTTCGTCGTATTGGCCCAAGTTCGCTGTGTAGGCGAACGGAATCGCTCCTTTTTCGCGCATCCACGCGACAGCGACGGAGGTATCGAGACCACCAGAGAAAGCGATGCCGACCTTTTCGCCGACCGGAAGAGAAGCTAGAACTTTAGACACTCGTCTAGGCTACCCAACTTTTGAGGGTCAGGCGGGCTGTTGCTGTGTGATGCAGTGGATCCCGCCTCCGCGAGCGAAGAGCTGGCGGGCGTCAACCAAGACAATCTCGCGCCCCGGGTACACCCCTTCGAGAATCTTTTTCGCGACCTGGTCGTTCTCGTCATCGAAAGCGCAAAGGATTACAGCCCCGTTGCAGATGTAGTGGTTGATGTAGCTGTAATCAACGAAGCCGTGCGCGTCGCGCAGGATCTTCGGAGCCGGAACACCGATGAGTTTGAAGTTCGTGGTTTCTTCTAGAGTGCGTCGCACTTCGTGACTGACTGCGAAGTCAGGGTGGGTCTCGTCTTGCTGGTCGTGGTACAGGATCGTATTTTCATCTGCGAAGCAGGCGACGATGTCAACGTGACCTTTTGTTCCAAAGTCCTCATAGTCTCTGGTGAGTCCTCGCCTGAGCCAAATCACCTGTGTCGTGCCAAGTTTCGAATTGAGTTCTTCTTCGACAGCTGATCGGGACCAACCAGGATTGCGTTCGGCTCCGAGTTGTACTGTTTCGGTGACCAGCAAAGCTCCTGCGCCGTTTACGTGGATGCCCCCACCTTCGTTCACTAGAGACGAACGAAAACTAGGTACGCCAATTTCTTCTGCGACTCGCGATGCAACAGCATCGTCTTTATCCCAGTTAGCCCAGCCACCCTGGTTTCCCCAGCCGTTAAAAACCCAGTCGACGGCAGCCAGGTTGCCTCCGCTCTTAACGAATGTTGGGCCGCTGTCCCTCATCCAACCGTCATCGATATCAGTGATGAGGAGCTCGACGCGGTCATCTAAGTACTCGCGTGCTTGGGCTTCATGAGAGGAACTAACCAGCATGGTGACAGGCTCATATTTGACGATTGTGTTGGCAACTCGAGCCCAGGCTTGATGCATCAGGTCGGCGGAAGCCTCAGAGTTGTTTTCCGAGTAATCCTCTTCCATCCATGCCATCCAGGTGCGTTCGTGTGGCTCCCATTCGGCCGGCATTCTCCAAGTCATCGTTGGATGCCCGCAATTCCGCCACTGATTCCGTCGCCGTTTTCGGAGCGAGGGTTCACCACGGGTTCGACCAGTTTTGAATAGGTGTCTGGCCTTCTTGTCGCTAGGAAAGGAAACAGGTCGAGCCAGTCGCGGCGTTGGTCGAGGTCTAGGTCTGCTACGAGAACCTCGTCACCCTCGCGACCGGCTTCGGCAAGGATTCTGCCGTAGGGGTCACAGATGAATGAGGTTCCGTAGAAACTGATGGCGCCTTCGTTGCCCCATCGGTTAGGAACAACCATGAACAGGCCGTTGGCAATCGCATGGCCGACGATAACTTTTTGCCACAGGGGAGCGGTGTCGAATTCGGGGTGATCTGGCTCAGAACCGATTGCGGTTGGGTAGCAAAGCAGTTCTGCTCCGCGCAGCGAGTAATTACGGGCGACCTCTGGGAACCACTCATCCCAACAGGTAGGAAGACCCACTCGCGCTTCGGCTAGTACATAAACCGGGTAGGGGTTCTCGTCTGCGGGCCCAGGCTGAAAGTACTTGTCTTCGTAGTAGCCAGCGGTGACCGGGATGTGCAACTTACGGGTCTTGGCAACCAACTCACCGGTGGGCGAGACGACGATAGCGGTGTTTAGTCCTCGACCGTCTTCAAACGGCTGGTACTCGTAGAGCGAGGCGTGAACATGCACGTCGTATTTAGCCGCGCACTGTCTAGCGAAAGTGATCGTTGGGCCGTCCTCTAGTGACTCGGCGGTTTCGTTAGGTACCCCGCTTGGGAGTTTGTCTGCCGGGTAACGGCTTAGGGTCAACTCCTGTAGGAAGACGATTTTTGCACCGTTTGCGGCTGCGAGGGATATACCTTCCTCGAGCTTTGCAAGATGTTCGCCGAGGTCTTCGTGCCAACGAGTTTGAACCAGTGCAATTCGCAGTGGTTCGCGGGTTGCAGGCTTCACCCGGCTTAGTGGCTTGGCTGCCTGAGCGATTGTCAGTTTCACTGAGCTTCCTCCATGGTGTCCAGAATTTGAATCAAGAGTTCCACGCTCGTGCGAGGGTTCACAATCGCGAAGCGGGTGTTTGGTTCACCTCGGTGAGACGAAGGAACTACGAAGCCGAGGCCGCTTTCAAGAAGGCGAGCAGACCACGCGTCGTAATCGGGAAGAGTCCAGCCCTTCTTTTTGAAAACCACAACGCTCAACTCAGGCTCGCGAACCAGCTCTAGGTTAGGGCGTTTACGAATCTCTTCGGCGATGGCGAAGGCCGTTTCGATGTTCTGGGTTACAGCGTCTCGATAAGCCTGGATCCCGTGGGTAGCCAGAGAGAACCAGAGCGGTAACCCGCGAACCCTGCGAGTCAGGTTGTAGGCATAGTCGCTCGGGTTGTAGTCATCGCCCTCGGTAAGGGTGTCAAGGTACTCACCGTGCTGGGTGTGGGCGGCCTTTGCAAGCGCGGGATTGCGATACACAAGCGCGCAGGCGTCGAACGGGGCGAAGAGCCACTTGTGTGGGTCAACTATGAAGGAATCCGCCAATTCGGTTCCGTCGAAGAGCTTACGGGTCAGCGGCGACAAGATTCCGGCTAGGCCGTAAGCACCATCGATGTGGTACCAGATTCCATGTTCACGAGCTACTTCGCCGATTTCGCGAAGTTTGTCAACGATTCCGAAGTTGGTGGTGCCGCCGGTTGCTACGATCGCAAACACGCCATCACCCGCTTTTTTGAGAGCCTCGCGAACCGCAGCGCCGTGCAGGCGGCCGTTCTCGTCTGGCTGTGCAAGAACAACGTCGATGTCCATCACTCGGGCTGCAGCCTTGATTGACGAGTGTGCCTCGGCCGAGCAGAGCACCTTCCATCGGTCTGGGCGTTCGGAGCGGTTAGCCATGGCCGTGTGTCGAGCCGCAACCAAGGCGCTCAGGTTGCCTAGTGTTCCACCCTGGACGAAAACCCCGCCAGCGCTCGCGGGCAAACCGGCTTCGCGAGCCAGCCAAGCCAGAACTTCGTTCTCGGCGTAAACAGCTCCCGAGCCTTCAAGCCAGGAGCCACCGTAAATC
>JBEBBA010000105.1:0-4120 GCA_041158585.1 Actinomycetota bacterium
TAAGTTCGTGGCTGGCGTCCGAGACGAATCGGCGTAGCTGCTCCAAGGCACGTCCGCGCTGCCCAAAAGCTTCCTCAATGTTGTCGAGCATCGAGTTGAGTGCGCTGTTGATTCTGGCAACCTCGGTTTTGCCGGGTCGGTTAGGGAGTCGCTGGCTGATGTCGCCGCCGGCTACCGCGGCAGCCGTGCGTTCAACTTCTTTAAGGGGGCGCAGGGCCGAGGTAATGGTGATCCAAATCGACAGGGCACTAACGATTAAAAGTAAGAAGCCAAATCCAGCGCCAATTGCTCGGTACTGAGCCAGAATTCCGTTATTTGCTTCGGTGGGCAAAGCAACAACCAATGACCCCGGGTAGGTGCTCAGCGGAACAGCGACCATTCGCCAGCCGCGGCCATCGACCAGGCCAACCGCTGGGATACCTCGCGCGTCCACTTCGAAGGGTATGCCCTTGGTGTTGATCACCGCATCTAATGTAAAGAGGCTCAAATTCGGCGCGCGAACGTTTCCATTTGCAGCCGAGATGATGTGAAACAGCTCGGTTCCGTTGCTGTCGAGATAAGAAATGTAAAAGTCACTCGGCAGGCGGGGGAGTGCAAGTTGCCTGGAAGCTAGCTTTGCCTGCACCAAAACGGGATCTTCAGCAGCGAGTACTCGCGCTGTATCTACGATGATGGAGTCGGAGTTCTGCTGAAGATAGGTTTTGACTACCGAGAGGGTGCCGGCGCTGGAAACCATGAGAAGCACACCGATAAGGGCAACGGAAAGCGCGGTGAGCTTGCTGCGCAACGAAATGCGCGCCCAGCCCTCGGTGATCTTCGTTTTCATCAGTTCGATTTAAACATGTAACCGACACCGCGCTTGGTGACGATGACGGGTTCGGTGGTTAGCGGGTCTAGTTTGCGACGCAGGTATGAGACATAGGACTCAACAATGCCCATCTCGCCGTTGAAGTCGTACTCCCAGACGTAATCGAGGATCTGCGCCTTACTGAGCACCCGGTTCGGATTCTCCATGAGGTAAGTGAGGAGCTTGTATTCGGTCGGGCTGAGCTCAACTGGGGTTCCGTTAACCTTAACCTCGTGGGCATCTTCGTCAACCGACACTTCGCCGACGCTCAGGAAACGAGGGCGATAGGTGTCGTTACCTGAGCGGCGGAGGATGGCTTTCATGCGCGCTAGCAAGGCGGCGTTGCTCCACGGCTTGACCACGTAGTCGTCACCCCAGAAGGTGAGGCCGGATGCCTCTGTCTCGCGGTCGTCTCTAGCGGTCAGAAACAGGATCGGTGCGGTGTGCCCGAGGCGGCGAAGTTCTTTGGCCAGAGCCAGCCCCTCGTTGCGACCACTCTCCTCCGGGTTCTCGGTGTTGATGTCCAAGAAAGCGGGCATGTTGATATCGAGAATGAAAAAGTCTGGTGGGGTGGTCTTGGCAACTTCAAGAGCTTCTTGGCTAGAAGCCACCGCGTGCGGGCTAAATCCGCCGAAGTTCAGAGTTTGGTTCAACTGTGCGCGAATGCTCGACTCATCGTCAACTACAAGAACTTTGATTGTCTCCATGGCACGATTCTGCTCTAGTTTCCTGAAAGAAGCCTGAGAGTTTGCAGAGTGTCTTCGGGGCCTTAGGCCAGGTTCTCGGCGTCCACGATTTCGTAAGAGTAGCCCTGTTCTGCCAAGAATCGCTGACGGTTTTGCGCGAAATCTTGATCAACTGTGTCGCGGGCGATCAGTGTGTAGAAGCTCGCGGTACGACCATCGGCCTTTGGGCGAAGCAGGCGGCCGAGGCGCTGGGCTTCCTCCTGCCTCGAGCCATAGGAGCCAGAAATCTGGATGGCAACCGAAGCTTCGGGTAAGTCGATTGAGAAGTTGGCTACTTTCGAAACTACAAGTGTGGTCAGTTCACCGGTGCGGAAAGCCTGAAACAGAACTTCGCGTTCATCAACCGGGGTTTCTCCGGTGATGAACGGGACTTTCAGGGCGTCGGCGACGGTGTGAATTTGGTCGAGGTACTGACCGATGATCAGAGTTGGCTCACCTTTGTGTTTGTTGAGCAACTTGGTGATCACCGGGATCTTCATCGGTGATGTGGCCGCGATTCGATACCTGTCGTCCTGGTTAGAAATTGCGTATTCCAGGCGCTCGGTTTCAGGTAGGTCAACCCGGACCTCAAAACAGGCTGCGGGTGCAATGTAACCCTGGGCTTCGATTTCCTTCCAAGGGGCATCGAATCTCTTCGGTCCGATCAGCGAGAAAACGTCGCCTTCTTTGCCGTCCTCGCGAACCAACGTTGCGGTCAGGCCGAGGCGTCGGCGAGCCTGGAGGTCCGCGGTCATCTTGAAAATTGGTGCTGGTAGCAGGTGCACCTCGTCGTAAACGATTAGCCCCCAGTCCTTGGCATTCAAGAGTTCGAGGTGTGCGTAGTCACCTTTGCGCTTTGTGGTGAGGATTTGGTAGGTCGCTATAGTGACCGGGCAAACCTCTTTGACCGATCCCGAGTATTCGCCAATCTCGTCTTCTGTGAGCGTGGTGCGCTTGAGTAGTTCGTTCTTCCACTGTCTGGCCGAGACAGTGTTGGTAACCAGAATCAAGGTGTTGGTCTTAGCGACAGCCATCGCGCCAGCTCCGACGATGGTCTTGCCAGCGCCACAGGGGAGCACAACTACACCCGATCCGCCAGCCCAAAACTTCTCAATCGCCTGGTGTTGGTACCCGCGCATCGCCCAGCCGCTCTCGTGCATGCCGATGGCATGAGGGGTACCCTCGGTGTAACCCGCGAGATCTTCAGCCGGCCAACCCAGCTTCAGTAGCTCTTGCTTCACTTGCCCACGCGCCCAAGGCATGATTCTGAAGGTTGTTTCGCTGATGCGACCGCCGAGAAGTTCTCCGATTTTCTTGTGTCGAGAAACCTCGGCTAGTACGGGCTTGTCTTCGGAGACGAGCTCCAATTCGCCGTCTTCCCCACGCTGAATCGTTAGGCGCCCGTAGCGCGACATGGTCTCGGCGATGTCGGTTCGAACGGATTGCGGAACCGCAAATTTCGCGTAAGTGTCCAAGACTCCCAAGACAAAATCCGAATCATGGCCGGCAGCGCGCGCATTCCAAAGACCAAGCCTCGTGATTCGGTAGGTGTGAATGTGCTCGGGCGCCCGTTCTAGTTCGGCGAATACCGCAAGGTCATGCCGAGCGTCGGCCGCTAGAGGGTGATCAACTTCGAGCAGAGCGGTCTTGTCGCTCTGCACAATCAGGGGTCCAGCGGTCATCCTTATAGCCTATTTCGTGCCACAGACTAAAGAAAACTGACCGACGTGATGTTGGCTAGCGGCAAAGTGCGTTCGATATCCGCTTTGCGGTCACGACCTCGGACTCGACCGTTGGCAACTCCATTGGGTTCAAGCGTCAGAGTGACCTCCGATCCATCTTGACCTAGGTAGGAAACCTGAATTTTGGACTTCAGCTTTATAGCCAACAGAATTTGCTGAAGCGTCGCCTCGTCACCGCTGCTCTCGCTAAGTGCGCGATCGTTTTCGCGCAACCGGGCAACGGTTTGCTCCCAGTCGCCGGTTTCGGCTTCAACCGATGCTGTGGCCACAAAACGAATCGGGGGTAAGAGTTTGCCGTCCTTGTCGGTGCGAATGGCTATGTGTCCGATGTTTCGCAGGCCTACGTACACTCGGTCCCGACTCATTTTTGAGGCGAGCAGGTTGCGATCCTGGCGAACCAGTGCGTAGGGCTTGAGTCGAACCTCGGTAGCCAGTTCGGTGAGTAGGACTTCATCGGTCGCGCTCACAAAACAACCACCCGTTCGGTTGTCCTCAATCACGCGAACCCGACCAAAGCGTTTTTCTGACTCAGCGAGCAGGTACTCGACCGGCTGCGGCAGTGGCTTAGCCGAAAGTCGCTCGAGTGTTGAAGTCAGTTCTGCGCGGGTGAGTCCAGATTCAAGGCCGAAGCTCACACTCAAAGCGGAGAGCCGATAGCGCGAAGCCAAGCCGGCCTGCTCCATGTCAACAAAAACTCGAAGTTCGCGTTCGTCTTTTGGCGTCAGCGGTCCGGGAGCGATTATTGAAAGATCGCTTTGAACGATGATTTTCGATTGAGGTTTCGGTAGCGAACCAGAAATCAATTT
>JBEBBA010000106.1:0-4753 GCA_041158585.1 Actinomycetota bacterium
AGTTCGCGCGAAGGGATTACACCTTCGGTCTTGTAACCGACGTCGAGAAGGACTTCGTCTCGGTCAATCTTTACTACAACGCCCTCGATGAGGTCTCCGTCGTTGAAGTGCTTCAGGGTCTTTTCGACTGCTGCTAGGAAGTCTTCAGCGGAGCCAATGTCGTCGATGGCAATCTGCTTGATTACCTTCTCGGTGTTTGCGGTCATATTTTGTTTTACTCTCAGTGGACATACTCAGGTCGCGATTGCTCGCAACGGTTTATTTGGGAACCGTCCTAGCCTAGCAGTGAAACTAGGTCCTCTACCAGTGTTTCTGCCGAATCTGGAGCCTCAATTATCGCGACTTCCCCGCGCTTCAAACCCAGCGTCAGCAGACTCAACATGCTCGAACCGCTAGCGTTTCGACCGTCGGTGCGACGCACGGTAACCGGCTCACCGGCTTTCTGGCAAAGACGCACAAACTCGGCTGCGGGGCGGGCGTGTAGCCCCTCCTCGACCCGGATCACGACTTCCTTGCGAATCATCAGTGATCAGCCGCGTCCCAGGTTTTGCCGATACCGACGTGAACCTCGAGCGGAACCCTGAGTTCAACAACGTTTGCCATCTGGTTTACAACGAGAGCGCGGAGGGTTTCCAGCTCTCCGGGGGCTACTTCAAAGACCAGTTCGTCGTGAACCTGAAGGAGCATTCGGCTCTTCAATCCCTTGGACGAGATCTCCTCACCGATGCGGTTCATCGCAAGCTTCATGATATCGGCTGCGGTTCCTTGGATTGGTGCGTTGAGAGCAGCTCGTCGAGCGTTTTCGCGGATTTGGAAAATCGGGCTCTTTAGGTCATCGAACGGACGTCTGCGACCGAAGGTGGTTACCGTGTAGCCGTTCAGTTTGGCGTCTTCAACAACCGTGGCAAGGTAACGTCTAACTCCCCCGAACCTTGCAAAGTAGTCGTTCATGAGCTGTTTGGCCTCGGCGTTTGACATTCTGAGTTGCTTTGCCAATCCGTATTCGCTGAGCCCGTAAACCAGGCCGTAGCTCATAGCCTTAACCTTGGAACGCATGGCGCTAGTGACTGCATCGGGGGTTACCCCAAAAATGCGTGAGCCAACGAAGCGGTGTAGATCCTCGCCGGATTTGAAGGCCTCTATAAGCCCCTCGTCTTCTGAGAGGTGAGCCATGATTCGCATTTCTATCTGCGAGTAGTCGGCGCTGAGCAAGGTCTCGAAACCGTCACCGACAATGAATGCGTCGCGAATCTCGCGACCGCGTTCGGACTTGATCGGAATGTTTTGCAGGTTTGGCCCTTCAGAGGAAAGGCGACCAGTGGATGTTCCGGTTTGAACGTAATTGGTGTGAATACGTCCGTCTTTACCAATCGACTTCAGCACCACTTCAACCATCTGTCGAATCTTGGTAACTTCGCGGTGGTTCAAGAGTTTTTCAAGGAACGGGTGCTGGTTCTGCTCGAAGAGTGTGGTTAGGGCCTCGGCGTTCGTCGAGAAACCTGTCTTCACCTGCTTCGTGCCAGTCATACCAAGTTCTTCAAAAAGTACCGTCTGCAATTGCTTTGGTGAGGACAGATTGATTTCGTGCCCAATGATCGCAAATGCCTCGGTTTCGATTTGCTTGACCTCAGCACCGAGTGTCTCAAGAAGTTTCTCGAGCTTAGGCTTATCGACCGCGATGCCGTAGTGCTCCATTTGGGCTAGAGTCGCAGAGCTTGGTAGCTCGACGTCACGGTAAACCTTCAGCTGCTCTTGCGCCTCGACTTTGGCCGCAAGCACTGTGGCGGTCTTGAATACCAGGAAGGCATCGAGCGAAAGATCTTCGGCGGCTTCGCTTAGGAGAGAACCATCGTCTTCTGCTCGTTCAACCGAGAGACCTAGATAATCGAGCGCTATGGTATCGAGGCTGTAGTCTCGCCGAACTGGATCATTTAGGTAGCAGAGCAAAAGAGCGTCTAGTTCGACTCCCCCGACATTTAGGCCGTGTTCTAGCAAAAGCCTGTCTATGGCTTTGGCGTTGTAAACGGCCTTCTTTGAAGCTGACTTCAACCACTCAAGCACGGCCTCATCGCGCGTTTCGACTCTTTCGGTGGCACTTGCCAGCCCGAAGCTGAAGGATCCGTTGTGTGAAACCGAGACAGCCACTAGCTCGTGTTTTGCTAGCCAAGAACCGACGCTTTCGAGTTTCTGTACTTCAGGAATCTCAACCTGCTCAATAACAACCTCGGGTTCGTCTGTGCTATCCGAAGCCGCCTCCGTGCCTTTGGCGATGCCGCGAAGCTTGAGGACTCGCTCGGTCAGGGTTCGGAACGCGAGTTTGGTGAAAACCTCCTTGACCTTCACCTCGTCAACGCCCTTGAGTCGGAAGGCCTCAAAGTCTTCAACTAGCTCTAGATCTCGCACGAGGTGGTTTAGTCGTCGGTTCCTTACCGCGAGTTCTCGATGTTCCCGGAGCGATTCACCTACCTTGCCGCCGATGCTCTCGGCACTCGAGAGAATCGCGTCAAGCGAACCAAACTCATTGATCCACTTCGCGGCGGTTTTTGGACCGACGCCCGGGATGCCAGGCAGGTTGTCGCTGGATTCACCCACGAGAGCTGCGAGATCTGGGTACTGCTTTGCGTGGATGCCATACTTTGCCACTACGGCGTCGTCGTCCATTCGCGCCAGATTCATTACGCCCTTCACCGGGTAAAGAATCGTGGTTTCCGGCCGGATTAGTTGGAAGGTGTCGCGGTCGCCCGAAACGATAAGCACCTCAAAGCCTTTGTCGGCAGCCTGATCGGCTAGTGACGCGATGATGTCATCGGCTTCGTAATTCACCTTGGTCAGGGTCGTGATGTTCATGGCCGCTAGCGCCTCTGTGAGCGCCTCAGTCTGGCCGTTGAACTCCGGTGGCGTTTCGCCTCGAGTGCCCTTGTACTCGGGGTATTCATCTGTTCTGAATGATGAGCGTGAAAGGTCGAAGGCTACAGCCAAGTGGGTTGGCTTCTCGTTGCCAAGAATGTTGAGCATCATCGAAATGAAGCCGTGCACAGCGTTCGTGTGCTGACCATTTGGAGCGCGGAATGCGTCTGGGCTCAGTGCGTAAAAGGCTCTGAACGCCAGCGAATGCCCGTCGATGAGTAAGAGGGTATTCTTTGGGTTAGCGTTCATAACGCCAATGCTACTTCGCTACGCCAACCAAACTCAGGAGACACCGTGGTAAAACTCTCCCCCGAAGCCGAAGCACTCTTGGGTACTCGCGGACTCGGCGAACTCGCCGAGAAGATGGGCATCGAGCTGGTGGAGTTGAGCGCTGAGTTAGCCGTCGCGACGATGCCGGTAGCGGGAAATCGTCAGCCTTTGGGATTGTTGCACGGTGGCGCATACGTGGTTCTCGCCGAAACACTCGGCAGTATCGCGGCCAACGTCTGGGCTTACCCAGACAAGGCTGCTGTTGGAATTGAGGTAAACGCCTCGCACAGCAACTCGGCTCGCGAAGGTGTTGTTACGGCAACCTGCCGAGCAATCAGTCTCGGTAAGTCACTAACTACTCACGAAATTGCGATAACCGATGAAGCCGGCAAAAGGCTTTCGACCGTTCGGATCACTAACTTTCTGAAGGCGCGAGCTGCTCAATAATGGTTCTGGCGACGTCCTTCATGGTCAGTCTGCCGTCCATCGAAGTCTTCTGAATCCAGCGGAATGCCTCTGGTTCATCTTTCACTAGACCCTTTGAAATCAGTAGCCCTTTGGCGCGATCAACTAGTTTGCGCGTCTCGAGGCGGTCGATGAGGTCAGAAACCTCAGATTCGAGCGCAAGAACCTGGGCGTGGCGACTGAGCGCGATCTCCACTGCCGGGATTAGGTCGGTTGGTGTAAACGGCTTTACAACGTAAGCCATGGCGCCAGCCTCAGCGGCTTGCTCCACCAGCTCCTTCTGACTAAAGGCCGTCAGGAGAACCACCGGAATCTTTAGCTCCGCCAAGCGTTTTGCTGCGGTAATGCCATCCATGTTTGGCATCTTGATGTCCATGACCACAAGGTTGGGTTTGAGTTCTTCGCACTTAGCGATCGCCTCTTCACCATCGCCCGCTTCGGCAACAACATCGAAACCGTGATCACGCAAAGTTTCGACGATGTCCATGCGAATCAGCGATTCGTCTTCGGCTACAACTACTCTGCGTACTTCACTCATGCGACAACACTATTGGATTTTTGGTTAAGTTACACTTGTTCGGTGCCCAAAAGCCGGAATGGCGGAACGGCAGACGCGGAGCACTCAAAATGCTTTGTTCGAAAGGACGTGTGGGTTCGAATCCCACTTCCGGCACAAAAAAAAGTGGACCTAGTTACCTAGGTCCACTTTCTTTTTGTCTCTGCTACTTACGGCCGTAACCCGGAGCAGCTTCGTTTACGGCGTCACCGATTCGGTGAACACGAAGCGAGTTGGTCGATCCGGGGATGCCTGGAGGGGTTCCTGCCACAACCACAACTTCATCGCCAATCTGGCACTTGCCGGTCGCCAACATGATCTCGTCGACCTGGTGCATCATCTCGTCGGTGTGCTTCACCTTGTCGACAAGGTAGGTGTCGGCTCCCCAGACCAGAGCGAGACGGTTGCGAACATCTGCGCTCGGGGTAAAGGCAACGATTGGCACACTCGAACGAAGGCGAGCAACGCGGCGAAGCGAGTCGCCCGACTCGGTAAATACGCAGACGTACTTAGATCCGAGCAGTTCGGCGATTTCGACCGCAGCGAGCGAAACAG